>CAYGZA010000276.1:0-9419 GCA_964354135.1 uncultured Planctomycetaceae bacterium
CGGCGGTTCGCCACCTACAAGCGGGCCGACTTGATCCTGGCCAACCCGGATCGCATGGCGGCGATGATCACCGATCCCGAACGGCCGCTGCAACTGATCTTCACCGGCAAGGCCCATCCGGCCGACGAGCCCGGCAAGCGGCTGATCCAGCAGATCGCCAACCTCCGGCACGATCCCCGGTTTTCCGGGCGGATCGCCTTTGTGGAGGACTACGACATCAACGTCTGCCGCCACATGGTCCAGGGGGTGGACGTCTGGTTGAACAATCCCCGCCGGCCCTTGGAGGCCTCCGGCACGAGCGGGCAGAAGGCCGTGCTCAACGGGGCCTTGCATTTCTCGGTCCTCGACGGTTGGTGGGCGGAAGCCTACGACGGCGCCAACGGGTTCGCCATCAGCAAGGGGACGAGCCACGTCCGCGACGACATCACCGACCGCCGCGACGGCGAGGCCCTCTATCGCGTCCTGCACGAGCAGGTGATCCCGCTCTACTACGACCGCGACATCGACGGCCTTCCCCGCCAGTGGATCAAGCGGATGATGAACTCGATCAGCTCGCTGGCCTGGCGGTTCAGTGCCGACCGCATGGTCGCCGACTACGTGCGCCACGCCTACCTGTCGGCCGCCGGCGGGCTGAGCTGCGACATGAACATCCGCTGAGAGGGCTTTGGATAGGTGCCGCCGCGCTTGACCACCGTTGGCTATCGGCCATCAGCCGTCAGGTATCAGGCACCAGCCGTCGGCCCTTGGGCCAAAACCTGATTTGTGAAAGCTGAAAGCTGAAAGCCGATAGCTGAAAGCTGACAGCCCCTCTGAGGTACAACTGTGGATCGTCCCAAGCTAAAGGGATAGCGTCGATGAAGGTTCTCGTGATCCTCGGCCATCAGCACAAGGGGAGCTTCTGTCACGCCATTGCCGAGGCGGCCGTCGAGGAGCTCAAGGCGGCGGGTCACGAGGTGGTGTTCCACGACCTCTACGAGGAGCGGTTCGATCCGGTCCTGCCGCACGAGGAGATTCCCAAGGACGTCCGGCCGAGCCCGGTCATCCAGCGGCACTGCGACGAGGTGACCGCGGCCGACGGCTACGTGGTGGTGCATCCGAACTGGTGGGGCCAGCCGCCGGCGATCCTTAAGGGGTGGATCGACCGCGTGCTGCGGCAGGGCGTGGCCTACGAGTTCGACCCGCAAGGCGGCGTCGTCCAGCACCTGGCCGGCCGGACGGCTGTGGTCTTCACGACCTCGAACACCCCGCGCCATATCGAGCTGGAATGGTTCGGCGACCCGCTGGAGAACCTCTGGAAGACCTGCACCTTCGGCTTCTGCGGCGTGCGGAGCTTCTGGCGGCGGAACTTCGAGCCGATCATCCTCAGCACGCCCGAGGAGCGGACCCGATGGCTGGCGGAGGTTCGGGAGATGGTCCGCACTCACTTCCCTGCTGCTGGCCGGTGAAGACCTTGACGTCGCGGGGTGTGACGTAGACCAGGCTCCCGGGGGCGATCTCGCGGGAGCGGCACTGATCGTGCGGCAGCTCAACGACGAGCTGCTCGCCGGTCTCGGCCACCAGCTCCAGCCGGGCGTTCGGCCCCGCCGAATGGACGCGGCGGACCGTGGCCTTGAAGCTGGGGGCGCCGTTGCGGTGCGTATCGACCTCGAAGTCGTGCGGCCGGATAAACACCCGCACCCGCTGGGCCGGCATCTCCGCGTGCTCGGGCGATTCCCACGTGAGCGTGGCGAAGTGCAGCTTGCCGTTTTCCACCCGGCCGTGGAAGAAGTTGACCTGGCCCAGGAACGTGGTGACGAACTCGGTGCTCGGCGAGTGAAAGACCTCGTCGGGCGTGCCGATCTGCTCGATCCGGCCCTCGTTCATCACGACGACGCGGTCGGCCAGCTCCAGGGCCTCCTCCTGGTCGTGGGTCACGAAGACGCTGGTGATGTGGATCTCGTCGTGCAGCCGGCGGAGCCACTGGCGAAGCTCCTTGCGGACCTTGGCGTCCAGCGAGCCGAACGGCTCGTCGAGCAGGAGCACCTGCGGCTCGATGGCTAGCGCGCGGGCCAGCGCCACGCGCTGCCGCTGGCCGCCGGAGAGCTGGTTCGGATAGCGGTTGGCGAACGTCTCCAACTGGACGAGTTGCAGGAGCCGCTGGACCCGCTGGCGGATCACGTCCTTGGGCGGCTTGTGTTTTCGCGGGCGGACCCGCAGCCCGAAGGCCACGTTCTCAAAAACCGTCATGTGGCGGAACAAAGCATAGTGCTGGAAGACAAAGCCGACCTGCCGGGCGCCGGCGCCGCGGCGGGCCATGTTTTCGTCCTCGAAGAGGATCGGGCCGCTTCCCGCGTCCGGCTGCTCCAGGCCGGCGATGATCCGCAGGAGGGTGGTTTTCCCCGAGCCGGATGGGCCCAGCAGGGCCACCAACTCGCCGGTCTCGACGCGGAGGCTCACGTCGCGTAGCGCCGTGAATCGGCCGAAGGTCTTCGTGATGCCGCGGACTTCGATGCTCATGGAATGCTTCCCGGGCCCCTCACGCGGGGCCACTTTGCGATCGGGCCACGTGCCGCGCGACGCACCACTGCAGGGCCGACTTGGCCACCAGGGTCGCCAGCGCCAGCCCCGCCAGGAGCGAGGCGACGGCGAACGCGGCGGTCACGGCGGTCGCGCTCATCTGATTGTAGAGGATCTCCACGTGCAGCGGCATGGTGACGGTCTTGCCGCGGAGATGGCCGGAGACCACCGCGACCGCGCCGAACTCCCCCATCGCCCGGCCGTTGCACAGGATAATCCCGTACAGGAGCCCCCACTTGATGTTCGGCAGCGTCACCCGCCGGAACGTCTGCCAGGCGCCGGCCCCCAGGACCCGGGCCGCCTCTTCCTCTTCCGTTCCTTGGGCCTGCATGAGCGGGATGAGTTCCCGGGCGACGAACGGGAAGGTCACAAACAGGGTCGCCAGCACGATCCCCGGCACGGCCCAGATGATCCGCACGTTGTGCGCCTCCAGCCAGGGGCCGAGCCAGCCGTTCCGCCCGAACACCAGCACAAAGACGAGCCCGGCAACCACCGGCGAAACGCTGAAAGGCAGGTCGATGAGCGTGATGAGCAACTGCTTGCCGCGGAACTCGAACTTGCTGATGGCCCAGGCCGCCGCGATGCCGAAGACCGTGTTCACCGGGACCGCGATGGCCGCCGTGAGGATCGTCAGGTGGATGGCCGCCCGGGCGTCGGGCTCCCTCAGTGCCCGGAAGTACGCGCCGATCCCCTTCTCCAGGGCCTGGTAGAACACGGCCACCAGCGGCACCACGAGAAACGCGCCGAGAAACACGAGCGATACGCCGATCAGCACCCAGCGGACCACGGCCGGCTCGGCGGTTGCAGCCCGCGAGCCGCCCTGAGTCGGAAACTGGTAGGCGGGCGCGAGCGGAATCGAGGCATCGGCGACGCTAGACATGGCGCCGGCTCCACCACTGCAACAGGTTGATGATAAACAGCAGGACAAACGAGGCGGCGAGCATCACGACGCCCATGGCGCACGCGCCCACCACGTCGTGCTGGCCCAGCTTGTCCACGATCAGTTTGGGGACAATCTCGGTCTGCATCGGCATGTTGCCGGAGATGAAGACCACGGAGCCGTATTCCCCCAATCCCCGGGCGAAGGCCATGGCGAAGCCCGTCAACAGGGCGGGCACGATCATCGGGAGGATCACGCGGAAGAAGGTCTGGAGCCGGTTGGCGCCGAGGCTGGCCGCGGCTTCTTCGACCTCCGGGTCGAGGTCCTCGAGGGCCGGCTGGAGCGTGCGGACCACAAAGGGGAGCCCGATGAACGTCAGCGCCACCGTGACCCCCAGCGGCGTGTACGCCGCGTGGATGCCCAGCGGCTCCAGCCATCGGCCGAACCAACCCTTTTCGTCGAACAAGGCGGTCAGCGTGATGCCCGAGACCGCCGTGGGCAACGCGAACGGGAGATCGACGACGGCATCGATCACGTTCTTGCCGGGGAACGTGTAGCGGACCAGGACCCAGGCGACGATCAGCCCGAAGACCGCGTTGACGCAGGCCCCGACGAACGACGCCGAAAAACTCAGCCGGAACGCCGACAGGACGTGAGGCTCGGCCAGGGCGGCGCGGAATCGCTCCCAGTCCACGCCCGCCGCACGCAGAAACAAGGCCGACAGCGGGATCAAGACGACCAGACCGAGATACGCCAGCGTGCAGCCCATCGTCAGGCCGAATCCCGGCAGCACGCTGTGTCGCTTCAGGGCAAGTTGCACGGCCAGCTCCCCGGTCACTTCGGCTTGTAGATCTGGTCGAAAACGCCGCCGTCGTCGAAGTGCTCCTTCTGGGCCTTCGCCCAGCCGCCGAAAACCCCGTCGATGGTGAACAAGTTGACTTTCGGGAACCGCTTCAGGAACTCTTGCGGCACCCCTTGCTCGATCCGCGGGCGGTAGAAGTGCTTGGCAGCCAGTGTCTGGCCCACCGGCGAGTAGAGGTACTCGAGATAGGCCCGGGCGATCTGCCGCGTGCCGCGCTTGTCGACAACCTCGTCGACAATGGCCACGGGCGGCTCGGCCAAGATGCTCACCGAAGGAACGACGATCTCGAACTTGTCCTCCCCTTGCTCCTTGATGGTCAAGAAGGCCTCGTTCTCCCAGGCCAACAGCGCGTCGTCCCTGCCGCGGCGGACGAAGCTCATCGTGGAGCCGCGGGCCCCGGAATCGAGCACGGGAACGCGCAGGAACAACTCCGTTACGAACTCCCGCGCCTTCTGCTGGGCCTTCTTGACATCCTCGGCGCGTTTTGGGTCGTGGAGATTCGCCAGGTCGCCCAGCTCGCGATTGAGCACGTATCCCCAAGCGGCCAGGTAGTTCCATCGGGCCCCGCCCGAGGTCTTGGGGTGCGGCGTGATCACCGACATCCCGGGCTTCACCAGATCGTCCCAGTCCTTGATCCCCTTGGGGTTTCCCTTGCGGACGAGAAAGACGATCGTCGACGTGTATGGGGAACTGCCGTGGGGCAGCCGCTTCTGCCAGTCGGACGCCAGCAGGCTGGCCTCAGCAATCGCGTCGATGTCGTACCCCAGGGCGAGGGTCACCACGTCGGCCGGAAGACCCTCAATGACGGCGCGGGCCTGTTTGCTCGAACCCGCGTGCGCGTTGTTGATGGTCACCTTCTGGCCGGTCTTTTGGCTCCATTGCTCCGCAAACTCCTCGTTGAACTCGGCGTAGAACTCCCGGGTAGGATCGTACGAGACGTTCAACAAGCTCATTTCGCCCGCATCGCGAGCCTCGCACCCCGCAACCAAGACCAGCAGGACGCCGGCGGCCGCCGTGACGAGGAACGTCATCCATGCCCTTTGTTGACGCATCAATATAACTCCTAAGTGGTATAAAGCCGGGGGGGAGGATACCGTTCGCGCTTGCCCGCTGGAAGATACCGTCGCAAGTTCGATGCCGAATCTGACATGTGGCCTTAACGTATTCAGTGCAATAGATTTAGGGAGACTCGATACGGCTCATCGGGCATCCGCGACGCCCTTCCGTGAAATGTACTAGACGAACCCGTGAGATATGATAGAATCGCTGTGTCTTGACACGGGAGGTGTGCTGTGGAAGTGTTCCGTCCGCTCTTGCTCGACGTATGGCGTGAGGTCTGCCGGCACAGCGAAGTCAGTGAAGCGGTCGAGAAGATCGCAGCCATGTTGGTTGGGCAGATGCCGCTTCAACTCGTCCTGGTCCGGCGGATCGACCGGCAGCGGAGATGCCTGGAAACCGCCGCGGTCGGCCTGACCTCTCCCGAAGTCCGGCTCCCCGAGGCAAGAACGGAATGCTCTGAGCGAGAGACCAAGGCCATCTTGGCGTGGTGTCGGAAGGGATCGGTAACTCGGGGTTTTCGGCTGCGCCCGAAGGACGGCCCTTTGGAGGCCCTTGTCCCCGCAGGCGTGGATGGAGAGGTCCTGGCCGGTCCGCTGGGTGACCCACAGAGTCCGACCGGCGTGCTGGTGCTGGCGGCGAGCCCCGGCCGTTGCTTCGAGCCTGAGCACGCGCAACTGGTGCAACTCCTGCTGGAACCGTTCTCCGTCGCCTTGGAGAACGACCACCGCGTGCGGGAGATGGCTGCCTTGCGGGAGGCGGCCGAGGCCGACAAGCGGTCGCTCTTGACCCGCCTGGGACGGAAGGCCCTGGGCGACACGGTGGTCGGCGCCGACTCGGGCCTGCGCGCCGTGATGGACCGGGTAGAGCTTGTGGCGCGGTCCGACGTGCCGGTGCTCATCGTGGGCGAAACGGGGACCGGCAAGGAGCTGGTCGCCCGGCTGATCCACAATCGTTCGCCACGCCACGCGGGCCCGTTCATCCGGGTCAATTGCGGGGCCATCCCATCCGAACTGATCGATTCGCAACTGTTCGGCCACGAGCGGGGGGCGTTCACCGGGGCGATCGAGACGCGGTCCGGCTGGTTCGAGCGGGCCGACGGCGGAACGCTCCTTCTGGACGAGATGGGCGAGCTGCCGCCGGCCGCCCAGGTGCGACTCCTGCGAATCCTCCAGGACGGCTGGCTGGAGCGGGTCGGCGGAGAGAAGGCGATCAACGTCGAGGTGCGGATCGTCGCCGCCACCCACCGCGACCTCGCGGCGATGGTGGCCGAAGGAAGGTTCCGCGAGGACCTCTGGTATCGGATCGCGGTCTTTCCCATTATTCTGCCGCCGCTGCGGGAGCGGCGCGAGGACATCCCGGCGCTGGCCGCGCACTTTGCCGAGCGGGCAGCCACGCGGTTCGGGCTTCCGCCGGCGATGCCCACCGCCGAAGACATCGCCCTCTTGCGGAGTTACGCCTGGCCGGGCAACATCCGCGAGCTGGCGGCCGTGATCGACCGGGCCGCTATTATCGGGAACGGCCGGCGCCTCGAGGTGGCCAAGTCGCTGGGGGCCGCTACCGTTCCGTCCGAGTCTTCAAGCTCCACCGACGAGCCGGTCGCCGCCCGAGCGGCTGCGGCCCCGGAGATCTCGTCGTTGAATGAGGCCGTGAAGCGGCACATCGAGGCGGCCTTGCGGCTGACCCGAGGGCGCATCGAAGGGCCCCACGGCGCCGCCCGGCTCTTGAAGATCAACCCACACACGCTGCGAGCGCGGATGCGCAAGCTGGGCATCGACTGGGCGCGGTTTCGAACCGGCGACACGGTCTGATGTTCCCGGCCTCCGATAGTGCAGCGGTGCCGCTCGCGAACCACCTCGTGATTCTGTATACTACCGTGTTGTGTTGCACTCGCATTCCGCTTTTATCGGGGAGAGAGATCATGGATCGCCGTAAGTTCCTTCGAGCCGCCGGGGCCGGGCTGGCCTTGTCGGCCGTCGGCAGTCATGCCGCGGAGTCCGCCGACCGGAAGGCAAAGCGCGTCGGTCTGATCGGCTGCGGATGGTATGGGAAGATCGATCTCGTGCGCCTGCTCCAGGTGGCGCCCGTCGAGGTGGTGTCGCTGTGCGACGTGGACAAGCGGATGCTGGCCGAGGCGGCGGAGATGGTCGCCGCCCGGCAGGCTTCCAAGAAGAGGCCCCGCACCTACGGCGACTACCGCGAGATGCTCAAGGAGAAAGACCTGGACCTCGTGCTGATCGCCACGCCGGACCATTGGCACGCCCTGGCGATGATCGCCGCCATCGAGTCCGGGGCCCACGTTTACGTGCAGAAGCCGATCAGCGTCGACGTGGCGGAGGGGCAGGCCATGGTCGCCGCGGCCCGCAAGCACAAGAGGGTCGTGCAGGTGGGGGTGCAGCGGCGCAGCACGCCGCACCTCGTCGAGGCCCGGGACGCGATCATCAAGGAGGGCAAGCTCGGCAAGGTCGGGCTGGTCGAGATCTACTGCTACTATCACATGCGGGCCCGCGAGAATCCCCCCGACACCGATCCGCCCGACTATCTCGACTACGAGATGTGGACCGGCCCGGCCCCGATGCGACCGTACAACTCCCTGGTCCACCCGGGGCGCTGGCGGTCGTTCACGGAGTACGGCAATGGGATCGTGGGCGACATGTGCATCCACATGTTCGACATGGTCCGCTGGATGCTCGGTCTCGGGTGGCCGAAGCGGATCGGCTCCTCGGGCGGCATCCTGGTGGACAAGAAGAGTAAGGCCAATATCCCGGACACGCAGACCGCCACGTTCGACTTCGGCGAGCTGGCGGTCGTGTGGCAGCATCGCACCTGGGGCCACACGCCCGACCCCAAGTATCCCTGGGGGGCGACGTTCTACGGCGACAAGGGCACGCTCAAGGCGAGCGTGATGAGCTACGATTTCACCCCGCAAGGCGGCGGGAATCCGGTCCACAAGGACGTTACTTACGAGCTGGAGCAATACCCGGAAGACAAGACGGAGCCGCGCCTGGAGCGTCACTGTGCCCCGGCGATCCGCCGGCACATGCAGGACCTGCTGGCGGCGATTGACGTCGGCGGCAAGCCGGTGGCCGACATCGAGGAGGGCCATATCTCGACCGCCAGTTGCATCCTGGCCAACCTCGCCCTCCAGCTTGGCCGGACGTTTACCTGGGACGCCCAGAAGGGGCAGGTGGTCGGCGACGACGAGGCGAACCGCCTGCTGCGCCGGCCGTATCGCCGGCCTTGGATCCATCCTGGGCCTGCGGGCGTCTGAAGCTGGGCAAGCTATCCACCGCCATCGTGGCAGGTGCGACCAGGGAAGGGGTAGGGTGGTTGCTTGCAACCACGCGATCGGACTGTACGCAGGCAATCCCCGGGAACGCGTGCGTGCAAGCACGCACCCTACGCGTCTGATGGCTGACGGCTGATAGCTGAGAGCTGACGTCTCACCGCGCCCGCCGGGCGTCCTCGGCAAGGACCTCCGCCAGGAACCGTCCGGTGACGGAGTTCGGGCAGTTGGCGACCATCTCGGGCGTGCCCTGGACGACGACCCGGCCGCCTTCGTCGGCGGCCCCGGGGCCGAGGTCGATCACGTAGTCGGCCGCCTTAACGAGCTGGAGGTTGTGCTCCACGACGATCAGCGAATGCCCGACCGCCACCAGCGCGTCGAAGCAATCCAGGAGCTGCACGATGTCGGAGAAGTGCAGGCCGGTGGTCGGCTCGTCGACGAGGAACAGGGAGCGGCCGCGTCGGGCGCTGGACATATAGGCGGCCAGCTTGAGCCGCTGGGCCTCGCCGCCGGAGAGCGTGTTGGCCGGCTGCCCGAGCCGTACGTAGTCCAGCCCCACGTCGATCAGCCGCTTGAGCCGCGCCTGCACCTTGTGCCGGCCGCGGAAGAACGTGAACGCCTCGCGCACCGTCATTTCCAGCACCTCGGCGATATTGCGCCCCCGGTAGGTCACGTCCAGGATCTCGTCGCGGTAGCGGGTGCCGTTGCACTGGGGGCACCGCATGTAGACGTCGGCCAGGAACTGCATGTCGATCTCGACGTGCCCCTCGCCGCGGCAG
>CAYGZA010000277.1:0-9373 GCA_964354135.1 uncultured Planctomycetaceae bacterium
CTACCTCATAGCCCAACAGAGAAAATGTGGGTAAAACTAAGGCTTCCAGCCTGTCGTTCCCTCTCGTTGCGAAGCTCCAGCTTCGCAACGCTCTCCCTAACCCCCAGTCCCTGATCCCTAATCCCTCTCCCCTCTCCTCCACCCCACGACCCGTCTGCCTCCTGATTCTGGAGGCGGGAGACTGGAGGGTGGAGGGCGTAGGACGGGCTTTCAATCCGTCGAACGTAGGCCGGTCGCTTTGCGACCGGGGTGCGGGTCACGGAGTGCCCCGCCTACTTTGGGGCGGATTGGAGATCCGCCCTACGAGTTGGCGAATGGTCGTAGTCGGGTCAATGGCGCTTTGGAAGCGGACCTTCGGTCAAGCGCGTGCCGAAGCAGGGCTTGGGCACGCGGGGACGTCGGCTGTAACGGCTTGTTAGGAATTCTCCTCGTCGATCCATTCCACCGCAAAGGTATTCCGGAACCAGGTTCTCACAATGGCCTCGCCCGGCTGCCCCAGGAATAACCACAGACTCTGGAGAGCAAGCATCCAACGCGTGAAATGCTCTCCGTTAATATCGATGACGCTAGCGTGCTTTGGTTCCGCGAAATGGCGTAAGTCCTCGTATGTCGAATTGAACTCCTTCAGGGTTGATCGCAGTTTGGGATCGGGCACAAGCTCGGCCAGCAGGTTCTCAACATTCGGGACATGCGACGATGTGCTGGACGTATTCTGTCCGAGTAGTTGGCTGGCGCTTGTGCCAGCGAGGACCAAAATGATGCATGCTTCCTCGAAGAACTTATTGAAGCCACATTCTTCCTCGCGAAATCGTTTTTCCAGATCACGCCACCTGTCAATAGCGATCTTCCACGTTGCCAATTGAATGTTGAAGACGCTGGGATCTTCGGTGCTTTGTTCGGCAAACACCTTCATCTCTACTGGACCTCCTATTTGATTGGGGAGGGCGTGCGCCCTATCCCTGAAGGCGCAGCTACGTCACGCATTTCTGACCTCGACCTCGACACAACTTCCCTCTTGCAGGTCCAGCACATGGACGAGCCGCACCGGGGAATAGGCCTCGACCAGGTTGTTCAACGGTCTGTCTTTTGCACGACGGATCAGCGCTGGCTCTGTGCGTTCTGAAGCTCGAATCACAGCTCGGTAGTACAGGTAACCACCGCGCAGGTTCGGGATTCTTGACTTGCCATTCGGATACTTGATTAGCGATGGGTGTTCGAAATAGCACTCGCACAGATGACCCAGGCGCTCAACCACTCCATCTTCAACGCGCAGGTTGAGTGATCCTGGTTCCAACCTGATCCATCCTATGCATGCACACAGCTCAACCTCTCGTTTCGGATTGATGCGCAGCAGTTCCGCCTCTCCGGGCGGACCACCGCCGCCAGCTTTCGAGCTGCGAAAAGTGACCTCACCCTTGAAAGTGAATGTGTCCAATGACATTCCTAACGACCAAGCTCAGCGACCGCCGCCGGGGACGCGCTCCCGCGGGAGCTGCCGCGTTGAAGTCGTCCCGAACCGTACGACTGCCCAGCGGGGCGGCGGTTCGCTGCAGCGCACTGGTTAGGGGACTTCATGTCACGATGGTTTGGTATTCGGTATTTTGGGGACACCTTACTAAACTCCACCGGAATTACGTATGCTGTCCCCGGAACTCTTCTTTCTTGGGCTCAATCCGTGTGCGTTCCACAACTTGCTCCACTGTGCGTTCCACAACTTGATCCACTGTGCGTTCCACAACTTGATCCAATAGAGACTCGTGCCGCGCTTCCTCTGGCACGCTGGCCGTGGGGCCTCCGGGCCCACCAACGGGCTCACCGTTCGTCGGTGTTCCCTCCGTCGTTCTGGCTGGAGGCTTCAATTCGTTTTTCGCCCACTCCAACAGTTTGTTGAGGTACTCTTCCGCGAGGTCATTCCGGCGGCCGGCCTCTTCGGGTGGGAGTCGCTTGCCTAGATCGGTGTAGCGTATTAGGTTCCGCCACCAAAGCGATTGCGGGTAAGGCAGTTTGGGCTTCTTTCCGCGGCCGTAGATGCGCTGCAGACGTTGCACCGCGGGCTTGACGGAGGTTTGGACGATTGGGCGAAGTGCCTCGTCTTCCTCGTCTTCCTCGTAACGTTCGGATTGCGGAATGTTCTCGTTGCTGTACTCTTCCGCCTTCTCGATGAACTCTTTCAGGGCCTCTCTACGCTCTGACATGACGCACCACCTTTCTGCCGGGCGGCCGGCCGTCGGTGCGGGGTGGTGCCGCCACACCGATAGCCGGCCCGCGGGGATCAGCCGCTACCCGGCCTAGGAGTTTTCATTCGGCCGTGTTGGACCCCACGGGCCTTGCCCGGCCGGCAAGCAGGCCAAGCCCTTCCAGCAAGCGGAAGGCGGTTCGCGAAGCCAAGCTGAGTTCGATACCCTCGCCTAAACATTGCGACACCACATCGACTGCGTCATCGGCTAGCTTCCCCAGCCGAAGGGTCGCGGCGTCCCTCAGCTCCCCCCTCTGCCGGCTCAATTCCGCCTGAAAGCCTGCGTCGTTTTTCAGGCACTCGTACAAGGTGCCGCGGTGGACCCCGGCCGCCCGGGCCGCATCGGTCCGTGTTGCACCGCCCATCAGGGCTCCGATTGCCGCCAATTGGCTTGCCGAAAGCTCCCCCGGTGTCGGGTTTTGTGGTGTTTCGTCGGCCATCGGCCCCCCCTCGTGCGTCCGGACTTGCCCACGCCTCGGCTTCACCGTGATTTTACCATCAATCGAAAATCGAAGGGCCCCCGCATCGGGTGCCCCCCTCGTTCACTTGCCTAGCCGGCCGCCCCCAGCGACACTCGGACCCCCGATCTACTTGGTCTATTGACTTCCCGTGTTTGGGCGGACTATGCCAGAGGCCGTGAAGTCACGGACGGGACTCGGAACGGGGCACCTTCTGGGCACGGGGAGGACTCATCATGAAACGGCTGGTCTTGTGCGTGGCGGCGGTGTTTGTCGCTGCAACATGCGCGGAAGCGGGAATCGTTGTGTGGGGCTACGATGGGGAAGGCCAAGTCAGCGACACACCCGACGGTGACTTCGTTGCCGTCGCAGCCGGTGCTCTTCACTGCCTCGCGCTCAGGTCCGATGGCTCCGTGGCCGCATGGGGGGAGATGACTGCCGGTAATACCGCCATCCCGCCCGGCAGGACCTTCAACGCGATTGCAGCCGGCACGGCGTTCAACATCGGTATTCAGACTAACGGCACTCTCTTCGGCTGGGGATTCAATGAGCACGGCGAAACGAACGTTCCCAGCGGTACTTTCAAAGCCATTTCAGCGGGTAACGCTCATGCCGTGGGCATCAGAACAGATGGAACGTTGGCCCAGTGGGGACCGGCGTCACTCGGCCCGCCACCTAGTGACTGGTTTACGGCTGTCGCAGCAGGTTGGGATTCCTGCATCGGATTGAGAACCGACGGCACATTGGTCGGCTGGGGTAACGATCAGGGGGGCCGAATAGACGTTCCCGGTACCGGTACGTACACCGCAATCGCACAGGGCAGGAGTCACGGCCTTGCACTCAAGCCCGATGGTACGGTGGTGGGTTGGGGTGACAACACTTACGGCCAACTTGACATTCCTGAGGGTACGTTCGTGGCTATCGCGGCCGGTGGGGAGGTAAGCTTAGGGCTGAGGGCAGACGGTTCCATCGCCGCATGGGGAAAAGACGACAACGGACAACTCAACGTTCCCAGCGGTAGTTTTGACGCCATTTCGATAGGTCCGTGGGGATCTTTCGGGATGGCTTTGCAGGCCAACGCCATCCCCGAACCCTGTACCCTCATCGTCTGGTCGCTTCTCGGGGCCTCGGGCATCGGTGCCGGCTGGTGGCGACGGCGGCGGCGGGCGGCGTGAGGCAAGCCGGCTGGGTCGGCAGACGGGCCGCCGGGGAAAGGTGGTTCCCCAGGAAAATCCGGGGACGCATTACTGGTTTCGCCGCTTCTGCGCGTACTCGAAGTAGTGAGGATCGACCTCGATACCCACGGAGTTGCGGCCCCACCGCGACGCAGCCAAGTTGGTCGTCCCAGTCCCCATGAACGGATCGAGGACCGTATCGCCCACGAAGCTGAACATCCGGATCAGCCGCTCGGCGAGTTCGACGGGGAATGGCGCGGGGTGGTCCTTTGTCGAGGCCCCGGGCAGGCCCGTCCAAATCTGCTGGAACCATTCCCGGTGGCAATCCTCGGGGATGATGCTCAGCACGCGCGTGGCCACCGAGGGAGCGCGGTAGCCGCCCGGCTTGCGCTGCATGAGGATGAACTCGATGTCGTTCTTGATAACCGCATTCGGCTCGTAGGGCTTGCCCAGGAAGCTGGACCCGTTCTCGACCTCGTAGACCGCGTTGGCGATCTTGTGCCAGATGATCGGGGCCAGGTTGTCGTAGCCGATCCTCCGGCAGTGCTCCTGGATCGAGGCGTGCAGCGGAACGACCGTATGCCGCCCCTGGTTCTTGCGGCGAGAAAGGCACACGTCGCCGACCACGCAGATCAGCCGCCCGCCGGGAACCAGGGCCTCGAAACACCGCTGCCAGACATTGTCCAGCTCCGCGAGGAAGTCTTCGTACTCGGCGACGAAACCCAATTGCCCCTCGCTTCTCCGGTACTCCTTAAGCGTCCAGTAGGGGGGTGAGCACAGCACCAAGTGGATGCTCTTCGGCTCCAATTCCATGCTGCGGGCATCGCCCAGCCGCAGGTCGTGATGCGTGGGAATCTCCTTGACGGCGGACTCAATCTGCGAGGTCAGCTTCCGGTCCTTGGCAATTCGCGGCATCGCAGTCTACGGGTCGTCAAGCTGCCGAACCGGGGGCGGCAGTAGGTGAGCAAAGTCCATCCCGTCTCCTTCCGGCCTCATTGTAACCAACCGCCACACGTCGAGAAAACCCCTGAAAATTACGCAGCCGCCCGGGTAAGCGGTACGCCAACGCGAGGACGGTCGGGCGGCACGCCCTGAGGCTCCTAAGGGCGTGGCAGGCGTTGCTTTCGGCGTGGCCTGCCGTGATGCTGCTTGGGCATCGAAAAGGCGTGCGTCGCGGTGGTGCCCAGCGGCAAGGCACGAGGGTCTTCCTCCCAAGACGTAGGGGGCATGGCGAACTGGCGGTCGGCTTGTTACGCTATCAAGAAGCGCTGGTTTGAGACGTAGCGGCCGGCCAACAAGAGCTTCGCGTTTTGAGCGCCGCGTGCCCTCACCCCTTGCCCCTCTCCCGCGGACGGGAGAGGGGAGTTGTTGTTGGACGGCCGCTTACGAGCTGCAACCAGCAGGCCGCGCGGTCGATGAACGATACCGCGACACGGCCCAAGTGTCCCCTGCCGGTCACCACCAATGTCTCTACACATTCCGCGATATCTTGCCCCGTTTCATCCCAAGCAGGTCCCCCACTTCTTTACCGACGTGCTGATCGTCGGGAGCGGTCTGGCCGGCCTTCGGGCCGCCCTGGCAGTGGACCCGAAACTTGCGGTCTTGGTGTGTACCAAGGACAGCCTGCTGGAGTCCAACAGTGCGTACGCCCAGGGGGGGATCGCGGCGGTTCTGGATCCGCAGGACCGCTTCGAGGACCACGTTGCCGACACCCTGGAGGCCGGCGGGCCACTCTGCGACCGGGAGGTCGTCGAGCACGTGGTCCGCGAGGCCCCGAAGCGGATCCAGGAGCTGATCGCTTGGGGAACGCGGTTCGATCGCGCCGATGACGGCCTCGACCTCTCCCGCGAGGGAGGCCACGGCCGCGACCGCATCGCCCATGCCCTGGGGGATGCCACGGGAAAGGAAGTGATGCGGGCGGTGACCGCCCGGCTGGAGAAGGCCGAGAACGTCAACGTCTGGGAGCACACCTTCACGGTGGATTTGCTCACCCACGACGGCGTCTGCCGCGGGGCCCTGGTCTGGAATCGGCAGCACGGCAAGACGCTCGTCTGGGCCAAGCAGACGGTCCTGGCCACCGGGGGAGCGGGACAGATTTATCGGGAGACGACGAATCCCGACGTGGCCACCGGCGACGGCATGGCGATGGCCTACCGGGCCGGGGCGGAGCTGCGGGACATGGAGTTCATGCAGTTTCACCCCACGGTGCTGTACATCGCCGGGAGCAGCCGGGATTTGATTACGGAGGCCATGCGGGGCGAAGGGGCCCATTTGGTCGACCGCTTCGGTCATCGCTTCATGGGCGAGTATGACCCGAGGGGCGAGTTGGCCCCCCGCGACGTGGTCAGTTGGGCGATCGTCAGCCAGATGGAGAAGACGCGGCACCCGAACGTTTACCTCACGCTCACCCATCTGGAGCCGAAATGGGTCCTGAGCCGGTTCCCCGGGATCGCCGCGATCTGCGCGAAATTCGACATTGACATCACCCGGGACCGCATTCCCGTGCGGCCGGGGGCCCACTACATGATGGGCGGGGTGACGGTCGACTTGGAGGGCCGCACGACGATCCCCGGCTTATGGGCCGCCGGGGAAGTCACGGCCACCGGGCTGCACGGGGCCAACCGCCTGGCGTCCAACAGCTTGCTGGAATCGATGGTGTACGGGGCGCACGTCGGCGAGGGGGTCTCGCGGGAGGCGGCCCGCCTGAACGACTCCTTCCACGCCCTGGCGTTGGAGAACGCCCGCTCGGCGCCAGCCCGGCAGGTGCTCAACGTGCCCGACATCCGCAACGCGCTCAAGGCGCAGATGTGGCGGAGCGTGAGTGTCCGCCGCGATGCCGACGGGCTCGGGGAAGCGCTCGGGAACATCGACCACTGGTGCCGCTACGTTTGGCCGCACCAGTTCTCGAGGCCGCTCGGCTGGGAGCTCCAGAACATGCTTTGCGTGGCGCGGCTGATGATCTCGGCGGCCCTGGAGCGGGATGAGACGCGGGGCTGCCACGTGCGGACCGATTTCCCGCAGCGGGACGACCGGCACTGGCTCCGCCACGTTGCGTTCAGCCGGGAAAGCGAACCATCCCCCACTTCAGCAACGTAGTGAAGCTACGTTGGCGTGCGCCACAACGCAGGCGGAGGCCGATTCCGGCCGCCGGTCGGCCGGGGGCTCGAATACAGTCCTTGATTGGGGGGGTTGTTTCCCTCACAGGTACGGTGATAATGCCTTTCGCTGCCTATAGCAAGGCAAAATGGGCCTGCTATAATGGCCGCTTGTATCATGCCGGGGTCGGGTTCGTCCTGCCCCACGATCTTACCTGAAACTCTTGCGCGCGGAGCCAATCCCCATGAATCAACAGCAAGGTCCTGCCATGATCGAGGCCGTCGGGCTGTCGAAGTACTATGGCGATTTTGCTGCCGTCGAGGACATCTCGTTCAAGGTGCACCAGGGCGAAGTGGTGGCCTTCCTGGGCCCCAACGGTGCCGGGAAGAGCACGACGATGAAGCTCTTGACGGGCTACCTTGCCCCTTCGGCGGGTGTGGCTCGGATCGCGGGCCACGACATGGCCACTGATCGTGTGGCCGGCTCCTCACGGCTGGGATACCTTCCGGAAAACGGGCCCCTCTATCCCGACATGACTCCCCGCAGCCTCCTCTCCTTCTTCGCTGAGGCTCGGGGCCTTGTGGCGCAGCGCAAGCGGGAGCGCATCGAGGCGGTGGTCGAGTTGTGCGCCCTGGGGAGCGTGATCGGCAAGCCGATCGGAAAGCTCTCCCGCGGGTATCGCCAGCGCGTAGGCATGGCCCAAGTGCTCCTGCACGAGCCGGACGTCCTGGTCCTCGACGAGCCGACGGCCGGGCTGGATCCGAACCAGATCCACGACGTCCGCGAGACGATCCGCAAGCTCGGCCAGCGGAAGACGATCCTCCTGTCGACGCACATCCTGCAGGAGGTCGAGGCGATGGCCCGCCGGGTGCTATTCATCGACGAGGGGCGGCTGGTCTTCGACGGGTCGATCGCCGAGCTGACCCGCAGCGGGAAACGCTTGGATGAGGTCTTCCGCGAAATGACCAGCGCCCCGGCGGCCTGAGTTCCCCTCGAAAGAGATCAATCGAAAGAGATCCATAAGACCCAAGCCTGGTGGAAGCCATGAACGGGAAGGTTTTGCTCGCGGTATTCAAGCGGAACTTCGTCAGCTACTTCGCCAGCCCCACCGGCTACGCGTTCATCACGGTGTTCGTGTGGCTGTGCGTGTTTGCCGCGTTCTGGCCGAACGACTTCTTCAACAACAACCTGGCCAGCCTGGAGCAGCTCAACAAGTACTTTCCGTTCATCATGCTGGTCTTCATTCCGGCGATCACGATGAGCGTCTGGGCGGACGAGCGCCGCCAAGGGACCGACGAGCTGCTCTTGACCATTCCGGCCAGCGATCTGGACATCGTGCTCGGGAAGTACCTGGCCGCGGTCGCGATCTACACCGTCGCCCTCGTCTTCTCGCTCGTGTGCAGCTACGCGGTCCTGAGCATCCTCGGGAGTCCCGACTTCGGGTTGTTTCTGGCGACCTACGCCGGCTATTGGCTGGTGGGTCTGGCGATGCTGGCGATCGGCATGGCCGCTTCCTTCTTGACGGGCAACCTGACGGTGGCCTTCATCCTGGGGGCGCTTTTCAACGTGCCGCTGGTGCTGGCCGTGTGGGCCGATTCGATCCTCAGCCGCGACGCCGGCCTGCTGGTCAAGCAGTGGAGCATCGGCGAGCAGTTCCGCGATTTCGGCCGCGGCATCGTCACGCTCTCCGGGGTCGTCTACTTCGGCATGCTCGTGGCGGCGATGCTCTACATCAGCATGGTGCTCATTGCCCGGCGGCACTGGGTCCGCGACAAGGACTGGTACCTCCAGGCCGGGCATTTCACGGTGCGGGCCGCCTGCCTCGCGGTTGCGGCCATCGGCCTGAGCGTCCTGCTCCATTATCACGACCTGCGGCTGGACGCCACCAGCGAGCGGCTCAGCTCCCTATCGGGCAAGACGCGGGAGCTATTGGGTGAGCTGAACCCGTCCCGGCCCGTGCAGATCGAGGCGTTCATCAGCCCCGCCGCGCCGGAAAGCTACGTGCAAGCGCGGCTGAACCTGGTCTCGGTGCTCCAGGAGCTGGCGGCCCGCGGCGGCGGCAACGTCCAACTGCGGATCAACAACACGGAGCTCTTCAGCGAAGAAGCGGTGCGGGCCGAGAAGCGCTTCGGCATCGCCCCGCGCAAGGTCCGGCTCCAGACCCGCGGCCAGTTCAGCGAAGACCAGGTCTTCTTGGGCGTGGCGTTCACCTGCGGGCTGCAAAAGGTGGTGCTGCCGTTTATAGATCGCGGGGTGCCTATCGAGTACGAGCTGGTGCGGTCGTTGGCAGCCGTCACGCAGCAGAAGCGGAAGCGCGTGGGCGTTCTCCGCACCGACGCCCCGGTGCTGGGCGGCTTCGAGGGTTCCATGGGATTCAGCGAGGAATGGCCGATCGTCAAGGAGCTGAA
>CAYGZA010000278.1:0-9281 GCA_964354135.1 uncultured Planctomycetaceae bacterium
GTCTCTGGCGGCAGCGGCCAAGCAGTGGCACACGCACAACTCCCGACTTCTGAGCAGGGGCACCCGTGCGGCCCTGCCAAGGCCCGCAGTGTCCCCCCAAGCGGGCTATTCTGTACCTGGATTCCCAGTCGCGTACGATCCCCGTCCCCTCGCACCGTGGTTCCTGCTATAGTAGCAGTATGCAGCCCACACTTGAGAAGACGCACATCGAAGTGACCCCCGGCACTTGCGGGGGACGACCGCGCATTGCCGGGCACCGCATCCGGGTGCAGGATGTCGTGATTTGGACCGAACAGGGACAGTCCCCGGACCAAATCGTGGGCGACTTCCCCCAACTCTCGCTGGCCGACGTGTACGCCGCGCTGGCCTACTATCACGACCACCGGGACGAAATCGACCGTCAGATCCGCGAAGACGATGAGCTCGTCGAGCGGATGAGAGCCCAGAGCGGTCCCGGCCTCCTCGACCAGCTTCGATCGGGGGACCGCCGTGCTGATTCGCTACCATCTTGACGAGCACGTGGACCCCGCCGTCGCAGAGGGGCTCCGCCAGCGCGGCATCGATGTCACCACCACGGTTGAAGCCGGCCTCACGGGCGCTACGGACGAAGACCAACTCGCTTTCGCCACGGCCAGTGGACGAATCTGCGTCACCCGCGACCCCGACTTCCTCATTCTGCACAGCCGCGGCATTTCGCATGCCGGCATCGCCTACTGGCACCCAAAGCGACGCAGCGTCGGACAGATCGTACTCGACCTGGCCCTCCTGTGGAGAGTCACAACGGCAGAGGAAATGCAGGGCCGAGTTGAATACCTCTGACCAACCCGAGTACGCGTCGCGCGGGTGCCGCTGATCCGCGGGTGCTACCAGTGCTGTGCCAGAGCGTGCCCGCTGCCGGCATGATGTCTCCCCTTCGTTCAAGGTCTCTGGCGGCAGCGACCAAGCAGTGGCACACGCACAACTCCCGACTTCTGAGCAGAGGCACCCGCGCGCTGCTCACTGTTGGCTCCCTTGTTCTCAGACTTGGATATTGTGCTCGCGCGCAAATCGCGACTTTACCATACTTACCTGGTGTCTCCACGTCCCACCAGAGGCGGACTTCGGTCCTTGCGAGTGCATTCCCCTGCGGTTCACGAAAAGGGGGACTGTCAACTTCACGCACCGCCACTTGAGCCAGATTCTCAGGTAATAGTCGAAGTCTTCGCCCGTGTTGAGTTGGACATTGAAGGGCGTCTGCTCCGCAATCTGTCCCTTCACGAAGTGACCCATTTGCAGCGAGTAGAAGGGATCCATCCGCAAGATGTCGAGGACGCTTCGCACTGGCACGTCTTGCTTGTCTCGAATCTGCCAGGTACTGC
The DNA here is from genome assembly GCA_964354135.1 of uncultured Planctomycetaceae bacterium. Taxonomy (GTDB): domain Bacteria; phylum Planctomycetota; class Planctomycetia; order Pirellulales; family Thermoguttaceae; genus CAYGZA01. The sequence continues at coordinate 1,359 of CAYGZA010000278.1, forward strand.
ATCCTTTCTTCTGTTCGCAGATGGTCCCCCAGATCGCATCGTACTCCCGTACTGCACTCCCCACCGTCTCAAAGGCATCCTCGAGCAACAGATCATCCGCGTCTAGGAAGAAAATCCAGTCGGCGTCGGCAGCGATGGCCCGGGCAACTTCAGAATTGCGCGCTGCAGAGCGCCCCATCGTGCCGCCCGTGTCATCAATGGGCCTGTGGAGAACGCTTGAGAACGGTCCGGTGGAACGGCCGATCGCCGCCTCGACGGACCGCTTGCAGTCTTGAAACAACTGCTCGTGACCAGGTCCTATCGGGGTAATGATTGCGCACTTCATAGTCTAATCGAAGCGACAACAAAGGTCAGCGGAGACCGGTGCAGGATAAAGGGGTCGGGAGTCTCTGTTTGGCCAAGGCCCTTTCTTGTCGTTTATTCTACCGGTCGCCGTCCCGATCCATCGACGCTCAGGGCGGTGTGGCCCTTGTTCTGCTCGTACACGGCGTGCATTTCGTCGATGGTGTCGATCATCGGCCTCTCGGGTGAAGTCTGCTCAGGTGCTGAGAATCTGAACGAGCTTCGCCAGGACCTCCTGAATCTTGGCGGCGCTTATCGTCCCCGCCCGATACAGGATGATGCTGCTCTGGGCCGTGAAGAGGCGGTTGGGACGGATATTGCTGGCCTGCCGCAAGCCCCCGCCGGCAAAGTCACGATCCGCAAGCGGCACCGCATAGCTGTCGGCGACCGCCTGGCTCGTGATTTGGCAGAGAATCACATCGTCGCCGGTGAGCGTTGCCACCACCAATGCCGGTCGCTTCTTCGTTGCACTCAGATCCGAAAAAGGAAACGGTGCGACAACCACATCGCCCTTTACAAATGCGCCCATGCGGCATCCTCCTCCGGGCGATCCCAATCGCGGCGAAGCACGGCTTCAGTGGCCAACATGGTCGCACGGGCATCGCTCGCGTCGGCTGCCAGGAGATCGGCCACATCGCGCTCCAGCAAGTACGAGACGAAATCATAAACGACGGGCAGTTTTTCGGCCGGCAATTTGCGCAATCGCTCATCGATCTCGGCAATCGTCACGGATGCCATGGTCGTGCCTCCTTCGCATCGGGCGCTGAACCGGATAAAGGCGCCGTGAGTCTTTGCTTGGCCACGGGCCTCTCCCGCTGTTCATTTTACCAGGCGCCATCCCGATCAGTCAACGCTTAGGGCCGTGTGGCCCTTGTATTGCTCGTACACGGCGTGCATTTCGTCGATGGTGTCGAAGTAGCCGACTACTCGCTCCACCGGTTGACCTGGGCCTCGTGGAGGTGCTTGCGCCGCACGCTGCGGACGATGACCGAGACGTTGCCCTGGTTCACCACGTCGCCGCCGCGCACCGAGCGCCCGAGCTGGGCCTCGACCCAGTCGTTGAGCGTCCGCGGGGGCGGCGTTCCGCCGTCGGCCTTCAGCTCGATCCCGGTCATCTCGGCAAGCCGCGCCAACGGGACGCCCCCACCGACGACCCACGCTTCCCCGGAGGGTTTCACGTGGGTGGGGAGCCGGTCGAACTCGTCCTGGATCTCGCCCACCAGCTCCTCGATGATGTCTTCGAGCGTGATCATTCCCACCACCTTGTCGGCGCGGTCGCGCACCAGCGCGATGTGCGTGTGCTCGCGGATCATCTGCTCCAGCGACGCGGACAAGTGCACGTCGTCGCGCAGGGAAGGTATCGGCCGCACCACCGAGCGCAGCGACGGGTTGTGCCCGGCCAGCCGCATGCAGGCCACGATGTCCTTGAAATTGGCATAGCCCACGATCGCCTGCGGATCGCCCGGCCGCTCGGTCACGGGAAAGCGGGTGTGCAGGTCGAGGTGGCCGACCACCAGCGCCTCGGCCAGCGTGCTGTTGACCTGCAGCATGCTGATGTCTTCGGCGGGGAGCATGCTCTCGCGCACCGAGCGGCGCGACAGCCGCACCGCGCTCAGGATGATGCGTTCCTCGCGGGCGCCGATGAGCTGCGTGGTCCGGGCCAGGGCCGTGATCGCGCGGAGCTCCTGCAGCTCGGCGGACTCGGACTTCGCCCCCGGCTCCTTGCCCAGCCGCCACCGTCGCTCTCCCCAGCCGGTGATCAGCGTGGCCGTCTTCTCCAGGAGCCAGACCACCGGCCAGACGCTCCGCGCAAACCACTTCATCAGCGGGGAAAGCCGCAGGCAGACCCATTCCTTGTTGCGGAGCGAAAAGATCTTGGGCACGAGCTCGCCGAAGACGATGCTCACGATGGTCAGCGGCACGACCACGATGGCGATCGCCAAAGGGCCGGCAAGCACGGGGGAGATCCCCCACTGGTGCAGAACCGGGCGGATCTTTTCTTGCGCCCCTGCACCGCCGGTCGCCGCCGCGATGGCCCCGAACAGCGTGATCCCCAGTTGTACGACTGCCAGGCTCCGCTCCATGCCTCGCTTCATCGAGAGCGAAGCCTTGGAGCCCCGGCGGTTCTCACGCGCCAGGACCTCGAGCCGGGCGACCGAGACCGAGGCCAGCGCAATCTCATAGCCGGCGAACACGCCGTTCAGCGCGATCATCGCGAGCATTACCGCCAACTCAATCGACCACACGGAAACCTCCGCGGTGGATAGGCCGGCCGGCGCGCCGTCGGCCGCTAAACGGGGCGATCAAACACGGGCCAACCAAGACGCCGGCGTCCCTTCGCATCACAAGTACGCATCGAACCATTCATAGACCCGCCGTTCGGCTTCCGCGGGAACGCTGTGGCCCTTCCGGTGGTTCAACAGCCCCACGCGAGCCGCGCCGCCGTACAAACGATAGGCCGGAAGCGCCGCGTCGAGGAACGGCCAGCTCCGGGCGCCGTCCGCCAAATCTCCCCCAAGGAGCAGGAACGCACGCGGCGCGACAAGGGCGAGCAATTCGTGGTGCTCGCGCGTGAAGGTCACCCGCCGGATCTCCTCCCCAAGATACCAAGGGTCGTGCCAGTTGGAGAACCGCGTTCCGATCCCCCCTTCGCTGCTCACCGCGACTTGGACCCTTTCGTCCAGAGCGGCGAGGTAAAGCACCTCCTTGGCCCCGAGCGAATGGCCGACCGCGCCCAGCCGCTTCGGATCGACCCCGGGCAGCCCTGCGAGAATGTCGAGGGCCACCAGACCGTCGAAGAGCATTTTGGCCATCCCCTTGGACCGCGGGTGGCGGACGCGAAACCGCGGCAGCTCCTTGTCGATGGCCAGCGTGCGGTTGTCGGACCACAAGAAGTTCCGCGGGCAGAAGGCGACGTAGCCGCGCCGGGCCAGGTTCAACCCGAAAGCGGTCTCCGGGCGCCCTTCCAGCCCGGCCGGCTCGCGGATGGAGCAGTTCACCGTGGGATGAAACACAACCACGCCCGGGCGCAGACCTTGCGGCTCTGCGGGCCGGAGGAGATACGCCTCGGTAGAAAGCCCCGGCTCGACCTCGTAGCGGACCAGTTGGCGGACCGCTCCCTGCGGCCGGTCCTCCTCAACCACGTTCATGGCAGGCGGCCTCGAACGATCCACACCCCAGAAAGGCCCGAGGAACTCAAGCCACCAGCGGCGGATTTGTTGACGCTTCTTCTCCCACGCCGCGAGCGTGGCGATAGGCCGCCCTTCCTGGTCCAGCAAGAGGGGCGATAACCGCGGGGCGTCGGCCGGCAGTGGTTCGGGCGCCCGCTGGACCTCGGCAAGCCAGGGGACCTCGCCGCGCGCGGCGGGCCCGTCGGCACGCAACCACTGCGGAACGGAGCAGCTCGCCAAAGTAGAAAGCAGGAACCCGCGACGCGACACCCGCCGTGCGCCGAACCGGACCGACTCCTCGGCTGCAAGGCCGGTTCCCACCGTGGGGGGCTTCGAGAATTCACAGGACCTTGACATAGATCGCCTTGTCGTCCCCAGGGGCGTAGAAGTCCTTCAGGATCGCTTCCAGATGATACCCGCATCGCTCGTAAAAGTGCCGGGTGGGAACATACTGTGGTCGATGCGACGTCTCGATGTACACCCGCCGGCCGCCCGCTCGGTGAATCAGTTGCTCGGCCTCGAGGATCAGCACGCGGCCCAGCCCCTGTCCGCGGCACGAGTCCTCGACGGCGAGCCAATAAAGGTCGTAGCTGGCCGCCGTCCCCGCAATGGGACCGTAGCAGGCGTAGCCAACGACCTGACCGTCCCGCTCGGCAAACAGGAAATGGTATCCGCTGCTCGGCCCTCGGGTCAAACGCTCGTCGACCAGCTCGACCGCCACCTCGACCTCCGCCGGCTTGAAGAATCCCGTCGATTCCACAATCCGGCGGACCCGCTCCCGGTCCGCAGGGTGAACCTCGTCGCGGAGCGCGATTCCCCCGTGGTCCGGCTTCTCCCGGCAATCCATGTTCGAGCCTCTGCGCCGTGGCAACGGCGTGGTTTCCATGCCTGCTATTTCAACTCCACCTCGACCGGGGCGACGATCCGCGCCGCGGTCTCTTTGCCGGACCACGCGGGCAGGTCGCACTTGGTCGCTTCCCAGCCGTGGTGCAGCAGACGGCCGCGGAAGGGAGGTTCTCCGGCGACGTTTCCGATGAGGCGAAGCCTGCCCGGGTCGAAGCCGGCGGCCACTTCGAGATCGTCGCCCTCCTGTTGGGGAGAGACCGGCACGAGTGCGAACAGCCGCTCCAACACGGCGCCGCAATCGCGGTGTACGTCCCGCGCGACCGCCCCGATTTGGGCATCCGAATACCCCACCAGTGGCTCCTGGATGAAGTCTACGAAGCGGGCTTCCCGTTGAAGGGTGGCCAGGAGCGTCAGGGCCTCGCTTCGCGGCCGGGGGGCCGTGGCGGGCTTCTTGGGCTCGACTTTCGGCTGAGGCTTGGCCGCCTCTCCGGCCGGCGATGGCGCGGCTGGCTTGCGCCGGCGAAGGGCGCTGCCCAGTAGGCAGACCAATACGCCGCCCACCAGGCCGATCAATAACGGAACGATCATGTCCCACGGGTATTCCATTGGCTTCCTCCCGCTGAGAATCGTACCCCGTTAATACACCAGGGCGTGGGAGGGGTTGTCAATACCTCTCGCGGACGCCAGGGAGACCCGACACAGGCGATCCAAGTTCGGGCTCGGGGCACCAATTCTGGGGCCCAGTTTGGCCCATTCCATCGCCACGGGTTGCCTATGGCGCCCGTTGCGACTACATTGTATTACAGCGGGTGACAGGAGGTGTCAATATGAGCGTGGTCTTCTCAATTCGCGTTCCAGAGGACTTGGCCAAAGAGCTGGACGAGATCGCCACGGAGACGGAGCGTCCGCGGTCATTTCACGTCCAGAAGGCCATCGAGACGTACGTCCGGGAGTTCGCGGACTTGCAGATTGCCTTGGACCGTATGCGCGATCAGAGCGATCCGGTCGTCTCCGGCAGGGATCTGAGGAAGTCCCTTGGCCTATAGCGTCTCGTACAAGAGGAGTGTCGAGAAAGACCTGGCTTCCCTTCCGAAGGCCGAGGCCCGCCGGGTCCTCGATAAGATCGAGAAGGAGCTGACGATCCGCCCCGATGCTTGCCCGCCGCTGAAGGGTCAGTTCGCGGGCCTGCGCAAACTCCGCGTGGGGAGCTATCGGGTTATTTTCGCGATCCTGGAAGAGGAAGTGCTGGTCCTCAGGATCGGGTACCGACGGGACGTGTACGAGCGGTGAGAACGCCTGGCCGCCGGTTTGAAGGGGCTCGCCGTCAGACGTCGCCGTCGTCTTGGGACCTTCCTTCTCCCCGCACCTCGGGCTAGAATCTCGCTCATCCGAGAGGGGCGCCCCGCCCTCCGAATTGAGGAGGCGGTCGCTGGCGGCGACCCAGAATCGGCGCTCGAATTGGCTGCACTTGAGGGGAAATCCCAATGGCACTTCTCAATTCCGAACAGCAGCGGCGCGCGACAGAAGTAATGCGCGAGTACCTCGCGGCACCAGGAGAGGCCGCCGACAAGACATTAGTTCATATGGGTATTGACTTGACTCAACCGACCACAACCTGTAGTGATCGTGTCACAGCCCAGACAATCAAGTAGGAGGGCTGTACGATGGCGACACTTAGCGGCGCCGAAAAACGGCGTGAACGAGCGCGAAAACATGCCAAGAGTCCGTGGACGTGCCCACAGTGCGGCAGGACGTGCCGAGGCAACGGAGGCAAGTCGAGCCACAAGCGATGGCACCAACGGCAAACACAACCTGTGGTAGGTAGTTGAGTCAAGTCAATACCCATATTAGTTCAAGAGTATGCCGCATGGGACCAGCAGCGAGCACGACTGATTGAGGAACAACTGAAGCCACTCCTGATGGGCTATCTCCAAGACAAGGTCGAACTGTCCGATTTCAAATCGAAGGTCGACGGAGTCAACAAGCGGAACGAATTGTGGGGATTCAAGGGCATCAAGGGCCAGATGTTTTTCAACATGGTCGTCAACGTGGCCGACGACCCGGACGAGTGCGATCAGGAAGTGAAAGCCGCCCTGGCGGTGCCGGCAAACGAGCCAATGGCGTCTAGCCGTATCAAGACCTTCGCCACTTATGTAAGGCGTTTGGGTGAGCAGTGGGTTGATGCCGGGCATACACGCTATGGGTGCCCCAAAGTCGGCAGCATTCCGTTCTTCCTTTCGTACTTTTGGCAGGTTCAAGATCGCGACACCTGGCCTGTGTACTATACCAACGCCGTCAATACGATGACGGATCTGAACCTCTGGCAGCCGTCGGGAGATTCCGCCGACGACTACGTGGTTTTCAAACGTATCCATGAAGAACTCGCCGAGTTGTTCACGAAGGCGAGCGGACGACCTTTCAACCTCTACGATGTGGAGCATGTTTTCTGGCTCAAAGGGGGCAATCCGTACGGGGCTTCCAGGCTGGACCAAGACGAGAAACGCGTGCCCGAGCTGAAGGTTGAGGCCGAGGGACTGCTACTGCCTGAGAGTTACCTGCCCCCGATAATCGCAATCCTTCCCCGGATGGCGCGACACGAGAAGGCTTTGGTTGAGGCGGCCAAGCGGTCAGGCACGACGCTGGACCGAGCGTTTGAGAAGTATATCGACGCGGCTTTCACCATTCTCGGCTACGAAACGCGATTGCTCGGACAGGGACAGGGACGGGTGCCCGACGGCTTGGCGATGGATTTGGACGATAGCTACGCGATCCTCTGGGATGCCAAGATCCGCGCGGAAGGGTACAGCATGGGCACCGATGATCGGGTGATCCGTGAGTACATCACGACACAAAGCAGGGATTTCAAGCGTCGGCGGTCGCTTCGCAACATCTACTACCTGATCATCTCCAGCACGTTCATCGACGACTTCGACGACACGATCAGGTCGATCAAGATGGAGACGGACGTGAGCGAAGTGGGACTCATCGAGGCCGATGCCTTGGTGGAGATGGTGGACGCCAAGCTACGCGCGCCTCGACAACTCGCGTTGGGGCCCGACGGGTTGCAGCGCCTGTTTAGCGTGGGCGGAGTCCTTACGGCAGCGATGGTGAGGGAGCAACTGATCTGAGGCATCGACACAATGAGGCTTCCAAATCCCGAGCGGGCCGTCGTCGATGTCGAGAAGCTGCGCCACTACTGTCTGAGCGCAGAGCATCCGCGCGGCCGCCACAAGGCCCGCGTCTTCGTTGCCAGGATGGGACTGACGGCCGGCGATGCTGAACTGTTGCGGGACGCTCTGCTGGATGCCGCACAGTCGTGCGACGCCGCGCCGCGGGCAGGTCGGGACGGTCGTGGAGCGACTGGGCCCCGAGGTCTTTGAAGTGGAATTCAGCGACAACGAGGGGCGGACTTATGCCACGCTGGCCCTGCGCGCCGACCAGTTGATTGTGCTCTACTATCAGCCCGTCCAAGTCGCCTGACGCCGCCGGCCTGTTGGACGACTTACAAAGCTTAGTTTTACCCACATTTTCTCTGTTGGGCTATGAGGTAGCCGTCCAGCATGGC
>CAYGZA010000279.1:0-9223 GCA_964354135.1 uncultured Planctomycetaceae bacterium
ACGCCAGGGCCGGCTTGACCATCACCATGTCGGCCCCTTCGGCCAGATCGAGCTCCACTTCCCGCAGGGCCAGGCCCGGATCGGAGGCCGGATCCATCTGGTAGCTGCGGCGGTCGCCGAACTGCGGGGCGCTTTCGGCCGCCTCGCGAAACGGCCCGTAGAACGCGCTTGCGTACTTGGCCGCATAGCTCAGGATCGGCACGTGGCTGCAGCCCGCGCCGTCGAGCCGCGCTCGAATCGCCCCGACCATCCCGTCCATCATGCCGCTGGGGGCGACCACGTCGGCGCCGGCCTGGGCGTGCGCCACCGCCTGGTGGCCGAGCATCACGAGCGTGGCGTCGTTGTCGACATCGATCCGCCCTGTCGTTTCGCTCAATGCCCCGCAGTGCCCGTGGCTGGTATACTCGCAGAAACAAACGTCGGTGACCACGAGCAGCTCGGGCGTCGCCTGTTTGATGGCCCGGATGGCCTGCGGGACGATGCCGGACGGGCTCATCGCGTCAGTGCCCGAGGGGTCTTTCTCGGCGGGAATCCCGAAGAGCAGCACGCCTCCCAGCCCCAACGCAGCCGCCTGGCGGGCTTCCTCCACCAGCAGGTCCGGCGAGAGCTGGAAATGCCCGGGCATGGACGGTATCTCGCGGCGGACGGCTTGTCCCGGACGCACGAACAGCGGCAGGATCATCTGTTCGGGCGAGAGCCGGGTCGCGCGGACCAACCGGCGAACCGCCGGATGGTAGCGCAAGCGGCGAAGCCGCGTAGTGGGAAATCCGGGGCAACGAGCGTCCGATGAATCTGGCATGGTAGGGTTCAGGGTTCGGGGTTCAGTGACGAGGAAAGCCGCGGGGATTCCACTCCGCCGTCACGTGCCACCAGCTTGCCTCTGCACGCAGTTCGTCTCACTTGCCATTAGATTGCCTCTTCGTGGAGTCTTTCTTTTTCGCAGAGGAGGTGCCCAGGGCCTGGCGGGCCTGGCGGACCGCCTCGGCGGCCCAGGGCTTATCCCGGTACAGCTCGATCACCGCCTGCCGCATGGCCCGGGCCATGCCGGGGTTGTCTTGCTGGACTTCGGCGGCTCGTTCGAGCCGTTGTTCGAGTTCGGCCAGTGACTCTTTCACCGATTCCGCCAACTGCCGGCGAAGCCGCTCAAGATGCCGCCGGGCGAGTTCCAGGCACTGCCCGGCAGGCCCCGACAGGTCGGTCCGGTCCTTGTACAGGTCGACCAGCGCCTGGAGCTTACCCAACCCTTGCTCCGGATCGAGCCAAGTATAATGGATCGCCTCCAAGTAGGTCTTTTCAATCGGCAGAAGCCCCTCGAGGTTGACGTGTCCCTTCGCACGTCGCTCGAAGTCCCGATCCCGGCGGTCCAGCTCGATTTCCCGCTGGTATCCCCGCAACTGCTCGCAGCGGGAGTCGTCGGAGTACCGCCTGAGGAACTCCTCGATCTGCCTCTCCGCTTTCCAGAGCGAATCGACCGTCTTGTCGACGGTCACGGCGGCAATCTGCTCGTAAAGCGCGTCCGCCGACGGGGGCCGAAGGAGGTACCACGCACTCAGCCCGACCGCCAGCAAGCTCGCCACCAAGACCCACGTGTGCCAGGATATCAGCGCCGCATGGGGCGGCTGGGAGGGTTCCGGCCGGTCGAGGTCCTCCTCCGCGACGGCGACGAATCGGCCGGGAGTCGCCTGGGTCTTGCTGACGATCTCGGGCACCGTCTGAGGCGTCTGGACGGCCGGCTGCGGTGCCGGGGCCACGTCGAAATCGAGGAACGCCGAAGTGGCCTTGGTTTCGGGCAGCTCTTCTCCCAGCCGCGTCGGCGTATCCGGGCCGGCAGGCGGTTGGTGCAGCTCGGTGGCCGCCCGGGTCTCCAACAGATCGCTCGGTGGTAACACCGCGGTCGGCTCCACCGACCCCGCCACGTCGAACTCCCGCTGGATCTGCTCGATTGCCTTCTCCTCCGCCAGATCGGGCGTGACCGTCATGGCCCGGAGCATTGCCTCCAGTCGCCGGGCGACCAACGTCGCGTTGGCGATCCGTTTCTCGGGGTCCTTCTCCAGCAACTTGGCAATGACCTGCTCCATTTCCGCCGGAATGTCCGGGTTCGAGCGGCGGACCGGCTCCGGCAGGACGGAGCGGTGCATTTCGAGCATTTGCGTCAGCGACCCGGCCCGAAAGGGCGGCCTCCGCGTCAGGAGACAATACAAGACCCCCCCTAAGCTGTAAAGATCGGTCCGCGGGGTGGCCGGGCGGGAATCGGCCTGTTCCGGGGCCATGTACTCGGCCGTGCCGAGGATATTCCCCGCAGTGGTTATCCCTGTATTCCCAAAAAGTCGGGCAATGCCGAAATCCGAGAGCTTGAGCTTCCCGTCTTTGGCCCAAAGCAGATTCGCCGGCTTGAGGTCCCGGTGGATTATTCCCCGGTCGTGGGCATGCCGCAGGGCCCGGCACGTGTCGATGCCGATCTCGGCCACCTCGCGCCACTCAAACACCCGGCCGCGACGCAATTCCTCCTCCAGGCTGCACCCGTCGACCAACTCCATCGCGTAAAAGAGGATCCCTTCCTGTTCGCCGAAACCGAACAACTGCACGATGTTCGGGTGATAGAGCTTCCGCAGGGTCTCGATTTCGACCTCAAAACGCTGGCGGAAATCGGGCTCCGCGGCCAAGGCTGCCGAGAGGATCTTGATCGCCGCCGGCTCGTCGGTCTCCTCATTGATCCCTTCGTAGACCGCCCCCATGCCGCCGCGGCCCAAGAGACGCACGATCCGGTATGGCCCGAGCTGTTCCAGACTCATCGACGCGGCCCGTCGGGTAATGCCCCTGACATCCATCGTACTCTCGGAGCGGGTGGCAGACCACCGGGCTGTGGCGGATGGACCCAGGGCAGGCGCAAGGGCAGGCGCAAAGGCGGGCGACCGGCCGCCGACCGGTCCGAGCGGATCCGCGTCGCGAAAACTTGACACGGCCCTCCCCGTCCCGATGATAGACATCCAACAGACCGCGATCATCAGCCTGCCCGGGATGCTCCACGAGTCCGGTGACCGATCAGCCACAATCGCCTGCCCGATGCCTCCCGCGAGCCGGTTGTCGCTGGTTCCCTGGATTGGGGAGGACGGGCCGTTGGCTCCTCCTGGCAGTTGGCGCGGTGCTGCTGGTTGGGGTCTACTTGGCGGCCGACTGGTGGTTCTGCCTGCCGGAGGGAGAAGTCGCCGAGTACGTGGGCCGCCAGAAGTGCGTCGACTGTCATGCCAAGGAGGCCGAGCTTTGGACCGGGTCGGACCACGACCGGGCTATGGACCCGGCCACTGCCGAAACCGTCCTGGGCGACTTCGGCGACCGGGAGTTCGACCACTTCGGCGTGAAATCCAGGCTCTTCCGCCGCGGCGAGGAGTTCTGCGTCACCACCGACAACCGCGACGGGAAGATGGAGACCTTCCGCATCAAGTACGTCTTGGGATACCGGCCGCTCCAGCAGTACCTGGTGGAGTTCGCCGACGGGCGGGTGCAGTGCCTGCCGGTCGCCTGGGACACGGTCGAGAAGCGATGGTTCCACCTGTACCCGGAAGAGCCTATCCCGCACGACGACCCGCTCCACTGGACGCGCCCGTTCCAGAACTGGAACTACATGTGCGCCGACTGCCACACCACCAACCTCCGGAAGAATTACCGCCTGGCCGACAACACCTACCACACGACGTTCTCCGAGATGGACGTTAGCTGTGAGACGTGCCACGGGCCGGGGAGCCTGCACGTGCGGCTGGCCGAGTCCAAGAAGGTCTTCTGGGACCGCCGCTACGGCTACGGCCTGCCCAACCTGAAAGACCAGGACCATCGGGTGCAGGTCGAAGCGTGTGCCCCGTGCCATGCGCGGCGGCGGATCGTATACCCGGACTTCCGGCCGGGCGGCAAGTTCCTCGACCACTACGTGCCGGAGCTGTTGGGCAACATCTTCTACTACCCGGACGGCCAGATCCTCGACGAGGACTACGAATACGGCTCCTTCCTGCAGAGCCGGATGTACCACGAGAAGGTCCGCTGCACGAACTGTCACGATGCGCACACCACCCGAGTGAAGTTCCCCGACAACCGCCTTTGCGGCCAGTGCCACCTGCCGACCCAGTACGATGCGCCCTCGCACCACCATCACCCGGACGCCACAAAGCCGGGAACGCGGTGCGTCGAGTGCCACATGCCGACGACGCCCTACATGGTCGTCGACCCGCGGCTGGATCACAGCATCCGCATTCCGCGGCCCGACTTGACGGTTTCGCTGGGGATCCCCAACGCGTGCAGCGGGTGCCACAGCGACGCGGCCAAGGGGGAAACGCCCCAGTGGGCCGAGGGGCACGTGGAGAAGTGGTACGGCAAGCGGAAAGTGCCTCCGCACTTCGCCCACGCCTTTGACGCGGCCCGCAAAGGGGAGCCCGTCGGCGAAGAGCTGCTGGCGGCGGTGGCGTCGCGGCCGGAGACGCGTCCGATCGTCCGGGCCAGTGCGATTGCCCTATTGGCCGGCTACGAGAGCCCGGCGGCACGGTCCGCGGCCCTCGACGGCCTGAAAGACCAGGATGACCTAGTCCGCTGGGCGTCGGTGCGGGCCCTGGAGCATCTGCCGGCCGACCAGTTGCCGGGGCACCTTGCGCCCCTCTTGCGCGATCCGCTGCGGGCGGTTCGCACGGAAGCGGCGAGGATCCTGGTCGGCGTGCCGCGATACCGGCTCAACCGCGAAGACCACCAGGCCCTCGACGCGGCCGTGGCCGAGTACATGGCGGGACTGGAATCGCTCAGCGATCAGCCCAGCTCGCACCTCCAGATGGGCCTAGTCTACGGCGACCTCGGCGAGTTTTCCAAGGCCGAGAACGCCTACAAGACCGCGCTTGGGATCGACCCGGAGTTCTATCTCGCCTCGGTGAACCTCGCCATGCTCTTCGGCCAGGAGAACAAGAAAGAGGCGGCGGAGCAGCAGTTCCGCAAGGCGATCGAGCAGATCCGCGGCCAACTGGCGGTTTTCGAGGGCCTGGCCGCCAAGGCGAAAGCCAAGGGAGTCCCGGCCGGCGCGGCGTCGCAGCGCATGCTCAACCTGGTCATCGAAGAACGCCGGGAGCATCTGGCCGACGCCCACTACTCGCTCGGCCTGCTTCTGGCGGAGAACGAGAAGCGGTTCGAAGAGGCCGCCGAGCGTCTGGCGGCGGCCGCCAAGCTGGCGCCGAGCCGTGCCCGCATCCGTTACAACCTCGCCCAGGTGCTCCACAAGCTCGGCCGCAGCAAGGAGGCCGTCTCGATCGCCGAGGAGCTCGTGCGGCTGCACCCCGACGACGCCGAATTCCAGGGCCTCCTGGAGTATCTCCGGCGCGAGGCGGCAGGCAAGAAGGAGTCAGAACTGCCTATTGGAAAGCCGTTCTGACGCTTTTCTTTGCGCACGTCCTTCGGCGGCGCAACGCCCGCTTTAGGCGCGGCCTTCAGGATGTCGCCGGGACGGCTTGGTCGGCTTCTTTGAGATCTTTACGACCTTCAATCCGCAATGGGTTTCTATCGGATCGAAGTCCCGATCGTTGTGAAGGAGCGGTACGTCATGTTCCAGCGAAACCGAGGCAATCATGCAGTCGACCGGTTTGCGTATGGTGATGCCCCTGCCGCGGAGCGAACGGTAGAGTTCTGCCGCCGTGACAAACGTTTCACGGCTCATGGGAAGGAAAAGGAAAACGTTGAACCTGGAGAGCGTCCGCCGGAAGTCGTCATCGCTGCGAATCCCCTGGAGGACTTCGGTCAAGATGACGCCACACGTACAGATGTCCTCTCCCTCACGCAGCAGTCGCTCGATTTCGCCAACTTCGGGGGTGGCTTTGCCGCGGAGAAAGTCGATCCATACCGTGGTGTCGACGAGGACCATGGTCAACCTCGCTTCTTGCGCCACGCGGCGAGGTCACCTTCCCACCGGACCGTACCCCTGAGCTCAAGAACCTTCTTCTGGCGCTTGTGCCGCAGCAACTCTTCGAGAGCATGGTGGATGAGTGCGCGGCGGGTCTTGATGCCGGTCGCCCGCTGACAATCGGCTACCAGGGCGTCGTCGAGGACAATGTTCGTTCTGCTCATCTGAATCACCTCCGATCTATACACATAGTATAGGCCAATAATGTGTAGGTCAAGAGGTTCTTTGCGTGACCAAGAGGCCGGGACTATTCATCGGAAGACCGGTCCGACCCGTTTTGGGTCCGGACAGCCGGAATCCGGCGAAGGCCCCTACATTCGCACTGCGATGGCCCAGGATCGGCGGACTCCGGCGGGGGTGAGACGATTGCCCCCGAAAGGAGTTTCCGGACAACCTCTCAATGCCGAAGACGCCGCCGATCACGCAAGGCCGGCAGGAACTACACCAATAGGTGGGACGGTGTCACTCGATCTATATGCGAGGAGGCCTTGGTAGAACTTCCGCCAAGCGCTACAATGGAATGCACGTGAGCCGGGTGCTTCCAGGGCGGAACGCCTGCCAGGGCCGGCGGTTCCCGGCGGAGCACCCGCTAGGAGAAAGCCGATTCCGCGCCAAGGAGGGCCCTCCGTGCCCCACGTCTCATTTCCCGCACTCGGTATCTCGGAGGCGTTTGAGCCGGGGGATCGCGTGGAGGTCGGCCTCGCCGATCGCGGGGATCTCTTGATCGTCCCCAACGCACTGTGGTTTGCCGCCCCGACGATCGAGACCATCGAGGACGAGAGCGGGACCCCGTTCGAGATTGCGGCCGACCCGCTAGAGCGCCACGTCACGGTCCGCGGGCTGGGCGACGTGCTCCGCGGCGTGCTGGCCGAGCGGTTGTGTTCCGTTTGGCTGGAATATCGCGGGCCGGGCCACTACCGGCTGCTGGTCCAGGAGGAAACCGCCCCGCCGGAAACCGAGGAGCTGACCACCGAGCAGGGAATCTCCGTCTTCCCCGACCCCGAAGACCGTTGGTTCCTTCGCGGAGGGCCCTCTACGGCGGCAAGCCTCGCAGACTTCCAGTTGGCGCTTCGGGCGGCGAGGCTTTCCACGCACGGCGGATTCGAGCAACTCATCTGCCTGCCGCTCTTGCGGGAGATGGAACTCTTGGAGCACCAGGTGCGGACGGCCAAGACGGTCCTGCGGCGCTTCCGCGGCCGGGCGCTCTTGTGCGACGAAGTGGGCCTGGGCAAGACCATCGAGGCCGGGATCGTGCTCGCCGAGCTGGCCATGCGCGGGTTGGTTCACTCCGTGCTCGTGCTCACTCCGCCGTCCTTGATCGAGCAGTGGCAAGGCGAGATGCGCCGCAAGTTCTCGCTCGACTTCACCACCTACGACGCCCCGGCCTTTCGCGAGGCCGGCCCCGAGGCGTGGGAGAAGTTCGACCGCGTGATCGTGTCGCTGCACACGGCCAAGCGGGAGCCGCACCGCGCACGCATCCTCGGACGCAAGTGGGACATGGTCGTCGTGGACGAGGCGCACCACCTGCGCAACCGCAGCACCCAGGCGTGGCGGTTCGCCAGCGAGCTTCAGAAGCAGTTCATCCTCCTCCTGACTGCCACGCCCGTGCAAAACAACCTCGATGAGCTGTTCAACCTGGTGACGCTGCTGGAACCCGGGCTACTGAGCACCGCCCGGCAGTTTCAGAACCGCTTCGTGGACCGCCGCGACAAGCTGACGCCGCGCAACGTGGACGAGCTGCACGACCTGCTGGGCGAGGTGATGGTCCGCAACCGGCGGAGCACCGTGGGACTGCGGTTCACGCGGCGCTGGGCCCGCACCGAATGCCTCCCGCCGACCGCCGAGGAACGGCGGCTTTACGACGACGTGACGCGGATGGTCCGGCAGCAGCTCCGCGGTGAAGGCGCCGGCAGACCGAACCGGATGTCGCTCTTGACGCTGCAAATGGCCCTCGGGAGCTCCAGCCGGGCGGCGGCGGGAACGCTCCGCCGGCTCTCGGAGCACGACAAGCTGGCCTCCGCCGATCGCGGCGAGCTGGCAGGGCTGGCCGACCGCGCAGCCGCCCTGGCGGAGAGCTCCAAGGCGGTGCGCCTGCTGGAATTGCTCCAGGATTTCTCGGAGAAGATGGTCATCTTCACCCAGTTCCGTGCAACCCAAGAGATGCTCTGGGAACGGCTCGAGGAGGCCGGGCACGACGTGGCCCTCTTCCACGGCGGGCTTTCCCGCATGGAGAAGGAGGCGGCGGTGCGGCGGTTCCAGGGCCCGGCCCGCTTGCTCCTGGCCACCGAGTCGGGGAGCGAAGGCCGCAACCTCCAATTCGCCCACGCCGTCTGCAACTTCGACCTCCCCTGGAACCCCATGAAGATCGAGCAGCGGATCGGCCGCCTGAGCCGCATCGGCCAGACCCGCGACGTGTACGTCTTCAATCTCGTCGCAGCGGGCACGGTGGAGGCGGCGATCCTCCGGCTGCTGGAGGCCAAGCTGAGCATGTTCGAGCTGGTCATCGGCGAAATCGATATGATCCTGGGCAACCTCGACGAAGAGCGCGAGTTCGAAGACATCGTGCTGGAACTGTGGTTGTCGTCCACCGATGAAGATCAGTTTCACACGCGCATGGATGAATTGGGCAATCGCATGATTGCGGCGAAGCAGACTTATCTCAAGCAGCGCGACTACGACGATCGATTGTTCGGCGAGCGCTTTGTGCCAGAGGGATAACCCGACGTGGAAACAAGTCCGCTGGAAGAATTTTTATTGGAGTACGTCGAAGCGGCGGGGGGCGTGTGGCAGGCCGTCGAGCCGCAGGTCTATGACGCGATGCTGCCAGCGGCGGTCGAAGAAGCCATCGGCTTGACGGCGTCCGAAGGCGTGTTTCGTTTCACGCTCGATCCCGAAGCGATAGCAGATTATCCGACCGCCCAATTGATGGCCTTCGGCAACCCGCTGCTCGATCGCATCTTTGAACACGCCCAGGCGTTGGGCCAGGTGGCCCAGGTCTATTTGACCGGTTTCAACTTAGCGCCGCACGATCTACCCGCGACGGTGCGCCGCAGTTTGCAAGTCCCGCCGGGCGTTGAGGTCCGATCGGCTGTGCCCCGCATCTATCACTTTGCGTCTGCGCTGTTCTGGTTTCAAGTGACGTTTATCAGCGATGAGAAAGTCCAGGACATCTTTCCGATCGGGATTGATCGCTATTACGGTCGCTTGACGCGCACGCTGGAAGACACCCTGCGCAGCGCGGCGTTATCTGAAACCCGATCGTAGCCCTATCCCGATGCGCCGCACCTGCCGTTAAGGCGC
>CAYGZA010000280.1:0-9194 GCA_964354135.1 uncultured Planctomycetaceae bacterium
CTTACGTCAGCGAGGACTCGTTTTTTGTCAAGACTAACTTAGTGCCATTGGGCAGAGGGCAGTCTGTAGGGTTCAGGGTTCGGGGAGAAATGACCAAATCCCAATGACCAATCTTCCCTGAACCCGGTTGCCATTGGTCATTGTGCCTTGGTCACTGAACCTTGGTCACTGAACCTTGGTCATTGAACCTTGGTCATTGAACCTTGGTCACTGAACCTTGGTCACTGAACCTTGGTCCTTGGTCATTCATCCTTCATCCTTTCCTTCCATGGCCCGAATCCTCATCACCGCCGGCCCGACCCGCGAGTATCTCGACCCCGTCCGCTACCTGAGCAACGCCTCCAGCGGCCGGATGGGCCGGGCGCTGGCCGCGGCGGCGCTGGGCGCCGGGCACGAAGTGGCGATCGTCAGCGGCCCCGTGGAATTGGAGTACCCCGAAGGCGCCCGGGTCGTTTCCGTGGTTTCGACCCAGGAGATGCTGGACGCTTGCCTCCGCGAGTTCCCCGGCTGCGACGGCCTGATCGCCGTGGCGGCCCCGTGCGATTACCGGCCCGCGGGCGTCTTGCCGCAGAAGATCGCCAAGAGCGGCCGCTCGATCCGGCTGGAGCTAGTGGAAACACCCGATATCGTGGCCACGCTCGCGGCCGGCAAGACCTCCCAATGGATCGTGGCCTTCGCCCTGGAAACGGAGGAGGGCCGCGCCCGGGCCCTCAAGAAGCTCAAGGACAAGCGATGCGACCTGATCGTACAGAACGGCCCTCAGTCGATCCACGGCTCGGACACCGAGGCCGAGGTTCTCGACCCGCAGGGGAACGTCCTGGCCTCTCTCTCCGGTGGCAAGGACCAGGTCGCCGAGGACATCTTCCGAATCATCCAGGACCGCTTAGTCCGCACGTAAGGGCCGCCTGCCTCCTCTTGCCGCAAGGGATCAACCAGCATTTCCTTTCTCCGCATTGGGGAAATGAATGCGGACGCCGCGCTGCCCCACCAACGCCGTCAAGAGGCGGTAGTTGTTCTGCTCGCGCCGAATTCGGCCCGCTACGACGGCCGGATGCACCCGAAGTGAAGCAGCCAGCTCTCGAACGGCAGATGGCGTCCGTTGGACGCGAGCAGCCGCCTTCTGCCAGACGCGTGCGGGAATCAGGGAATCTTGCGCAAACTCATCAGCCTCGTTCTCTCGCCCGGCGCCGCCAAAATCAAGATCGTCGAGGAAGCAGGCGTCTTCTTCGCTGCCGAAATGGCGGGCAACGTGCCCAAGCTCGTGGCACAGGGTGAACCAGAAGTTGTCAAGCCGGTCGTGTCGAACGGTCATGGCAACGACCGGGTTGCCGGAGCAGAGCATCATTGCCGCGCCGTCAAGATGGGTTCGCGGCAAATGGCGAAGAACAATCATGTGGATTCCGTTCTTCGTCAAGAACTCCTGCGCAAGCCTGGGGCCCGTGTCCAGGTAGCTCAGGCTCACGAGCCTCTGCATGAAGTCGGTGCCGATGGTTCCCGCGCGGTACTCGGCCACGGGCTGCTGGCGGGCAAGTGTCGCGATCCGGACGCACCAGGCCGTGAGTGCATATTTGTCCATAGCGGAACCACTCCGAACGTGCTGCCGCGCCGCCAAGCTGCCCAGTTCGAGACGGCAGCCCGACAACGGGTGCAAGAACTCCTTGACGAGTTCTTCGGCGTGCTCCTTCAAGTCCGCCGGGGACTGGCCCACGGCCGAGATCCATTCTCGCCTGGCCATTTCCGCGAGGGGGAATCGCTCGCATTTCAGGTTGGGCAGCGATTCCGGTATCGTTCCTCCGGGTTGCCGCAGCAGGACCTCCGCCGGAATCCCGAGCCCCTTGCTGAGCGCGCGGATCATCTTGAGGCTCAAGGGGCGTCTGCCGCTCAGCACCTCCGATACCTTGCTGCGGCTCCCGATGTACGGCACGAGATCCTGCTGTTTCAGACCTGCCTGGTCCATGCGAAAGCGGATGGCCTCGACGGGGTCGGGAAGGTCAATGGGGAACCGCTTCTGCTCGTACAATTCCACGAGCGTCGTCAGCAGCTCGAGTTCATTCCCTTCCGGCGTATTCGGCGCAGAATCCATGAGTTCCCTGATCCGCTCAAGGGCAGCTTCGTACTCGCGGTCGCTCTTGATCACTTTGGGAACCATCAGATCGTCTCCGCGTCGATCGCGTCGTACTGTTTATGGGTTCCGATGAAACGGACGTACAGAATCTGGAACTTGTAGTTGATTTGCACCACAAGTCGATACTTGTTTCCACGGATGTTGAACACCACGCGAGAGCCCTTCAGGATGCTTGCCGTCCCGTACTTCGCTTTGACGTCGTCTGGCGTCTGCCAGGCGGCGTGCTTCGCTTCAGCATGCCATGCCTTCAACTGCTGCTCCGAGTCGGGACATCTTTCCCAGAACTCCCGGAGCGTCCTCTTCGCAACGATCCTCATACAAGGCTATCCTGTTCCCATCTTGTCGTCAATACCAATGTTCCCAGAATGGGAATTCACGTCGATCCCGTTCTTTCACCGCTTGCCGGAGTATGGCTCTAACATCTTGGACCACAAGCACTTCGGATTTCCGCGTCAGTCTCGGAGAAACCGATGGCAACTCGGCACGATTCAGCCAGAACCCCAGATTCCCAGGCATGTCCAATCGCGAAGCCCGCAAGGGGATTCCCGCTCCGGCCGTAGCCTCGGCCGCTGAGCACACCCCCTAATCTTACCGGATCCATTCCCTACACGCCAGCGACCGCCAATCCCGGTCTTCTCTTCCGGCTCCCCTGCGGGACTGGAAAAACCGCCCCCCGGCTGCTATCACTTAGGGACCATCCTGCCGGGTGATACTGCCCGTATCTCGGTTTTTCGGGAAGCAAGAGCCGTGGCGATCGACTGCCTCTGTGCCGGAATCCTCTTCGCCGACTATGTCTGCGCTCCCATTCCGCGAATGCCCGAAGCGGGAGAGCTGATTCCCACCGACCGCATCGGGCTGGCGTTGGGCGGCTGCGCCTCCAACGCCGGATTGGACCTGGCCAAGGTGGGCTGTCGCGTGGGCGTCTCCGGGTGCGTTGGCGACGACGCCTTCGGCCAGTTCATCGTCGAGAGCCTCAAGGCCGGCTGCGTCGACGTTTCGGGCATCCACCGCGTCCCGGGCATCGGCACCGCCAGCACGATGGTCATCAACGTCAAGGGCCAGGACCGCCGCTTCATCAGCACCCCGGCAGCCAACACCCGGTTCACCGTCACCCATATCCCCGCCGATTGGGTCCGGCAGGCCAAGGTCTTTTACGTGGGCGGCTACCTGATGATGCCCGGCCTGGAGACCGAGGAGTTTGTGGAACTATTCCGCACGGCCCGGGCCGCCGGCGCCAAGACGGTGCTCGACGTGGTGCTTTTCGGCGGCACGCACTACTGGGAGACGCTCGCCCGCATCTTGCCCGAGACCGACGTTTTCCTCCCCAACGACGACGAAGCGGCCCTCATCACCGGTCTCAAGGACCCGGTCCGTCAGGCGGAGCGGTTCCGCGATGCCGGCGCGAAGACGGTGGTGATAACCCAGGGCGACCGCGGCAGCGTGTTGGTGACCGACGGCCTGCGGCTCCGCGCCGGGGTGTATCCGACCGAGTACGTCGGCGGCACCGGCTCGGGCGACGCCTTCGACGCCGGCTACATTGCGGGGCTCTTGGCCGGCGAGGGGCCCGCCGGGTGTCTCCGCTGGGGGAGCGCGCTGGGGGCAAGCTGCGTCCGCGCCGTCGGCGCCACCGAAAGCGTCTTCAACCGGCCCGAGGCCGAGGCCTTCATGCGCAACCACGAGCTGCCCCTGGAGGAACTCTGACGCGGAGAATCGTACAATCTCACAATGGCGTTTGCACTCCCGCCACGGCCAGGGCCGCGTCGTCCACAATGCCTACGGCCACGACGGCAAGGCGCTCTCCAACCCGAGCGTGGCCAGGATCGTCGCCCGCGGCGCCGAGTGGGCGGCGACCGGCAAGGTCGCCGGCCCCAAATGAGGCCGGCCCCGGCTCTGTGGGGGCCTCTTACCGGCGGGCAGCGGGAGAAACCCCGTCAGCCAAGCGGGGTTCAATAGGTGTAGGGGCCGCCTGCCGGACGCAGGGGATGCTAGCCGCAAGGCGCCGGTTCGCCTAGACTGGAGGGAGAATCGTCCCGGAACGGCCGGGGCGTGCCGAAATCTCCCCCCTGCCGTGGACCAGTCCGTTGGTTGTCAGCGAATCGTCCGTGCGACGACAAGCGCTCCGCGACCCCGACGTCCGCTTGATGCTGGAGGTCGGCGGCGACAGCGCCGAGGCCTTCGAGGAACTGATGCTCCGCTATCAGGCCCGCGTGGTGACGGTGTTGCAGCACTTGGTCGGCAATCGCGATCAGGCGGAGGACCTGGCGCAGGAGGTATTCTTGCGGGTCTATCGCGCCCGCAAGCGGTACGTTCCCGGGGCGAAGTTCGCCACGTGGCTTTTCACGATTGCCAACAACGTGGCCTGCAACGCGCTGCGGACGAAGTCGCGCCGCCGCGAGGTGAGCCTCCGCCCCCAGGATAGCTCGGCGGCCGGCAGCCCCCTGGAGCGGCTCGTGGCCGCCTCCAGCAGCCAGATGCCCGCCCGGCAGCTCGACAAGGCCGAGATGCGGGACGTGGTCCGGCTGGCCTTGGCGGCCCTCAACGAGCGGCAGCGGCTGGCGGTGTTGCTGAGCAAATACGAGGGGATGAGCTACGCCGACATCGCCGAAGCGATGGAGCTCTCGCCGCAGGCGGTGAAGTCGCTCTTGGCGCGGGCGCGGGTCAACCTGCGGGAGGTCTTGGAGCCGTATTTCGAGCACGGCGGCCTTCCTTCCCCGGGCAATCACCCGAAGCCGTCCGCCGGCGCCGATCCTCAACAGACGGAATGACGCCGACCCGCTGGCAGGGCCAACGCATGATATCCGAACCGAGCAAGCTGAGCCCCGTGGACGACCCGGTAACGCTCGAAGAGCAGCTCGTCGCCTACCTGGACGGCGAGCTCGAGGACGAAGAGGTCCGCCGGGTCGAGGCGCTCGTGACCGCGGACCCGAAGGCCCGCGAGCTGCTCGCCGGATTGGAGCGGACGTGGGCCGTGCTGGACCGGCTGGACCGGACGCCCCTCGACGAGGTCTTCACCCGGACCACGATGGAAATGGTCGCCGTGGCGGCGGAGGGCGACCTCGGCCGGCAGCGGGCGGAGGCGCCTCGCCGCCGGCACCGGCGCCGGTGGATCGGCGCCGGAGCCCTCTTGGCGACCGCCTTGGCCGGCTTCCTCGTGGCGGCGAGGTTCTGGCCGGACCCCAACCGCCGGTTGCTCGAGGACCTGCCGCTCTTGGAGGATTTCGACGAATATCGCCAGATCGACGACGTGGGCTTTCTGCGGATGCTCCACGAGCAGGGACTCTTCGCGAAGGACGCGGGAGATGGCACCTGATACTACGGCGCTAAACCGGCTGTCGCGAAAAGGGGGCCGGCCCCGTCGCGGCTGGCGTTCTCCCTGGGCCCTAGCGGCCCTGGCGGGGGGCTGGCTGGGCTGTGCGACGATCGTGGCACCGCGCGCGGCCCGGGCGGACGAGGCGCTGGCCGAGCGCCGGGAAAGAATCGAGACCCTCAGCACCGCCGAGAAGGAAGAGGTGCTGGAGCATCAAAAGCAGCTCGCCAAGATGACGTGGAGCGAGCAGGAGCGGCTCCGCTGGCTCAGCCGGGAATTGGAGAAGGACGAGCGTGCCGCAGAGCTTCGCGAGGTGATGCGGCGTTACTACGACTGGCTCAAGACGCTGCCGCCGTACGTGCAGGCCGAGCTCGCCGAGATGCCCCCCCAGGCCCGCGTGGCCAAGATCAAGAGCCTGTTGGAGTCGGAGGAGCAAGGCCGCAAGGACGCCAAGGGCCCCGGTTCCCGCGACCTGGCCCGCATGGAAGCGTATCGCCGGGCACTTGTGAAGTACGGCGGCTACGGCGTCAGGATGTTCGACCCCGACGACGTCGAGGGGTTGCTCCAGTGGCTCGACAAGTACTTCGCCGCCAACGGGTCGCAACTGCTGGACGAGATCAGCCTGCCCCACCGGCTCGAATTGCAGAAGCAGCTCCAGGAAGTCGAGAAGCAACCCGCCGGCCCCAAGCGCGAGGTCCGCCGCCACGAAGTCCTGGCCATGATCTTGCTCCGCTGGCAACTGGACAACCCGAAGAAAATGCCCCCCTTGAAGGAGCGGGATCTGAAAGAGCTGCGCGGCAAGCTCTCCGCCAAGACCCGGGAGCGGCTCGAGTCCCGCTCGGAAAAGGAACAGTGGTCGGCCATTTCCGGATCGATCGCCCGATTCGCCATGTACCAGGCGGAGGCCCGCCGCGCCAACGCCCCGCTCCCCATCAGCGGTGAGGAGCTCGCCGGATTCTTCGAGGAAAACCTGAGCCCCGCACAGCGGGACTGGCTAACGAAGCTCCCCAAGGAAGAGATCCCGCGGGCGCTGGCGTGGATGTACGTCAACTGGAAAACGTCCGCGTCGCCGGGCCGTCCCTGGGAGCGTCCGGGCGGTGAGAAACGCCCCGGCCCGCCGGGTCCCTGGTCCAAGGGCGGCCCATCGCGTCCCCCCTTCCCCCCGCCCGAGAAACCGCGCCCGCCGGCCACCAAGACAGATCGAGCGGGCACGTGATGGCGCAACGTCATCTAGAGGAAAAGGGGGACAGTCCCCATTTGTGCGAAGCACCCTTCGGGCCGTTCCGGCAAATGGGGACTGTCCCCTTTTTCCGGCTCGCCCTTCGTCCCTCGCACCTCGCCCCTCATTGGCCCGACACCAGCGGCGGCATCCAGCTACACAGGTAGTACGCCCGAGGGACGGTCAATTCCAGGAGGGCTTCCAGCTCCCATCCCGGGCTCTTGGCTTGGGTGCCCAAGAGGAACTCCATCCAGGAGAACTCCGGCTTGTACTGGACCACGTGGACCTCGTCCGGAGTCAGCCCGGCGAGCTGGATTGCCTGCTCCACGGCGTCTTCGACGAAGCCGATCCGGTCGACCAGTCCGTTCTGAAGTGCCTGCGGTGCGGAATAGACTTGCCCGGTGGCAAGTTTGTCCAGCGCCGCAGGGTCCTTCTGGAACTTGGGCCGCCCTTGCTTGACCGTTGCCTTGAACTGCGCGAAGCTCTCGTCCACCAGGGCCTGGAAGATCTTCCGCTCCTCTTCGGTCATGTGCCGGCTCAGGCTGCCCATCCCCTTGAGCCGGTGGCTGACGACCGAGTCCGACTGGATTCCCCATTTTTGGAGCAGCTCGACGGCCTCGTAGTGCGGGATCACCACGCCGATCGACCCCGTCCAGGTGGTCGGCTCCGCGAAGATCGCATCGGGCCCCGAGCCGGCCGCCATCGAGACGTAGTAGCCCCCGCTGGCCGCAATCCCGCCCATGCTCACCACAATCGGGATGTTCCTTTCCTTGGCGAGCCTGCTGAGGTGGTGGTAAAGGAAGTCGCTTCCCGTGACGGTGCCGCCGGGAGAGTTCACCCGCAGCACGACGGCCCGGACCTGAGCGTCCCGGCGGGCGTGGTCGATTTCCCGCTTGACGAATCCCTGGCCGTCGAGGATCGCCCCCTCGATGGAGATAATGGCGATCTTCCTTTTTGCCTCCCGGTTGTGCGAGAAGTGTTTCTCCTGGACGCGAGGCTCGGAATCGCCGCCGCCGAGGAGCCCAATCAAAACCAGATTCAACAACACAGAGCCGGCGAAAACCACCACTACCAGGCACCCCAATGTGGGGGCGCAGCCGTAGCCGCGCCTCTTGGGCGGGGGGCCCTCCGGTCGCTCGGTCCCCAGCGTCGCCGGGGACGGTTCCGGAACAGACGGCGTGCTTTGGTTTGACTGCATCGCAATTCCTCAGAACCGGATGGGCGTCGCCGGCCGGCGGCGCGCTGCCATCGTGAAATGCCGTGTCTCGGCACCGGCGCCCCTCGGCGCCGTGACCGCCTCCCTGCGGTCGCGTGCGGCACCGCAATTCTATCTTCGCCCTCCGCCAAACGCAAAGTCGCCCGTCCATCCCCGCGGTCCGGCCGCCCATCGGCTGGTGTTGCCAAGAACCGGCTTCCGGCATAAAGTAGCTCCCTGTGCCGCGCGTGGCGCGCGGTCGGGCTTCTTCTGGAGGTGCAAGGGATCAGGGCGTGTTTGTCGCTGCTTCGACGGGATGTTTCCCCGATTTGTCGCTGGGCGCCGCTTTGCAGCGGCTGGCCGACCTGGAATACTCCAACGTGGAGATCGTTGCCCACGAATCGGGGGGGCACCTCAAGCCGTCCGAAGTACTCGCCGACCTGGAACAGGCCGTGCGACTCTGCCGCCACACCCATCGCTTGAGCGTCGTGGCCTACAGCCTCGATTTCGACGCCCCCGAGGAGGAGTCCTACAACCAGTTTGCGGCCTGCTGCCGGCTGGCCAAGGCGACGAAAGTGGTCGCCTTGACCATTCGTGCCGCCGAGCTGGGGACCCCGTTCAACGCCGAGGTGGAGCGGCTCCGGCGGCTGGTCTCGATCGCCGCGGCCGATAGCGTCGTAGTCGGCCTGTTGACCGAGACCGGCCGAATGACCCAGGACCCCAACACGGCCGTCGTGCTCTGCGACAGCGTCAAGGGCCTGGCCATCACCCTGGACCCCAGCCACTACATCTGGGGCCCCCACAAAGCGGCCAGTTTCGAGCAGGTCATGAAGCACACCTGCCACGTCCGGCTCCGCGACACCACCAAGGAGACGTTCCAGGTCCGCGTCGGCCAGGGGCTGGTGGAGTACGGCCGCCTGGTGACGCAGCTCAACAAGTTCAATTACGACCGGGCCCTTTGCGTCGACATGGCCCCCTTGCCCGACGTCGACCAGAACGCCGAGCTCCGCAAGATGCGGCTCCTCCTGGAAAGCCTCCTCTAGTCCGGCAGGGCGCGCCCCGCACTCGCCCCTCGCCCGTCGCCCCTCACCTCTGGCCCCTTGCCCCTCGTCCCTTCTTTCCTCCGCCCCTCCCCCGATATAGACTGAAACGTCGTTTCGGTCCCATCTCCGAAGCTTGGGGCCGTTCTCCGCTCCGTTGCCTCATACCGATCCGAGGAGGGCCACCATGATGAAACAATCGATGGGCCGATGGGCAGTGCTCGCAGCGTGGTTGTCGCTATCGGCGATCGGCCTGGCGGCCGAGCCGGCCGGCAAGACCATCTCCTTCCGCAGGGTGCAGGTCGACC
>CAYGZA010000281.1:0-9118 GCA_964354135.1 uncultured Planctomycetaceae bacterium
CTAACGGCCACTTTTTCCAAAACGCGAAACTCTTGAACTGAAAGCGGCACTAGCCCATCGTTCAAACGCCGCTGCGCGTTCAGCAGGAGCGGCGTGCAGCCAGAAGGGTCGCTCTGCACCCGCCGGGCGCAACAGCGTGACCTGCCCCAGCACGTCCAACTCAAACCGGGCGCGCGGCTGGGCGCCGGCGAGCAACTCGCCGGGCACACGCAACACACCGTCATCGCCGACTTCCAAGATGGGCATGGCTCAAAGTCCTTGACATCGCCATCGCGTACTTCACTACATTTACCATACCATAGGCATGTGAAAGAGCTGCGTCAAGCCCCCCGGGCGCAAACCGCTCCGGCTGGAGAGACACGTCACCGCGATCACTCTGCTTCTCGCGGCGCCAGCGGCCCTGTCAGCCGCGGGTCCGCCAGGTCCAGCCGGTACATGATCTGGTTGTAGTCGTACCACGGCGTCGGGTCCGGGTTGCCCGAGAACGTGCTGGCGTACGTCCCCTCAAAGTAAATCACCCGCCCGCCCTCCTGGTCGAAAAAGGGATGGTGCGCCGGGTTGTAGAAGGAGTACTTCTCGTGGGTGACGATCTTCCTGGCCCAGCGCCACGGGCCCGTCGGCTCGTCCGCCTCGGCAAACCAGACCTCGCCCAAGAGCGACGGGGCCCCGAAAGCCTGGAGCCCGATCATGATCCACCTCTTGCGGAAGTCGTTCCAGTGGATGGTGCCGGAGTGGATCTCCACCGGCTTCTCGGTATCGACGTCGCGGACCTGATAGTACGCCTCCTCCGGCCGAATCTCCTTCGCGGCGATGAGTTCCCGCTCCTGGGCCGCGGTGATCGGATCCGTGCCCGGCTTCCAAGCGTAAACCGGCTTCCCGTCCGCGCTGCGCTCCACTCGGGCGGCGGCCTTGTCGTAGCGGCTCCCGGGCACCAGGCACGTACACGCCTCGTAGCGCTTCGGATCGGCCAGGTGTTTCAGCTCCGCCTTCACGCGGACCGTCGCAAACGGCGCCGGGAAGACGAAGTAATCCACCCCGCGGTCCTTCACGCGGACCGGGTGTCCCCGCGGGCACCGCCACCGTTCCTTCAAGTCAAACCCCACGTGCTTCTTGAACACCTCCTCGCGGTCGTCGTAGACGGCCAGCCCGTGTTCGAGCACTTCGCCGAGGTTCTTCATCCGGGAGTAGTGCGTTACCAGCCGCTCGCCGCCGGACTCGTCGGGGACGGTCAAGAGCCCGTCGATCCACACGGGCCCCGGGCCCGGGATCGGGCACATCGCCCGGCTGAAGCCGTCCTTGCCGGTGAAGTACTCCAGGTTCACGCCGACGCGGGGATCGAGGCCGCCTTGACCGGGCAATTGCGAAATCGCTCCAGACGTTTGGAACAGCCCGAGGGGGTATCTCGGCCGATTCGTATCGCCCCAGAACCAGAACAGCTTGCCGCGATACGGCGCGGCCAAGACGCTGTCTTGGCCTGCAACCTGGGCGTTGAGAAGGGGCTCGCGGATCGGGACCTTCTCGCCCACGAGCACGCTGTCGCGGTAGATCCCCGCCCCCGTGATCCGGTACAGCCGCTCGGCGATGTTCTTGCGCTTGATCTTGATCCGGGCGCTCCCGCCCGGCTTGACCTCCAGCGACGTTCCGGCGAATCCAAAACCGTCCTTGGGAAACTCGTAGCCGTGGCTCCGCACGTAGAAGAAGACCCGCTGGTCCATGAGCCCCGGCTCGAAGAAGGCGGCGATCCCGTTGCTGTCCGTGACGTAGCGGACGTTGCCGGTGGTCCGCAATTCGACCAGCGGGACGCCGCGGCCGCTCTGGTCGTCGACGACCTGGATTCTGAAGTAGCGGCCCGGCTCGGCCGCCGCAGCGTCGATTTCACCGCAGAGGACGCTGAGGGAGAAGAGGGGGAAAAAGAGGTTTGTCAACCAAGGAGTCGAATACCGATCGGTCCGCGTCTTGGCACGCTCAAAGCCCACGGGTTGCAACCCGTGGGCTTTAGGAGGCGTAGAGTCGTGCGTCTCCGGATCCCGCGGTGCTTGCCGCTGTGTCTTCCTCATTTCCTTGGCGTCCTCTGCGGTTGATCCATTGCACTACTTGGGTTTTGTCACAAGGTTCCCGGGCTGCCCGGCGGCAGCGTAGGCTGCGGCGACCTTGGACGTCGCTTCCTTTTCAGCGCCCGAAACGATGAGCGGTCGCGGCGCCAGCATCCCCAGCAGGTCAGGCACGTCGCAGACCCGCAGGACGTTCAAGAATTGCGGTGCTGCGGCGTCCATAAAGCCGGGCGGCGGCCGGTGGATGACCGCGCCTTCGATCTCCGGCTCCCAGAGCGCGGCACACGCCGCCACCACCCCGGCGCCACCCTCGCCGGCCACGTAGACCGGCACCTTCCCTTCATACTTGGCCCGCAGATACCTGGCTGCGGCCGCCGCGTCCCAGACCCGGCCGGCATCGACCGTCCGGCCCAAGAGCACGTGGCAGCGCTCCACGTAGTTCGGCGGATTCTTCCGCGTCCAGCGGGTTTGATCCACGCCCCGCGGCGCACACCGGTAGACCTCATCCCCGGGCTCGCACGCCCGCTTCAACCAGGCGGGGTCGGCGTCCTTAGCTTCCGGACCGCGGACCAGAAGGAGAATCCGCTTCGGCTCCTTGCTGGGCTCGAAACCCGGCACGCGGGCCAGATGGATTTCAATGCCCTGCTCGGTCTCCAGCTTGGCTTCATCCGGGCTGGCCTGTCGGAGGAGCTTTGCCGGCGGAATGCGCTCGGGGAAGTAGCCGAAGCTGACTCGCCGCAGCTCCTTTAGGAGCGGCGTTTTCCAGGCGTCGAACTCGCCCGGCTTCGGTGGCGCCACCTCGGCCACGGGAACGAAGTGCCGGTCAATGGTCGTATTGAGCTCGTCCTTGGGAACGTCCGAGTCCCCCGGGAATACCCGCAGCTTTTCCGGCGGGATCGGGTACCGTTTCTCCTTCCCCTCACCGGTAATGAGGTCCGTTTCGCTGTCGCTCACGGCCCGCGGGTCGCCCTTGAGGTGCAGGTTAATGAACCGGTAGGCCGCCTGCCGGATGTCCCGGCGATACGCGTGCCCGCCGATGCTCACAAAGGCGTCTACCAGGTCGCTTGCACCGTAAAGGCTGTAGGTCCGCTCCAGCCGGTTTATATCCCGGTCGTTGGCGTCCATGGGGAAGATCGCGTCCGCGTCGCTGTTGGTGAAGAGCATCGGCCGCGGGGCGATCAGGGCGGCGATCCGCGCCCACGGCCACTGGAACGTGTTGTACAGGAACATGCAATCGCAGTGCCCGTTGATCACGCGGTTGGTGACGTAGGACCTGAGATCGGCCATGCCGCTGACGGGTACGGCGACCGTCACCCGCTCGTCGGCCGCAGCAATCCAATGCGTGGCCGCCCCGCCGCCGCTGATGCCGGTGACCGCGATCCGCTGCGGGTCCACGTCGGGCCGGCCCTGAAGGTAGTCGATCCCGCGGACGCCGTTCCAGCACTCGACTCCCGCTGGCGTGTAGCCCCGTGAATGCCACCACCATCGCCCCTCGCGGTAGGTCCCATGATGGATGGCGGCGATCTCGCCCAATTGCAGCGAGTCAACCACCAGGCAGACGTACCCGTGCCGCGCAAACCAGATGCCGTGCGACTGGTAGGCGGTCTTGTTGCCGTCCCGGCCCTGGTTCGAATGCCCGCACACGTAGAAGACGGCCGGCAGCCGCTTGCCCGGCTTGACGTTGGCCGGGCGGTAGAGGTTCCCGGTCACGTAGAGCCGCGGCCGGCTCTGATAGTGGAGCTTCTCCACCACGTAGCCGTCGCCCCGGAGCGTGCCCGTCACCTCCGGCTGAAGCGGCGTCTTCGCCGGCCGGGGCGAAAGCCCCAGCATGTAGTAGTACTCCTCGACGTACTTCGGCCGGGCCTTCTCCCAGTCCTCGCGGGACTTCACGCTTTCCAGCCACGGGGTCTCCAGCTTCTCCGTCTGGCGGGCGAGGTATTGCTGGATCATCGGGTCGCCCGGGGCGTCCCGATCGGGCTTGCCGTACTCTTGGCCCCGCGCGGCGACAACGGCCACACACATCGCGATCCAAGCGAACCACCGTGCCACATGACGCTTCATCGTTGGGTTCCCTTCTTTAATGCTCGGCCCACCTCGCCCCTGGTGGCTTGCTCCTTTTCCCTCACCCCCACGGCCGTGGCTGAAGGCCGCACCCCCATTCTCCGTGCCCTCCGTGCCTCCGTGGTGAACCGCCTCCGAGCCACTATTTCGCGTCCGTAAACTCGTACTTCCCGGCCCGGATCGTGGTCACCGGCCGGCCGTTCACTAGCGCCAGCGACTGTTCGATCTGCGGCCCCTTGACGGCAAACCCGTTTTGCGGCAAGAGGTAGCTCTTGCCGACCAATTCGACCGCGAACGGTTTCTCGCCGAAGTTGACGATCGCCTCGGTCCCGTCCGAAAACCGCGTCCGCTGCACCGCGCGGTCGGGCGTGACGAACTCGTGGCCGAGCATCTCCGTGCCGGCCACCGCCTCGTGCAGCTTGCACGTGTTGCGGTAGGTCCGAAGGAATGCGTCGCGGTGCGTCTGCCAGCCGCCCTCGCGATTGGCCCAGAGGATCGGGATCGTCCCGTAGAGGATGTTGAAGGCGTCTTTCTTGGGCGTCACCTCGGGCGCGGCCGCAAGCAGAAAATCGCTCGAATCGCCCCAGTACCAGGTCGAGACCACGCAATCGTGGAACACCAGCTCCCAGAGCGGCACGCGGTACTGGTGCCCGATCCCCCACTTCTCATACTCCTCCCACTTCGGGTACTTGTTGCCCCACGGGCTGTCGAACTGCTGGTCCCTGGACTTGGGTCGGATCAGGTGCCCGGCGGGCCAACTGTACGAGCCGCCGCTCATCATCCCCTCGATGTAATCCAGGTGCGGAACCGACCACCAGATGCCGTGCTCGCCGCCGGTCACCAGCCCCAGCGAGCGGACGTAACTCAAGAGCGCCACGCCGCACTCCCGCTTTTCCGCCCGCGTGAGCGGGTGCTTGGGATCGAAGCACTCATAGAGCCCCTCGGCGGTCGTCACGTCGATGAAGCGGCCCCCATAGGGGTGCTTCTGGAGCACCTTGGGCACCACCACCTTGGCCGACGGCACCCAGAGGCCCGGGCACCGCTTCATGAACTGCTCCTTCTTGTTGAAGGTGAGCCACGCGGTCATCCGCTGGTTGTCGGCCTTCAGCACGGCGGCACCGGGCAGGTGGTCGTGGTTCGAGTCGATCTCGTTGCCCGCCTTGACCGGCAGGATGTCCGTGTAGTTGTCGTACTCGCTCGTGAGGTAGCCCAGCTCGTTGATCGCCTTCATGTCCGCGGGCGACGTGCGGCCGTGGATGAGCATCTTCTCAACGCCGGCGGCCTTCGCTTCGCGGGCGAACGTCAGGCTCGCATTCCCCCACACGTCCGGGGCCCCGAAAAGCCGGGCGATGTTCGGGTTCTTCTTGAGCTTCTCGGCGAACGGGACAACCATGCCTTGCTCTTGGGCAGAGGCGCGATAGCGTTTCGCCAGGGCCACGTAGCCGCCCTTAGCGACGAAGTGATAAGACATCCGCCGCGGATAGGCAAACCTCTTCTTGCTCGGGCTCCACCCGACCCGCGGCGCCGCCAGCTCCCGCCCGCCGATCTTGACGGTGCGGACCTCCACAAAGGCGTCGTCGGTCGTCTCCACCACGATCATGTAGCCGTGCCCCTCCTTCACGTCGCACACCCCGACCCACGGCATGTCCAGGCGCGAAACCTCGAACCATCGCTGCGGAAACGGCTTCAGGTCCAGCGGGTAGAGGTGGCCGCCTGTGTAGTCGGCGACGACCATTGCCGGCGTGTCGGATTGGCCCACGATGGGATCGAGAAACGGGAAGTTCTCGATCGCCGTGTCCCGCTTGGCCATGTCGGCCTCGACGAGCAGGTCGGCCGTCTTGTCGGCCAGGGTGAGTTTCACTTGGAGCTTGTTCAGCCTCTCTTTGGACCAGCCGAAATCGCCCTCGAAGGCGATGCCCCGCGGCGGGCCGGCAAGCTCGCGGACCTGGCGGAATCTGGGACCGCCCCTCTCGTCCGCCGCCGGGATCTGCCGCCATTGGTGCGCGCCCAACTTGTCGGTCACGGCAATCGCGCCCTTCTTGGCGTCCACCAGCACTTGAAGCTGGTCGTTTTCCAGGCGCCAGTTGTCGCCGTCTTGGGTGACCCGAGTCTCGGCGATGCACGTGTCCGTGGTACACGGCACCAGAGCCCAGGCGAGAACCAGGCAAGCGAAAAGCCGTTCGGCCGAGTGCATGGCAGCATCCCTCCCTTCCAGCGGGCAATCGACGGGCCCATTATAGGCCGGCGCGAACCTGCCGTTCAACTGGGCACGGTATTCGGTCTACTGCGGCCAATCCCCTGGAAGGCGAGGGCGTCAGCCGCGACGCAAGTAAACCCGACTCGGCCTCGTGACGCGTATTTCCGCAGGAGGCGCCGGACCTTGGAAATCCGCACGGCCGGCTTGAGGAGGGCGGAGGCGGCAGTCCGGCGCCCCTCCGCCGCTCGAGCAAGCTATTCAATCCTGCCGGCACCGGCAGAAGGCTTCGCTTTGCTGCTCGGCTCGGTCGGCGCCGGCAAGTCCCCCAGGACAAACTGAGCCGCGCCGAGGTAGAACTTCAGCATCGTCGGGTCCCAAAAGACGTAGGGGTTGTGGGCGATCGTCGAGTAGAAGACCCGGCCCCGGCCGTAACTCCGGACCCAGGCCAACGCGTAATCGTTGTCCGCCCGCTCGACCTTGCCTCGGGCCGGCCCCTGGCTCAGGTCGGTCTTCCGGGTGTCGATGCTCAAGAGCACCCGCACCCTGGCCCGCGAATACGGCTCGTGGACGCGGAAGAACTCGTCGCGGAACTCGAAACCCTTGCCGCCGAAGGGCCGGTTGAGCGGGTGGTCGGGATCGTCGAGCTTGATGAAGACCCGCTCGTCGCTCTCGCGGTGGTTCGCGCCGCGGGCGCCGAGCATGAGGCCGAACTCGGGCCAGTCCTCAATGGCCCCGGGCCACCGCGTGAAGGCCACCGAGGTGCCGTGAACTCCCATGAGCCCACCGCCGCCGCGGACAAACTCCATCAGGCTCCGACGCAGGGCCGGGTCTTCAAAGAGATTCCCCACGGTGTTGTTGAAGAAGACCGCGTCGAACTGCTTGAGGCTCTCCGGCCGGAACACCGACGGCTCGCGGCTCACGACCGTCTCGAACGCCCCCGTCTTACGGCCCATCAGCGTCAGCGCCAGGTTGGCGTGGGCGATGGACCGGTGCCCGCCGTAGTTGACGTTGAGGTCGAAGATCAGGAGCTTGCGGGGTTTCGAGGGTGGAACCGCGGCCTTCTCGGGAATCGCCCGTTCGATCTTCAGCCGCTCCTCCGCGCTCACGGTGAAAGGCGATCCGGCGGCCTTGGGGGCCTGCCCTTGGGCCCCCTCCGCCGCAAGGGCGCCATCCCAGCTCGGTGAGGCAAGGCCCAGGAAAAACGGCACTACCAGCGGCACGAGTCTGCGGACATGTCTCATGTTTTCACCCTCACTCATCAAGGATGCCCGGATCGCCGTGGGCCAGTCTGTAGGTCGTGTAAACTGTCAGGCTCATCGGCGGCAATCGGTCGCGGAACTCGTTGGCCCCTTCGGTGAGCCGGAACTCGCTCTGCGGGTCGATGGTCAGGTCGGCCCGGTCGCGATCCGCCTGGGAAACGCCGTAGCGCAAAAGCGGCCGGGCGCCCGGCGGCGAGGGAATGGCTACGGCGGCTTCGCAGCCGGCCGGGGCATCGTTCACCACGGCCAGCGTCAGGTGGCCCTTGGGGCCGCGAAGGGCGGTCGCGAAGACGCGCTGCCACTTGTCGACCTTCCCGCCTGCCACCAGGACCAGTTGCCGTTGGGCTCGTTGGTGATGCACACCCAACGGACGCAGGTATACCCTTTCCTCTTGACCAGGTGCTCGACCAGCGCGGCCAGACCCTTGGCAAAATCCTCCATCGACAGCGGCCCGCTGTGGACTCGGCCGACCGGATCGTCGCGCCACGGCGCGAAGGCGTTCCAGCCCACGTTGCTCCACATCTGCTGCAAGAAGACGTCGGCCCGGTTCTTCTCGCACCAATCGAGGATGCGGTACAGGATTCTCATTTCCCGGTTGTCCCAGTCGAACCGGTCCTTCTCGGGCTCGTAGATCCGCTGCTCGAACTCGACGCGATTCCAGTCCAGGCCGAGCCAGCGGGCGTGCCGGTCGATCTGCCGCCAAGCCGCCTCGTCGTCGGCCGGAGGATACGCCCCCCAGCCGCTGCCGCCGTGGCTCTTGTTGCCGAAGACCGGGTCGGGCTGGTCGGAGTAGGGAATCGGCTCCTCGATGGCGTGCCAGGACGCCCCGATCCCTCCCCGCATCGTATTTAGGACGGTGCCGGGGTTGACGCTGATCCGCACCAGCTCGCCGGCTTCCGTGGGCAAGAGCCCTCCCAAGGCGAACGCGAGACCGGCGGCTGCGACCCCTGCTGCGATCCGAATCGGCACGGTGGTTCTGTTCACGGTCGGATACCTTTCGATGGAAGACATAGACCTGGTCGTCTCGCCGTCAGGCCAGTCGGTTACCGTCAATCCGAAGAGCCCTAACGTCCCGTCGGCGGTTGTGAAGTAGCCAATGCGTACAGCCGCGTCATCGTGCCGACGTAGAGCGTGCCGTTGGCCGCGACGGGGGTGCTGATGACCGGGGCGTCCAGCCGGATGGAGCTGAGGACTCGCTTCTGGCGCCCGGCGGCCAGGACCCAGAAGTCGCCGCGGCGCGTGCCGATGTAGACCTTGCCGTCGGCCACGAGGGTCGAGGCCCAGATCTCGCCGCCGGCGTCGTGGACCCAATACGGGCGGCCGGTTTGGGCGTCCACGCAGTGTACCTTGCCATCGCAGTCGGCCGCGTAGACCAGCCCGTCGTGGATCGAGGGTGTCGAACAGCAGTGACGCCCGACCGAGTAGGACCACACCAAGCCGCTTTGGGTGACGTCGCCGGTCTTGGCCGCATCGATGCACTTGAGCCACGCCTGGTTCTTGCCCCACCAGATGTCGCCGCCCACGGTCACGTAGACCCGGCCGTTGTGGAA
>CAYGZA010000282.1:0-9085 GCA_964354135.1 uncultured Planctomycetaceae bacterium
GATGTCGTAGGTGTTGTGCTGCTCGCCCTCGACCAGGCCGTCGTCGTTGCCGTCCTGGCGGATCATGAACTCCAGCGACTTGCGGACCCTGGGCCAGAGCCTCTTGAGGAACCTGTCGTCGGCCGACATCTGGTGCTCGCGGTAGGCCTTGAGCACGGTGCCCGGCTGGGAGTCGCCGGCCCACATCTTCCAGCCTTCGCCGCGGAACATCACCGCCCCGGTCTTTTCGTCGAAGCCGGCCTTCGGGTTGTAGTCCTGCATCTCGCGGACCGAGCGCTCCAGCTCGGGGAAGAGCCGGGCCATCGAGTGCTCGTAGTTCCACACGTGGGCGCAGGTGCCGTGGCAGCAGCCGACGCCTTCCCAGGCCCAAAACCGCCCGTTGGCCCACCACTGGCAGGTCCCGGTGGCGAGGATCGAGACGGTGGAGAAGAGGCGGTCCATGAGCCAGTGCGGCAGGGTCGAGTCGTACCACGTGTCGTGCCAGAGCCGGGTCTGGCCGGCCAGGCGGTCGAAGTTCTTGGCGACGTACTCGACCACGCCGGCGGCGTCCTTGAACCGCCGGGCACAGTAGTTGCCGTGTTCCGGCCGGTTGGGGAAGTGCCAGGCCACGACGAAGGTGATCAGCCGCGCTTCGCCGGGCTTCAGCAACACCCGATCCCTCGCCGTGCCACAAAGGGGTTCGCCGAAGGGACGCTCGTTGCGGCCCCCGTCCGGACCAAACACGGCTGCCGGCAGCGGCCCGTCGATCGCCGTCCCGACGGAGTAGGCATCCGACGTAAAAGCTAATCCGCTCTCGTCGGCCTTCCTACCCGGAATCAGGGCCAGCCCCATGGTGCCGAAGTCGGGCTGCTCCTGGAGCGTGCCCTTTGGCGCGGGCACCGGGGTGTCGCGGAGTTCGATTTGGTCGATATTGATGTGTCCCCACGGGCCCGACTCGCGATCGACAATCTCGATCCGGCCCTCCTTGCCGGCGAGGTCTTGGACCTTCCAGTTGACCCACTGGAGCCGCTCGTCGCTGCGGCCCGTGGCGGTGCGGACTGCTTTGCCGTCGACCAGGAGGTTGATGCACGTCTTGCCGGTGTGGCTGCCGCCGCCGATGAGGAAAGAGAGGAAATTGCGCTCGATCTTGAAGGGCGTGGAGGTGAGCTTGCCGTGGGCGTCGTCGCCGCCCAGGAAGGTATTGACCAGCCCTTTGCCGCGGAAGCCGCTGACTTTCTGCTGGTTGGGGAGCGTGCCGCGGGCCGGGCCTTTGCCGAAGGCCTCCCCTTCGGCTGTCCACTTGCCGTAGTCCTGACTCTCGAAATCCGCAAGCACGATCGGCTCGCGCTGGGCCTTGGGGGGCTCCATCGCTCGGGCCGAGCCGAGCACCGTGGCCCAGCCCTCGCCGTCCACCACCTTGTTCACGCGGGCCCCGTACAACATTTCCCCGCTGTGCCGGCACACGGCGTTCTCCAGCCAGCCGGCCAGGGTCACGTCGGCCGCGGCGCCGCCGGTGTTCTTCACGGTGAACTGCATGATGGTGGCCGGCAGGGCCGAGTCCTCGGCGCTGAGGGGCACAAATGGCGAGAACGCCTCCAACTTGACTTCGATCGGGCAGCCCTTGTCCTTGTACTCGGCGTACGCAATCGGGTACTCGCCGCAGAACCGCACGCCGGGGAATCCCGCCTTGTCGAGCGTCCGCTCGATGGTCTTGCCGCCGGTTTTCACGCGGATCGCAAATCCCTGCTTGATTGGCGCCTTGGGCGGTCCGGCCGCATAGTTTGCATCGCCGTAGCCGGAGAAGTTGTGCTGGTTGAAGATGTCCCAGTGGACGAGGTGGCCCTCGCCGTTGATGTAGAGTTGTCCCGTGGTGATGCCGCCGATGGGCATGGCGATCATCTTCAGGTCGCCGCCCGAATACCAGGTTTTCTCACCGCGGGCAGAGAGGGCCTTGATCCACTCGGGCCGGAGCTTCTTGTCGGCGGGGACGAAGTGGTCGATCACGTCCTTCTTCTCGAAGGGCCCGGCGATCGCTGCCAGAGAGCCGGCCGCCGAGAGCGACGCGACCCCGGCCCCGGCCACCGCCAGGAACCGCCTCCGGTCCACGCCCCCGCAGCAGCCGGGCGACTCGCAGGCAGGCTCGACGAGCTTGATCTTCGGGAGGGAACCGTGGCCGCCGGATCGCTGCTTCTCGTTCATGGGGAGCACCTCACTGGAAGGTAGACGATCAGGACTGCCCCTTGATTGTAGGGCTGCCCTATCGCGACGCAAGTCCCACCCCCAGATGCGGCGCGAAGGCGGCCTACGGGGAGAGTCTTCGGAAGCGGTGCCTTCCGGGCTCTACCACGACGAACGCATCGGCCAGTACCTTCTCGTCGTAGGCGCTCAGCACTTTTGCCAGTTCCCGGTGAACCGACGCTTGAGAGGAGGGCGTCAAACGGAGGTAACAGACGCCCTTTCCCAGGCGTGCCACGAAGACCAAAGCCCCGAAGTCCCTGTCACGCGTAAGCAAGACTCGCCCTTGCTCAGCGGCGGCGGAGAGCAACTCGGCATCGGTCGCTTGGGCCAGGCCGATTTCCGCCGCACGCAGGACGTCGTGCCCCGAATCTTGGAGAAACCGCACAGTCGACGCGTACACGTCCTGGTCGGCCAGCAGCCTCATGATGCCGGCCCCGCCAGGTGGATATCCTCCAGCGTTACCGCGTCAATCGCGTATTGGACGCAGGCACGGATATCCTCGATCGCCAACTCCGGATAGTAGTCCCTGACGATATCCGCGAACGGGAGACCTTCTCGGACCAGTTCCAGGACGTTGTGTACCGGAATCCGCGTGCCGGCAACACACGGCTTCCCGAAGTGGATTTGCGGATCGACCGCGATCCTCCCTTTCATGACCAGACCTCCGCGGGACTACGGCCGCTTGCGCCTCGACCGGGCACTGATGC
This sequence comes from uncultured Planctomycetaceae bacterium, assembly GCA_964354135.1. Classification (GTDB taxonomy): domain Bacteria; phylum Planctomycetota; class Planctomycetia; order Pirellulales; family Thermoguttaceae; genus CAYGZA01. The sequence goes on from CAYGZA010000282.1 coordinate 2,925, forward strand.
CCCTACGACTCATTTTGACGCCGGCTCGCCGAGTGTCAATTCCCACGCCCAAGCAGAACGGGCCGGGAACTCCGCCTCGCGCTCTAGCAGCGGCGGAGATGTAAACGTCTCGCCTGGGCCGCTCGGCAGGATCTTCGTGATCTTCACCTCCGCGGCGGAGAAGCCGTAGGGCCGGGCATCGTACTCCAGGCGCGCCTTGACCGGCTGGTCGCCGACGCTGGCGAAGATGAGCACCAGCCGCTTCTGGGCCGGCTGGTGCCAGGCCCCGGCGAGCACCGCGTCGGTGGTAACCCAACTCGTGCCGCCCCACTGCCAGTCGGCCCGCACGGTGGGGATGCTGCCGGCGAGCTTCGGCGGCCGCGCCATCTCGCCCGCGTAGAAGTACCGCCGCAACTGCCGGCGGAGGTGAACGGCCTGGCGGAAAAACTCGGCATTCTCTTTCTCGCCGACCACGCCCGGGCTGATCCAGCCGATCTGTTCGCCGAAGGCCAGGGCTTGTCCAACCTTCATCCGCATGGCGAGGTCCTTGGTCGCGCCGCCGCCGAAGGAGCGTCCGAACATCTGGATCGACCCGCCGTAGACGGCCGGAAACGCCGGCACCTGGCCGTCGTACTGCCAGTGCCAAGTGAGGTAGCCGTCGAAGAAGCGGATGTACGGCTCGCCGTTGCACTCGGTGGTGATCATGCGGTCGGCGGGCTTGGCCTGGCGAATGCCGTCGAGGAGCTTCCAGTAGCCCTCGGTCCACCAGTGCCCGCCGCCGAGCGGATGGCCGTGGGTCTTGTCGAAACAGAGGGTTGGCGCGGCCGCGGCGACCTGGTCGATGTAGACCCCGCTCGTGCCGCACTCGTCAAACAGCCGCAGCACAATGCCGCGAACCTTATTCTGCCAGAGTTCCGTCGTCGGGCACATGACCCCGAGCCGCACGGGGCTCTGGTCCTTCTCCTTGCTGCCGTAAGTCTCGACGTACGGCTCGCCCTTTTCGTTCTTGCTCACCGCGGGGCGGGCCACCTTGGTGAACTCGAAATCCTCCGCCACCTTGTCCCGCGTGTCCCAGAGCCGGCCGTTGATGTACGGCATGACCCGCACGCCCGCGGCCTGAAGTTCGCGGACGCCGCCGGCAAAGCCATCGTGCGTGGGGAAATAGTGCGGGTAGTCGTTGTCGAAGGGGATCTGGTGCCAGTTGTACCAGTGGAAGCCGACCGGCGGGCCAAGCTGCGCGGCGAAGTTCTTGACGGTCCCCACGCACTCCGCGGGCTTTCCGCCGCCAAGGGCCCAGGCGGAGAGTTCCCGCATCCAAAGCGGCGTATCGCCGCGGCCCTCCGGCCCAAGCTGCGGATACCACTTGGCCTCCTTGCGGACCCAGTTGCGGTAGATCACGGCGGCGTCGAACCAATCGCCCCGCAAGAGTTGCCAGACGGCTTCACCGCACAACTCAAAGCGGTTGCCCGGGTTGCCCATGTCCGGCACCGGATGATCCCACGACAGCGTGAGCACTCGGTCCTTGGGCTGCGACTGCGCGGCCAGGTCCTTGGTGCTGCCCCAGGGGTCATGCACGGCAACGTAGAGCCCGGTCTTGCGGCCCTCATCGTAGGCCGCCATGAACTGCACGCTGGTCCAGCCGCTGGGGTAGGTCCCGGAGAAGCGGAAATCCCGCTGCCAGACTCCCCGCTGCACCTCGCCGGCGGCCTTAGGGAAAAAGATCGCCCCCTGGGGGCCAAGATCGGCAATCGCCACTTGGGGAAACACCACCCGCCACACGCCCCACGGCGCCGGCGGACTCTCCACCGTCAGCCGCCAGCGGATGGCGTTGGGGCCGGCGTCCGGAATCGCCCGGGCTACGACGCGGAGGTCGCCGAGCCGCTTGTCGGCCGGCTTCTGCCAGCGGAGCTCGATGCCCCCTGCCGGCTGCGCGGCATCGACCGGCGCCGCGTGTACTTGCTGCCAGCCCGCGTCGGCGGCGAGGCGGACTTCCTGTTTCGTCTCGGCGTGCCGCAGCGTCACCGAGAAGAGCGGCAGCGGTTTGGCCGGCGCGAGATTCTGATGGGTGACCGCGTCGACAAGGTTGGCCAGCTTGATGCCGTCGGGGGTCTGCTCAAGGCTCATGCCCAAGCCCCCGGCGTTCAGCACGATGGGCGCCGGCACCGGGGCCTTGTCGGCGACAAAGGAAATCTGCTGGGCCCGAGTATCCCATCCAGCCACCAATACAGCACCAAGTACGACCGTTGTCGCGAATAGGCTCTTCATGATCCGCCTCCTCCAGGCATGAACCCATGACTAGGAACCGGGAACGCCGCACACGGCTGCTCCGCGGTGCTGCCCATCATACAGCGCCGACGGCAGGCTGTGAAAACGGCCGTCTCGTTCGTAGGGGCGCTGGTTTCCAGTCGCCGTTTCGCTCCGCGCGTCGTAGAGACCGGCGTCCCCGCCGGTCCGGCCTGCGGGTGGCATGGGTGGCTTGTCCACCCGTGTAGAGGCTCCACTGGCTGACAAGCAGCCGGTGCCACCCGACCCATTTGGGGCGTTTCGCCGGCGGGATTCCAACCTGAAACATAGTCTTTTGGGTGGAAAGCACCTGGATGGGTGGGCCGACTGGCCAAGAATACCCCCACTTCCTAGCCATTTTGGAGAATCTTGGAAGAATCTTTGTCAGGATTCGGGGTCGAGCGGGCATTAACACAACAGAGTGCAAGGATCATCGTAGCGAATCTGCTGCCGTGCGAGTCAAATCTATCAAGTTAGGAGTTGTCGCCATGGGAGTACGCAAACGTCTCCTGCTGGGGATGGTGCTATTCGCCGTTATCGGGTTGTGCGCAAGCCCCGCGTGGGCTGTGCTTTATGGGTTTCAAAACATTACTGGGAACAACTCGACGAATGCCGCCATCGGGGAGTCGCAGTTGTTCGTTGACGTCACCGCTTCCGGGAGCGCCGCTCTGTTCACTTTCTCGAACACCGGTCCTTTGGCGTCCTCGATCACCGACGTGTACTTTGACGACGGAGCTTTGCTGAGGATCGCGTCGCTGATCAATAACACTAGCGGTGGGGTTCAAGTCAAGTTCTCAACAGGTGCTTCGCCACGTGATCTTCCAGGAGGCAATTCAATAGATCCTAAATTCGACACGACAGAGCCCAACAAATGGTTTGCGGCCGATTCAGACTCCGGTAACCCAGGTGTTATGGTCAACGGCGTGAATCCAGGTGAAACCTTAGGGGTTGTGTTCAGTCTCGATTCCGGCAAAGGGCTTAGCGATGTGTTGGCTGATTTGGCGGACGGTGGCCTGCGGATCGGTATCCATGTTCAAGGATTTGCCAACGGTGGAAGCGAGAGTTTCGTCAACAACAATCCTGTCCCCGAACCGGCCGCCGCGATCGTCTGGTCGCTCTTGGGCCTGAGTTCCGTCGGGCTCGGCTGGTGGCAGAAACGGAGGCGATCAAAGTAGAGCGCCGGGTTACCGGTTGGCCCAAGGCAATGAGCGGGCTGATCCGGGCACCGGCCAGCAGCAGCGGAATGCCCCACTTCGCCTGACAACTTCACCCGTGCTACCCAAAGCGCGGGTTTTTTCTGCGCTGGTCCTCGGAAGTCGTCTCAGTCCTGCCCGTCGTTTCCGTAAAGTGATGCCCCCTACTTGGGTGGATTCTCTTCCCGCCCATTGACAAGAGCCAAGGTCCCTATGAGACTAGAAGGATTCGCCACCTTCTCCCCTCCAGACAAGATGCCGGAACGTCCCCTGTGAAGGTACCCGACCGAGAACACGCCGGTTCCGCGGAAGCGAATCTCTCCCTTTCAGGTGAAGAGATCTTGGTCCGGGACGTGGAGGAAAAGTCGAACGAGGCGGGATGCCTTGCCGATTCCCGACTGGTCGAGCGGTGCTTGGCAGGTGAAGTGGCCGCCTGGGAGGATCTCTACGCGCATTACCACCGGCCGCTCATGCTTTCCATCAGAAAGACGCTGGGCCGCTACAGCAAGGATCCGAATCTCGTAGACGAGATCGCGGCGCGGGTGTGGTACGCCCTTGTGGAGAACGACGGTCAGCTCCTTTCGCGATACGATCCGGTAAAAGGAGGCCGCCTGCTCACGTTCATGATCACCGTGGCCAAGTTCATCGTCAACCGGCATTTCCGCTCCGAGGAGCGACGAAGCAAGTGCGAGTTCGAGGCGCTGCGAGACAGGCCGCATTATTCCGCGCCGGACTCGGCGGACCCCGACCAGTCGTTGGAGGCGTTCCTGAGCACGCTCTCTCGCGGAGAGCGGGACTTCTGCACCCGGTATCTTCTTGAAGCCCCCTCGGGCAACGGCAAGCAATCCGAGAACGGCCATTCCCCTTCCGGGATCTGGCAAGTCAGCCGCCGCGTGTATCGGAAACTGGTGGGTTTTCTTAGCGGGGATGCGTAGCGCGCGTTTCCGGGCGATCTGCTCTCGTGGTGCCGTCTTCCTCTCGTCGCTGTGCGAGGCGCTCTTTCGCCGCAGGCCCACCCGAGGTCATCACTTGAGCCGGTCCACGCTGACGCGGATCAGCCAATCTCCCTGCGAGAACCGCGTCGCTTTGGCACCGGGCAGGCCGGTGAGGGAGTTGCCCTCGCCGCCGGCGTCGTGGCTCAGGAAGACGCCCTTGGTGGCCGTGGGCTGGAACCCCACGCAGACGATGAACTCCCGAGGAACGCGGGTCGGCTTGACCCGCAGCGTGACCCATTGCGGCTTTCCCCACTGAAACTTCGCGTACGGGTGCTGAAACTCGGCGATTGCCTTGAAGTCCTTGTCGCACAGCCACACGCGAAAATCCTCTTTGGGCGGAGCCGGCTGCCCATAGCGCGAGCCGTGAATGCGGACGGCCGTGAGGTACGAAGACTCCCCCGGGGCCTCGAAGCGGACGGCGTGGCCGCTCCCTGCAATGCTCCGCTTACCGGCGGCCTGGCCGTCGTCGTGGGCAAGCTCCTGGGGCCGGCCGGCAAGCTGGTTCGGCTCCACCGTGCCTGCGGCAAACTCGCTCTTGGGGCGCTTCTGGAGGAAGGCATCCTTGGCCCGGCTCAACCAGGCGGCCGTTGGCTCCCGCGCCCCAGAGGCCAGCAGCACCTTCCTCAGACTCTCCGCCGGGTCCGCCGGATCCACCGCGGCTTTCCCCCACGCACGAAAAATCGGTGCGATCCCCTTGTCGCCCACGATCGCGATCAGGTCTTTCCACAGGCCGGCGCCCTTGATCGACCCGGCGGCGTCCCCGGCCGCCCATTGACGCTCCAGGCGCTTCATCCCGTCGTTGAGGTACTCGTAGCGGTCGGGCCAGAGGTCCGGACCCTCCTTGGCCCGCACACCATCCACCCAGCGGGAGCCGGCGTAATGGGCCCAGCCCTCGGCCGCGGCCGAGGTCATCCATTGTTGGTCCTTGATCAGGCGGTACATCGCCAGGTGCCCGACCTCATGGCACATCCCGTAAATGTTGAAAACTCCGCTGGTCGCCGGTTGGCGCAGGTCCTCTTCGGAGCGGACCGTCAGAGAGATGCGGTCCTGACCGTCGTTGAACAGCCGGGGCCTTCCGCTGGGGTCCACGGCCACGGTCAGCGTGATGGTTTCGGGCATGTTGAAGCCGAACTGCTCGACGGCAATGGCTCGCGCGGCCGCGACGGTGCGGCCGAGGGCCTCCGCGTATGCCTTCCCGACGCCTTCATACGAGACGACCACGTGCTCCAAACGCACGGACTCGCCCAAGGCGGCGGCTTGTGGCACTCCTAGGATCACGGCTGCAAGGACTGCAAACAAGCGTCTCATCGAAGGGAACTCCTCGTTCAGGGGTAGGGCCGCGACAAGGGGATGGGCACCGCCGGCAGACCCCCTTTTTTCGAGGGCCAGCGCCGGCGAGGCGATGGAGCCAGTCCCCTTCCTGCGGCAGGCAACCTGGCGCTTTACTACCGCGCGCATACCGCTCCACTCAGGTAGCTTTGCGCGATACCCCCATCATGTGTCGGGCGAACGGTCAAGACAAGATGGCGGGCGGCAACGCCGGTCCCCAAAGGGGCCGTGGGAACGCGGAAAGGCGAACTGCCTTCGGGCGACAAAAAAAGCCGCGACCGGCGGGCCGCGGCTTGTGCGATGCGAGGGGTTCTGCCGGGGGCTAGGCCCAATACCGTTGAAATAGGCGCAAGTCACAGCCTTTTGCTAAGTTAGGGTTTGT
>CAYGZA010000283.1:0-9052 GCA_964354135.1 uncultured Planctomycetaceae bacterium
TCCGGTCTTCAGCGGCACGTAATAGCAGACCATCCCGGTCTGGGGGTTCTGCGATGCGAGGATGTGGTTGTAGAGCGCCCGCTCGTAGTAATCGGAGTACTCCGCCTTCGGGTCCCACGAGAAGAGGCGGCGGGTGATCTTGAGCATGTTGTAGGTGTTGCACGTCTCGGTGGTCGTGGGGCCGATGTGCTTGGAAAGCTCCTCCTTGGGCGAGAACGCTTCCCCGTCGCTGTTGCCGCCGGTCACGTAGGACCGCTCCTTGGTCACGACGTTCCAGAAGAACTCGGCCGTGGTCCGCAGGCTTTCGTCGCCCGTTAACTCGTACTGCCTCTGGACGCCGAGGATCTTGGGGAACTGCGTGTTGGCGTGCAGCCCGGTCAGGCGGTCTTGCCGCCGGGAAAGCGGATCGAGCACCGCCCGGTGGTTGAACCTGCGGGAAAGCGCCAGGTACTTCTCCTTGCCGGTCACGGCGGCCAGCTCGGCGAGCACGTCGTTCATGCCGCCGTGCTCGTTGTCGAGCATCTTCTGCACCTGCTCTTCGCTGAGCTTGTCGGTGCGGCCCTTGATCCAATCGCACGCTTTCTCGAGGACTTCGAGGGCCTGGACGTTGCCGCAGAGGACATACACGTCGAGCAGGCCGGCATAGATCTTGTGCAGCGTGTACCAGGGGGCCCAGACGCGCTTGCCCGCTTCCACGCGGTCGATGAACTCCTCGGGATAAGCGCTCAGGTAGCCGCTTGGGAACTTCGCCTGGCACTTGGCCATCTCGGCCACGATGTAGCCGGCCTTCTCCTTGAGCCGCTCGTCGCCGGTGCCGGCGTACACGAGGGCGCAGGCCGTCAGGTAGTGCCCGACGAAGTGGCCGCGGACTTCGCACTTGGGCTCTTCCCAGCCGCCCAGCGGCGTGGCGGCGGAGGGGAGGCCGGCGTTGACGCGAAACACGTGCAAGAGCCGGTCCGCGTCGAGGGAGAGGAGGTACTGCCGGTCGAGCTCCATAGCGTGCTTGAACGGCCCGTCCAGGAGCTTCACCTGCTTGAGGCTGAACGGCTCAGCCCGGAGAGGGACCTTCTGCCGGACCTCGGCCGCGGCGAACGAGCATGAGAATGCCGCCGCCAGCGCCAGCAGGAACGCGGCGCTCGCTGGGGTGGCTGCCAAGGGTTTGCGACTCATGGGTGCTCCTTTCCTGAAACGGCCTGCGGCCGCCGCCATCCAGACTTCAGGAGTCTTCGAGGCATTGGAGGCATCGGTAGTCTGTATCGCTGCGGCTGGTGGGCGCTGCGGCATCCAACGGGACGCGCCCGCCGGCGTCCCTTCCCAACCGGCTCACTATAGAGGTCGGCCTCGCCGCCCGCAACGCGCCGGAAGGCGAGGGCGTTGGCGAGGCGTTGTTGCCGCTATTATGAGGGGGATGGATCCCTGCGATCGAACGGTTCTCGCGGCACGCGACGGGAACGTAAATCGTTTCCATTACATGCGTTACATCGAATCCTGCGAACCCGGGATTCTGCCGGAATGGATGTTTATGGAAGGAGCAGTCTTGGCTATAATCCCGCCCCACTTTGGTCCTTGTTCCCGGGTTCCCGGGCGGGCATAGGCAGAGACCCTGGCATGAGGCTTGGGTCTTGCAGACTCAACGAGGTTCTCGGGTGCGGTTTTGGGCGTGGATGCTCTTGCTCCTCATGGCGACGTGGGCCGGCTGCGGCACCACGAAATGGACCGACACCGCGCGCACGGCGACCGAACAGCTTCTCATCTCCGATTCCATGGACCGCGCTGTCAGCCGGCTCGATCTCCGCGCCGTGGCCGGCAAGAAGGTCTTCCTCGACGACGCGCCCATCAAGGGCCTGACCGACGCACCCTACCTGGTCAGCACGCTGCGGCAACACATTCTGGCCAGCGGGGCGATCCTCAAAGATGCGCGCGACCAGGCCGACTACATTGTCGAGCTGCGGGCCGGCGCGCTCGGAACCGACCATCACGATCTGCTGTTCGGCGTGCCGGCGCTGACCATTCCCACGCTGGTCGGGATGCCGACCATCCCTTCCCAGATCCCGGAGATCCCGCTGGTCAAGAAGACCGAGCAGCGGGCCGTGGCGAAGGTCTCGGTGTTCGCATACAACCGGCAGACGGGGCGGCCGCTGTGGCAGTCGGGCGCGGTCGGCGAAGAGAGCCGGGCCAAAGCGGTCTGGTTCTTCGGCGCCGGCCCCTTCCAGCGCGGCCACATCTACGACGGGACCAAGTTCGCCGGGGACCGGTTCAGCATTCCGTTGATCGACCCCGCCGTCGAGCCGGACCGCCGGCGGAGCGGCGTTTCCGTGGCCGACCCGGCGTTCTTCGTCGAGCCGGCAGAAGAACTGGCTCAAGAGGCCAAGAAGCCGGAATCCAAGGACCCCGCCGGCCAGCCGAAAGACCAGAACGCGGCCGCGGCGTCGGGACCGCCCGCGGCGGGAGTCATTCCGGCCGGGCACACGACGTCCGACAAACCACCGACGAATTCCGCCGCCCAGCCGGCAACACGTCCGGCTTCCCAAGGCGCCGGGCCCGCGGGCGCCACGGCTCCGCAACCCGGCGCGACACCTCCGTCCGGCGCGCCCACCGGAACCCCTGCGCCGCCGGCGCTTGCCGCGCCGCCGAGCACTTCAGCAGCCGACAGGCCGACCACGGCGCCTTCCGGATGGAAAGAGCGGTCGGCGCCGGAATCGGAGGGGGTCCTCCGCCTGCCGCCGATCTCGCCGTTCGACGACCCGCCGGAAGGCGATTCACGAGAGTGAGTCGAGGTTCGGGATCCGGGTGCCAGGAGGCATCTATCCCTAACCATGCCCACCCGGGCCCGCGCGCGGCACTCTCTCAATCAGGAGGGGCGAGTCCGAGGTTGCGTCCTGGATGCGGATCGAGAGGTTTCCCGCCAGCAGGTCGTCCAACATCTGCCCGACGACCTCGGCCCGCCATCCTCGGGCCAGTCGCGGCGGCCCTTCCCCGGGGGCCTGCCCGCTGCGATAGGCAATCCAGTCGCGGATGTCGTTCGGGCTGCCCACCAGGCCCGGGGCCAATTGCTGCTGGCGACAGATGCTCCCCAAGGCCGAAAAGAGGAATTGCCCGAGGACGGAGAACTGGGGGGCGTTCTCTTGCCGCGGGGTTTGAGTCTGCGGGCACTGCTCGTCGGCCAAGTCCAGACCCCTTTGGATGGCGGAAGCGATCCTGGGCAACTGCCGCTGCAGGTCCTGCCGATCCAGCCCCCGGACTGCCTGGATGCGTTTCAGCTCGGCGGTCCGGCGGCGGGCCAGCTCGATCACCAGATCGTCCCGCAGCACGCGGCGGGCAGGACAGTTGCGCCGCTCGGCCTCGGCCTCGCGCCACCGCCACAGCTCGCGGACGATCGCCAGACTGCGGCTGCTCAACACCGAGTTGCCCGAGACCCTCCGCCAGCGCTCCTGGGAGAGGGCCTGTTGAACGTCCTCGCGGAAGTACCCCATTTCCTCTTCGAGCCAGTCGCGCCGGCCCAGCTCCTCCAAGCGAGGGACGAGCGTGTCGCGGATCGCTGGCAGGTGGCGGATGTCTTCCAGGGCATATTCGATCTGCCGCGAGCTGAGAGGGCGGCGGTGCCAGTCGGTGCGGGTCTCGGCCTTGTCGGGGGTCTTGCCCAAGAGCTTGGAGATCAGGGTCCCGTAGCCGGCGGGATACTCCACTCCGGCCAGCCCGGCCGCGATCTGCACGTCGACCAGGCCCGACGGCAGACGGCCGGTCGCCTGAAGACAGAACTCCAGCTCGGTGCGGCCGGCATGGACGATCGTCTCGTGCCCCGGTGCGCCCAGCGCCAGCCAGAAGGGCGCCATGTCCCGGATCGCCAAGGGATCGATCAAGGCCAACCGGCCGTCGGCGATCACCTGCACCAGGCACAGGACCGGGCGGTACGTCCGCTCGCCGATGAATTCCGTGTCGAACGCGATCTGTTTGGCGCGGGCCAGCGCCTTGCAGTAGCTTCGCAACGGGTCGTCTGCGGTGATGCTCGCGTAGGGCACTCTAGCCGCTCCTGAGGAAGATCATCGCGGTGGCAGCCAGCAGCGGCAAGAGCACGCCGCAACTGTAGAGCAGGTAGCCGAAGAAACTGGGCATGCGAATGCCCGACTTCTCGGCGATCGCCTTGACCATGAAGTTCGGTCCGTTGCCGATATAGGTCATGGCCCCCATGAAGACCGCCCCCAGGCTGACTGCGTACAACAGGGACTCGGGCACGCCGGCCACCAGGCGCCCCCCGAAGCCCCCGGCCATGGAACGGGCCGTCTCAAAGAAGACGACGTAGGTGGGGGCGTTGTCGAGCACCGAAGACAGGCTCCCCGTCGCCCAGAAGAAGCGGGCCGCGGTGGTCAGCGGCAGCGAGGGGCCTCGGGCGTGCAGGATCTCGAGCGCCGGCTGCATGCAGATGAAGATCCCAAGGAACAGCACGGCCACTTCGACAATCGCGTGATAGTTGAAGTGGTTCTGGCGGCGCGTCGCCGCGCTGCCCAGCACAAGGGAGAGAGCCACCAGCACCAGTTGCACCATTTCGCGGAGGTAGACCCAGGGACGCCAGCCCGTCCCCGGGATCGCCTTGCCCGGGTCCAAGAGGGCAATCGAAAACACCACCCCCAAGAGCAAGGCCGCGTTCGGCCGAATGCCCGAAAAACGCAGCCGGTGGGTGCGGACCTCATCGACCGCGACGTCGCGCGGCGATTCCTTTGGGTAGGCCCAGAAATGGTCCCAAAGATAGTAGATCAGGATCAGCATCCCGTTGACGAAGAGCCACTCGGGCCAGAGCCGGAACGTCCACAGGAACTCGACGCCCTTCAGGTAGCCCAAGAACAGGGGCGGGTCGCCCAACGGCGTCAGGCACCCGCCGCAGTTGCAGATCACGAAGATGAAGAACACGACCGTGTGCTGCACGTGCTTTCGCTCGCGGTTGGTCTCCAGCAGGGGACGGATCAAGAGCATCGCGGCCCCAGTGGTCCCAATGAAGCTGGCCAGGACTGCGCCCACCGCGAGGAACGCGGCGTTCGTGAGCGGGTGCGCCCGCAGGTCCCCCTCGATGCGGATCCCGCCGCTGATCGTGTACAGGCTGAAGAGCAGGATGATGAAGGGGACGTACTCGGCGAGGATCGCGTTGGCCAGCACGGTCAGCGTCACGGCGACGTTCGGCCCGGCAGCCGCGGGGTGGACTTCGCGACTTTGGAGCCAGTGCCACTGGACCGCGTGCTGGTGGAGCAACAGGTAGTACAGCAACGTGAGCGCCCCCAAACCGGCAGCCACGTAGAAGCGGTGCAGATTGCTCTCCCACCAGTGGCCCGTTGCAGGCACCAGCGGCAGCACCGCAATCGCCAGAAGCAGCAGCACGAACGGCAAGATTGTCCAGTACGGCGGGTGAACGGCGGGGGTTGGGGCGCTTTGAGCCGGGGAGGCGTGGGCCGCAGGAGTGGCCTGTTCGCTGGCCCCGTGTCCCTCTTGGGCCACCATGTCCGCCCCTTGCTGCGGCCAGCCGGCGACCACGGTCCCAAGGTACGCCCCCACCACGACCGCAATGACTGCCACCAGCCACCTGTCGGAACCGTGGGATGCAGCCGTGCGTGTCATGCGACTTCCGCCGCGTTTGCCCTGGAGCACCGGACCCTGGACGGGGTCTTGCGATCACGCAACATCCCCCGGAATCGGATAAGGAGAACCCATCGCCCGGCGGAAATCAAGTCCCCGGCCCCGCCGACCCGCCGCAGATGCTTGACAATTCCCGGGAATGCCCCTTACAATGCTCGCCATCTCGCTGGTGTTTCGGACGTAGGCGTGTGGAGACGTGGACGGGAGGGACACGACCGTGCCCAAGTCCGTGCTGGAAGCGATCAAGGCGGGATTCTGGGATTTTGAGCCCGCGGAAGTCCCTTGCAGCGACTACGAGGGGACCGACGCGATGCCGGGCACGAGGGAGAAGCTGGAAGTGTTTGCCGAGCGGCTGCGGACCGGCCTCCCCTTGTGGCATCCCCGCGATCGCGACGACGTGGAAGCCCCTCGCCCAGTCAAGCCGCGCTAGACCGGGCCGGCTGGTGCGACGGGTTTCTAAACGCGGTTGCGTGATTCCGGGAGGGCGAGGAACGTCCGGCGGTTTTCTTTACGCGACCTCGAAGGTGCGGACCTTCCACGGCCGGACACGGAAGGTCAGCCGGCCGCTGCTGAGGGCGGCGTCGGCGAGTTTACGACCCAAGAGGTCCGTCTCGACGGCCTTCGCCAGCGGCAGCCCGAGCTCGATGCTCGCGTCGGCCTCCTGCCCCTGGTTTTCGACCACGCGGAGCTCGAAGCCGGGGCCGGTCTTCTTGCGGAACGCGGAAAGATGGACGTTGCGGGGCCCGACCTTGAGGAAGCCCTTTGCGGGCGGGAGCACGCCCGGCCGGGGCGACCCGACCGCGGCGAACATCGGCCGCGTAAACGCCGCGGCAGCCCGCAGGCGATCGGCGTTGGCCAGCTCCCCCGCGTGCGGCAGCAGGCCGTGGCGGTACTCCGCATAGACCGGCCAGCCGTACTCGCGCGAAAAATGCGACTCCCACTCCCGCATCAAGAGATTGGAGATCGCGCCGCCGGGATGCCGCTTGAAATACTGGGTGCCCGCGTGCAGGAGCAACAGTCCGACGTCCTTGCCCACAAGGTCGACAAACGTGAGGGCGTGGAAAGCCTCCTTCTTTGCGGGCTCAACCGCCAGGGGAAAATCACGGAGCAAAAGCGACGGCTCGAAGCCCGGCGCGAACGAGACCCAGTAGCCTTCCTCGATGTCGGGCGGCGACCGGTCGGAATGGGGCGGGACTCGGGCGAGCACGCGGGTCAGGACCTCGACCAGGGGCGAGCCCGCCGCGAGCGAGACCCGGGTCTCGAACGTCAGGAAGGGCCAACGATGCTGGGCCCGAACCGTGGCCCGCAGCGGCCCGCGCTCCGTCCAGTCGATCTGGGCCTTGGAGCCGGCGCTGTCGTAGCGCGGCGGCGGATTGGGGGTGAGGGAGAGATTGGGGTTGGGCTTGCCGGTGAAGTGCGGGAAGGCCCCGCGCTTGCCGTCGAGCAACTCGCGGCCGGATCTCTTGTGGACCAGGCTGGCCACGGCCCCGGTCGCGGGACTGAGCCCGACGCGGAGGTACTCGTTTTCCAACAGCAGCTTCGACTCGTCGATCCGCAGGGACGTCGGCACCGAGGCCGCGGGAGCGGCTGCCGCGTCGAGGTAATAGGTGTCGTATCCCGCCGAGGGGACGTTCTGGGCCAGGAACGCCACGTCGGCCACCACCAGGTTTCCCTGCTCGTCCTTATGGCTCCTGACGATTTGCGAGGGAACAACGCGGCCCGCGCGGTCCTTGACCACCACCCCTTGGGCCCTCTCGGGCATGGGGTAAATGCGCCCGGTGAGCACCAGGTCGCTGCGGTCCCAGGCGTGCGGGTTGAAGACGGTGACGGCCAGGCGGCCCTGCTTGCCGGTCTGCGAGTCGATCCGCTCGACGAGGCGGGCCAGCGAGGCGTCGAGCACCGTCTGGCCTTGCTTCTGGGCGGCGTCGAGGTGGTTAAATCCGATCGCGCCCCAGGTGAAGTTGTGGAAATCCTCCAGGCGGTCCAGCGGTGCCATGCGGTCGCCCTGCCAGCGGGAATACTCGCAGAGGCCCACGTCGTGGCTCTGTGAGGCGAGCAGGTCTTTCCATGCCTTCTCCAGGGCTTCGGCATGGGACTTCGCGCCGAGGGCCGCGGCGACGGCATCGAACAACTCGGCCGCCAGCAAGAGCCCTTCCACTTTGCGGTCGAGGATCCGCACCTGGTCGCCCCCGAGGCCCCAGGTGAGCGACTTGCTCCAGGCGTCCATCGGCAGGTAGATGGTCTCCTTGGGATTGGCGCCGTACTTGTCGAGATACTGTTGGAGGGTGACGAATTCGACCGGGTACTGCTCGGCGATGGCCTTGTACTTGGCGGGCCCGGTCAGATAGGCCGGCTGCTCCGGCGACTCCCAGCCGAATTCCTCCCAGGTGAACAAGAGCGGCTTGCCCAGGGACTGGAGCTTCTTGAACGCCGGGGAATCCACGAGCTTCTTCAAGTCCGGCGAGTAGCCGAAGAGCGAGTTCTTGGGGACGCAGGGGATCGTCGTTCCGTCGATGCCCTTCCACGCCAAGGCGTTCAGCTCCAGCACGGGACAGCCGGCCCGGCCCCACGTGTCCAACTGGGCCAGGCTGGCGTAGCGGAAGCCGGCCAGGGCGGCGATCTGCGGCACTTGCGGATGCGTGAACTCCTCCTCCTCCAGGAACGTAACCATCTCGTAGCCCAGGGCCTTGCGGATCACTTCCCGCCCAACGACGACCTGCCGGATGTTCGACTCGCCGCCGATCGACGTGCCCATGGGCTGCCCGTAGGTCCCGCCGATCAGCTCCACTTTGCCGGCGGCGAGCTGCCGCTTGAGCCGCTCGGCCACCTCGGGGAACTTTTCGGCCATGAGCTCGTAGGCCCGGGCGTCGAGGTTGATGCAGGTCTTGGCGTGCGGGGGTCGGTCGGCCATTTCCATGGCGTCGGTCGCCGAGAGGACGCAGGATTCGATCCCCAACTGCCAGCCGATGCCGATGTAGCTCCAGTGGTTGCAGATGGTCACGCAGAGGCCGGCGGGGGCGTCCGCCGCGGCCGCTTGTCCGAGCAAAGCCGGCCCGGCCAGCAGGGTCCCGGCGCCGCCCAGCAGACCGGTTTTCAGAAACGCCCTACGCGTTACGTTCTCAGCCATGGCGAAAACTCCAATGGAAGACGATGTTCTTGCGCGCCCCTGGTTCCCACGCGGAGCGTGGGAACCAGGCTTTCCTTGGGTTCTTACGGCGGGAGCCACTCGATGCCGGACTTCGTGGCCCGCAATCGTTTGCAGCGGATGCTCGACCCCTGGCCCTCTTCGTAATACACAATCAATACCGTGCCGTCCTTCAGGTTGACCATCGAGGGATACGCCCCGATCACGTTGTCCACCAGCACGTTGGGGCTCCACGTTTTGCACTCGTCGAGGCTGTAGTGCAGGCTCGTGGTCGGCACGCGATGG
>CAYGZA010000284.1:0-8960 GCA_964354135.1 uncultured Planctomycetaceae bacterium
CCCTTCGCCGACGACGACATGTGGCGGTGAGCATGGGCTGGCAAGGCATCCTGGGACACGACGACGTGGTCGAGCAGTTTCGCCGTGCTCTGGAGCGCGGGCGGCTGGCCAGCAGCTTCTTGTTCGTCGGTCCGGAGGGAGTCGGCAAACGCACCTTTGCCATGAAACTGGCTCAAACGCTCCTCTGTGGCACCCGGCCGGCCGAGGCGATGGACCCTTGCGGCCGCTGCCCGCCGTGCCTGCAAGTGCTCGCCCGGACGCACCCGGATCTGGAGGTCGTCGCGAAGCCGCCAGACAAGTCGTTTATTCCCTTGGAGCTGCTCATCGGCGACAAGGAGCACCGGATGCAGCGCGGGCTGTGCCACAACATTGGCATGAAGCCGTTTCGGGGCGGCCGGAAAGTGGCCGTCATCGACGACGCCGACTACTTGAATGCCGAAGGGGCCAACAGCCTGCTGAAAACGCTGGAAGAGCCGCCGCCGCAATCGGTGCTGATGCTCGTGGGCACGAGTGCGGCCAGGCAGTTGCCCACGATCCGCTCCCGCTGCCAGTTGATCCGCTTCCGGCCGCTTGAGCCCGAGGCGGTGGCGGAGCTGCTCGTCGGCCGGGGCCTGATCGAGGATGCGGCCGAGG
This sequence comes from uncultured Planctomycetaceae bacterium, assembly GCA_964354135.1. Taxonomy (GTDB): domain Bacteria; phylum Planctomycetota; class Planctomycetia; order Pirellulales; family Thermoguttaceae; genus CAYGZA01. The sequence goes on from CAYGZA010000284.1 coordinate 634, forward strand.
CCCGGCGACTGGCCGCCCACAGCGGCGGGAGCCTTCAGCGGGCCGTGGAGCTGGCCGAGGGCGCGCTGTGGGCCTTCCGCAGCCGGCTTCATCAACTCCTCGCGGAGCCGGTGCCCGACAGTCTGCGGATTTCCGCAGCCGTTTCCGCGTTCGTGGAGGAGGGCGGCAAGGAGGCCGCGGCACGCCGCCTCCGCATGCGCCAGGCCATCGGCTTTGCCGCCGAGTTCTACGAGCAACTGCTCCGCGGGCTCGCCGGCGCGCCCTTAGCGGACGACCGGGAACTGCGCCGATCGCTGGAGCAGGCCCTCAAGAACTGGGGCGGCCAGACCGAGACTGCCGCCGCCTGCCTCGACCGCTGCCTCGATACGGCCGAACACGTCGACCGCAACGCCAATCCGACCACCCTGCTGGAATGCTGGCTGGATGATCTTCGCCGGATCACCGTCTCGGGCTGGCGCGTGCCCGGGGCGTTGAGAGTGTAGCCAGTGGGTGCCCTGCTCGCTAAGCGAGTGCAGCGAGACAGCAAGCATGTCCCTAACCGAGCGTGACATTGCCACGACCAGCGTGGGCCATGACACCCACTTCTTGCGTTTCGCGCATCATACGGCACCCGAATTCGGAGGCACGTCACTCGAAACTTGCCGGAGCGATGTCCCGTCGGCGCGCCGCCAAGCTGCAAGGCGATTCCACCCGGGCGAACCCTCCTTAAGAGGGTTGCGATGGGGATTTCTGGGCAAAGATGGGACGTCTAGGAAAAGCAGATAGTCGCTTTGTCCGCAAGAAAGCCCGCCAGGGGCTTGACAGCCGGCTTCCAACGGCGAAAATGATATGTTTAACTTTGGGTCGCCCCCCCGCCTGTTCAAGCATCTCGCCGTTTCTGGGTCTGTATCCCCATGAACTAGTGGCGATTGGCCGAGTCGGTCTCCGACTGACTGCGACGGCGTTGGCGACCTCGGCCACGTGCGACCATGTTGTCTGATGGGAGTGTTATGTTATGAGGAACGTGTTCGAAGCAATCCTAGAGTGCGGGCACGATGAGGACTTCGTGCCCGCAGACGCGAGCGATGAATTCGTAGCTACCGACGCGCCCGCCGGCTCGCGGGCGAAGCTCGACATTCTAGCGGAACGCGTCCGCAAGGGCCTGCCTCTGTGGCATCCCTTCGACCGCTGCGATTACGGCGGCCTGACCGGGGCGGTCCGGCCTCGTGATTAGCGGGGAGCGGCCGCCTGCCCGATCGGCCCGAGGGCCCGGTCGGGGACGGCGGTGGCGCTCGCTCGGCTGAAGCGCCCCGGCGATGGGGCACTTCCTCTTCTTCCCTGCGGCGCGTTGTGCAGCGATCCTTGCCGACGTGGCGGTGCCGCGCAAGAGCGGCCCGCACGGGCGGGGATAAGTCCGCGCCGGCGGGCCGCTGGCGATGCCAAAGGGCGCACGGCTTTTCGGCCGCCGCGTCTTCTTCCCGTCATCGCCTGGTCAGTCCGAGGTGGGAGACCCTGCGGATTGTGAGGGTTTTCGCGGCTCCAATTCCCCGCGAAGCACGACCATGTCCGAGGGCGCTTCGATTCCCAGGCGTACGCGGTCGCCCGATACGCGCACCACGGTCACGACAATCGAATCGCCCAGCGTAATCCGTTCGTTTTCTCGCCGCGATAGCACAAGCACGGGACAACCTCCTTGCTGCTCGAATGTGCCGGGGATCTCACGCCGCCACGCGATCCAAGGTCACCGGACCCAGCAGTTGGGTCCTCCGGAAGCGTTCGCCGGTCGAACCGTAGAAGAGCACCTGGTTGTGGTCAAGCTCCCAGATTGCGGTGAACCGCACCGCGCGCGGCCCTTGGAGACAGAAGTAAATCCCGCAAGGTCGGTTGCCCCGACGGAGGACGTGCTCCGTCATTCGGAAAGCATCTACTTGAAGCTGATAACGGTCGCAAAAGGTCTCGTTGACGTATTCTCGCAGGTCATTCAAGCCGTGGATCTGGTGGAATTGAGTCAACATCTGGGGTGAGGACTCCTCATTCTATGCGCATGGAAACTGCGATGACGGGGCAGTTTCATGCTGGTGGGAGAAAATGGGGTGAGTGCCGACAAAGGAAGCTATCGGCAAAATAGATGGGGTTCTTTCGACTCAGAACTCGCCATTTTGGGAAGAATGCGCAGTTCGGAAAAAGAAGCGATCCCTTCGCTCACCTCCGTGTCGACCCTGGCCCGGGTCTTCTTGGAATCCGTCGCGAAGAAACCCGTTGGCCGGCCAAAGGTTTCGACGGGCTTCCCGCGAACATGAAGGCCCGATTGCCCTGCCGAGGCCGTAGAACACGCCATCCCCACCTGGCCGGCGCCTCCCCGGGGGATGGGCTGCCACTTGGCTCCGAGACGGTTTGGGAAGCTGGGGCGTGTTTGGCGAAAAAGCAGACTCTCGGCAGTGAGCCACCGGCGGGCGAATACCCGGCAGCCGGTCCCGGAGAGGAGCTATTTCGCAGCCGACGCATATGCCTGGTACGCCTCCGCCACCTTTCCCTGTTTCTCGTCGCCCTTGTGAATCCAAAGGCGATAGCAGAGCGAGATGGTCTCGCCGGCCGGGAGCGTGTATGAGCCGTCGCCCTCCTTGCCGCCGGTGAAGTCCCGAACGCCGAAGGGATTGGCGGCAAACAGCCCGTACGTCCTCACGTGCCAGTAGGTGGGAAAGCGGAAGCTCTTGGGGTGATTCATGATGGCGATGCCGACCTTCTGGCCGTCAACAGGACCGTAATAGTCCACCCAAGAGGCGCGTTTACCCCAAGCCTTTCCGTCCACTTCGCCGTTGCTGTTGACGATCCGGCCGCCGAGCTTGGTGTCGACGCGGATCGTCTCCGCAATGCGGATGCCGAAAGTCCCTTCCTTCGTGTCGCCGAACTTCACCGGGCCGCCCGTGGCCTTCAAGGTGATGTCGAAATCGATCCAGCGGCTGTCGCCTTCCACGCCGAACGCGAGCCGCCGCCGGTCCTCGCACACCTTCTGGCCGGTCGAGCCGACCCAGTCGTTCTCGGTGACGATCGCGGCCTGCGACCCGCTTTCCATCGCGACGAAGCGCCGGTGCCGGATCGCGCCGCTCCGTCCACCCTCCGCCCAGAAATCGACCCCGTTCACGTCGCCGTGGGTGAACCATAGGGAACGCTGGTGGGGATGGTCCTTGGTCTCTTTGGGAGCCTCGCCCATCGGATACGCCCGCGTCATGGGCTTTCCCGTGGGCCCAAGGATCGGCCAGAGGATCGGCTTCGTGTTGCTCCGGGTGAGGTACTCGGTGAACAATTGACCGTCGATTTCCACCACCGCCCCGCGCGGCGACGGTTTCACGGTCACCTCGGCAGCAGGTGTCTTGGAACTCACGGCGGCCCAAGCGGAAGCGATCAGGATCGGCAAGGCAAATCGGCAGCACATCGGAGGCGACTCCTGGGGGCGGAAGCTACGGGGTTGAACATCATCCGGCGATTGCCGGCACCCGGACCGCGGGCATCTCCCCGGACCGGCGCCGACGGATCGCCAGGCAGGCAGCGCGTCGCTGGATCTTAACTTGCCGCCCGGGCCCTGCCAAGAAGACAGGCAAGAAGGAATGGCGAGGCGCCTGTCGGGCCCAAGTGGGTCTGCGATGGTCGCCGCGATGGCTCCGCAGGGGCTTCGCCATCCCGGTTTTCCCCCAGGCCCTCTCAGGGCCCGATCTTCTTCTGGTACTCGTCGAACGGGATCGGGCGGAAGATGGCCAGGAACTGGTCGGTCTGCGCGATCCGGTCCCGATCCTCCTGCACCAGCCGGCGAATCACCTGGTGCTCGCTGCGGGCGTAGTGCTTTTGGAAGGAGATCCCCCGTTTGGATTGCATCGTGAGCCTCACTTCCCGGGGGAGTTCTTGACGCTGGTACAGGACCTCGTTGACCCGCAGGCGGGCGAAGGGGAGCTTGGAGCCGGGGTTAAGCCGCGCGTTCAACCGCGTGTACCAGTCGGAGAACTCCCGGTACTGCTGGAGCATTGCCGTGCTTTCCGCCGGAACGCCGGCCACCCGATACGTGACCCACGGGCTCTTGAACCATACGTCGCCGGTCGCCTCGTCGAATGTCTCCTCGAATTTGGGGTCGCCCAAGAAGCGGAGGAGCTGGTCGGTCTGGGTCGTAGCCCACCGCTTCAGGTTGTCGACCAGGGCGACGACCTCGTCGGTCGTGAGCTCGGTTTTCACGTGGCGTGCCGGGTCCAGCAGCACGAAGCGATGGTGCGCGACGTCGAAGACCGTGATTTCCTTCGGTTTCTCCAGATAGTCGTACACCGAGCCGCCGAAGAAAATCGTCGTGCTCTGGGTCCGGGGCTCTTTCTCGTTGTTGACGAAGACCTTGTTCTCCACGCGGAAATCTGCGGCAAAGGCCGCCGGCGGGGCGCCCGACGTACCCATTACGGACGCGACGACCGCCGCTACTCTCAGGAGGCAGATGCTGGCTCGGATCGTCATGGCAAGGACCCCTACTGATTGGTGGTGTTTCGCCCGGAAACAGCCCGCGGAGAATACTCCAGACCCGCCGTTCGTGTAAACCCGAGAAACTGGCCTAACCCCGATGGCCTAGCAATATCCCCCACATTAAAGGGGTGCAGGAACTGGCCCGGCGAGCAGCGGAGACCCGCAAGCGCTGCGTCACCCGGCCGACTGAAGACTCGGTCGATCCTTTTGCGACGCCTCGGCCGCCACCTGGCTGCCCCACCAATGGGTGGTATGTGATAAAAACCGTCAGGACAGGGTCCTTTCGTTGCAAGGACCTGCCTCGCCAGCTCGCGAAGCTGGACTAGGCTGCGGCTATCGGCTCCGTATGCCGGTGCGGGTGAGAGTGATCTTGCGACACGGCCGGTGCGGGAACCGTTTCAAGCAACGAATCGCCCGCGGCGGGCGGTGCGGCGCTGGCCCATCGCAGGAACATCGCGGGCACCACGACCATGTTCAGTAGCGTCGAGCTAAACAGCCCAAAGACCACCACGATGGCCAGGGGCGTCTGGATTTCGTTGCCCGGCTGGCTGCCGCTTAGGGCCAGTGGAACCAGCCCGAGGCCGGCCGTCAGGGCCGTCATCAGCACGGGCGCCAGCCGCTCCATCGAACCGCGGCGCACGGCCTCCCGGAAATCCGTGACCCCCTCATGCTGCTGCAAATACCGGATGTGCGACACCAGCATGATGCCGTTCCGCGTGGCGATGCCAAAAAGCGTGATGAACCCCACGAGCGAAGCGACCGACAGCACACCGCCCGAGACAAATACTCCCACGACGCCGCCGGTTCGCGGTAGAATTCTGGTGTAGGCGGAATTCTGGGCGAACCAGCCCGGATTCTGTTGCCCGCGGTCGGCGCCAACCGGCCGCGGGTTTTTCGTTGGGCTCAATTGTCAAGTCTGCAGTTATTGTAGCCACGGTATAGCTACAGTCAACAGGGAAAACGGGCCTTGACGGAAGATTTTTTGTGGCTATACTGTGGGTATGAAGGGCCGACCACCAAAACCGCCGAAAGACTGTCGCGCCAATGTCCTGCGGATACGGTTGACGGAATCCGAACGGGGGGTATTAGATGCCCTTGCTAAGTCAAAGACGCTCGATACCTCGACTTGGGCCCGGTCTGAATTGCTACAAATCGCCCTGGTAAAAAAGGCAAGATAGGGAAGTAATTGACACGGCTCGCCAGAGCCGATATACTTGCACGTAGAAACACCGTTGCCGCAAGGCTGCGGTTTTCATTGGAGGTGCCGGGAATTGCACCCGGTCGCGGAGTTTATAGGACTCCGCTACCACTTGGCACCCCCAGGCATCGGAGGTAGTGAGGCAAATAGGGCCGGCGGGATTCGAGCCCGCAACTTCCCGCTTAGTAGGCGGGTGCTCTGTCCAGTTGAGCTACGGCCCCATGTGTGTTCGCCTCACAAGGATTCAGGCCCAACCGAGTTAGTCGCTTGGTTGGGCCGTTTTATTCCTTCATTCTTTTTTGCCTTCCTCTTTGAGAGTCCATCGACCAGGACCTGTCTTGGCGAACATCTCGCCTTTGCGCGTCATGGTTGTGAACAGAGACGTTTTCAGACGTGCCTCGTCAGTAGCCGGAAAACCGCCCGCAATGAGCCGTTTGGCAATCTCGCTCGTTTTCAGCGGACTCGTGGCATCCCGGAGCACTTGTCTAGCAGCATCGACCTGCCTCATACGAGCAAAGGGGCCAGCCACGCCTCTCGGCTGACTTGTCGGGCTTGCTGTATCTGCCCCCGCCTTCAATTGCAGATACTCGCAAACGGCCCGTAATCGCGTGACTTCCTGCTCTAGGTTGGCAAGGTCGGCTCGTGCTTCTCGATAGAGTTGCGTATACTGAGTGACATTCATGGCGTATGCGCTCCGATATTCGGGGAATTTCTGACATTATAGACTTTGCAATGAGTGCGCCTACCCCCCTTCCTGGAAAATCATTGCAGCCATGAACGCAACAACACCAGGGCATGGCCGAGAACAAGTACAGATATCGCCACAAATGGGTGGATCGTGCCCCACCGATTTCAAACTAGGACACTACCGAAAAACCCGCCGACTGGCACGCTGCTAAAGAATCAGCAACAATCCATCACTTTCCTCTTGCTGGTCTTCAAACTGTACCACCACCCGGTCGCCAACCGCGTTGACAGCCCCGGGCGGAGCGGTAAAATGATTGGTTTCCCCGCCTCGGGCTACCCTGCGGTGGGGTCGTTTTGTTCAAGGCGAGCGACCGGGACCTGCGCGACACCGGGGGAACCCTCCCTTGCAAGAAGCCATCGAGAAGGCCGACGTCCTCATCGAAGCCCTCGGCTGGATACGCCAGTTCCGCGGCAAGATCACGGTCATCAAGCTCGGGGGCAGCGTCATGGAAGACCCCCACGCGATGACGCACTTGTTGGTGGACGTGGTTTTCATGGAGACCGTGGGGATGCGGCCGGTGCTCATCCACGGCGGCGGGGCCGCCATCAGCCAGGCCATGGCGGCCTCCGGGCTCCAGCCGCGCTTCGTCCAGGGACGCCGGTATACCGACGAGGCCGCCCTGGAGATCGTCGAGCGCGTGCTCGCCCACGACATCAACGAGTCTCTGGCCGCCCAGATCAATAGCCTCGGCGGCCGCGCCGAGGCGCTGAACTTCCGCAGCAAGAACCTCCTGTTCGGCGAGCGGATCTTCCTTAACGGCGACGACGGCCGGCCGATCGACCTGGGGTACGTCGGCAAGGTCACTCGCGTCGACTGCGACACGATCCACAAGCTCTGCGACGAAGGGATCGTCCCCGTGATCCCGTCGATGTGCCTGGGCGACGACGGCCGGAAGCTGAACGTCAATGCCGACACTGCCGCCACGGCGATCGCTCAGGCCTTGCGCGCCGAGAAGCTGGTCTTCTTGAGCGACGTCAACGGCGTCCGCCGCGACAAGAGCGCTCCCGAGACGCTGGTACACTCCCTCACCGTTCGCGAGGCCCAACAGATGATCGAATCCAGGGTGGTCGAGGCCGGCATGATCCCCAAGCTTCAGGCGTGCCTGGAGACTCTGGAAAGAGGCGTCCGCAAGGTCCACATCATCGACGGCCATCTGCGGCACTCCCTGTTGTTGGAAGTCTATACCAGCAAGGGGATTGGCACCGAGATCGTCCCCTAACCCCCTGTAAGGAGCCGCGCCCGTGGCAGGCAGCCGCCCATTGAGTTCCCAGGAAACCGTCAAGCTCTTCGAGCGCTACGTCATCCCCAACTACACCCGGTTTCCGGTGTCGCTGGTGCGGGGCGAGGGTTCGTACGTTTGGGACAGCGAAGGGAACCGCTACCTGGACTTTTTCCCCGGATGGGGCTGCAACCTGCTGGGCCACTGCCCCAAGCCGGTTGTGGAGGCCGTGCGCCGGCAGCTCGGCGAGCTGATCCACGTTCCCAACACGTGGTACGCGGAGCTGCAAGGTCAATGGGCCAAGGCGCTTTCGGAGCGCAGCTTCGGCGGCCTGGCGTTCTTCTGCAATTCCGGAACCGAGGCCAACGAGGCGGCGATCAAGCTCGTGCGCCTGCACGCCGCCCGGCCGCGCTACAAGATCATCACGTTCGAGGGCGGTTTCCACGGCCGCACGCTCGGCTCCACGGCCGCCACCGCCCAGCCGAAGTTTCACGAAGGGCTGGGGCCGCTCATGGCCGGCTTCGTCTACGCCCCCTACGGCGATCTCGACGCCGTGGCCAAGCTGATCGACGCCGAAACGGCGGCCATTATGATCGAGCCCATCCAGGGCGAAGGCGGGGTCCGCGTCCCGCCGGACGGCTTCCTGGCCGGCCTGCGGAAACTGGCCGACGACAACGGGCTCCTCCTGG
>CAYGZA010000285.1:0-8956 GCA_964354135.1 uncultured Planctomycetaceae bacterium
GACCGGACACTGGTTCGCCTACCAGCACTTCGGCGTCACGCCCGACGTGATGACTCTGGCCAAGGCGATTTGCGGCGGGCTGGCCGGCGCGGCCATGCTGGTGCGGCCGGAACTCGCCCCCAGCCTCCGCCGCGGAATGCACGCCTGCACCTTCGGCGGCAACCCGATCGCCGCCTGTGCCGGGCTGGCTACGATTGAGATGATCGAGAGCGAGGGCCTTCTCCAACGGGCGCAGCAGCTCAGCGAAGTCTTCCGGGCGCGATTGCAGGAGCTCCACCGGCAGTGCGAGATCATCCGCGAGGTCCGCATCGTCGGCCTCATGATCGGCCTCGAGCTGGCGATCGAGGGGGCCCCGATTGTCAAGGCCTCGATGGAGCGAAACCTCCTGGTCAACTGCACGCACGGCACCGTGATCCGCCTGTTGCCGGCGATGACCCTCAACGAAGAACAGGTCCACCAGGGGTGCGATATCCTCGGCGAGGCCCTGAAGAGCCACGCGGCTTAAGAGGAGGCCACCATGCGACACCTCTTGGCGATGACCGACCTGAAGCCGGTGGAAATCGAGCGGATCTTCACCATCGCCGAAGACCTGAAGGCCAAGTTCCAGAAAGGGCTCCGCGAGCCCCTCCTGCCCGGCCGCGTGATGGCCATGCTCTTCGAGAAGAAATCGCTGCGGACCCGCGTCAGCTTCGAGGCGAGCATGGCACACCTGGGCGGGAGCGCCTTGTTTCTCGGCGCGGATGCCGGTTTCGGCTCCCGCGAAAGCATGGCCGACTTCGCCCGCGTCCTGAGCCGGTACGTCGACGTGATCGTCGTCCGCGCCTACCGGCACGAGACGGTCGCCAAGCTGGCCGAGTACTCGTCCTGCTCGGTGATCAACGGCCTGACCGACTACGCCCATCCGTGCCAGGCCATGGCCGACCTGTTCACCCTCCGCGAGCTGGTCGGCCGGCTGGAAGGGCACACCCTGGCCTGGATCGGCGACGGCAACAACGTCGCCCGGAGCCTCGCGGTGGGTTGCGGGAAGCTCGGCGTGCGGCTGGTGATGGCCACTCCGCCCCGCTACCGGTTCGACGACTCCTTCCTCGCCCTGCTCAAGCGCGAAGTCCCCCAGCTCAGTCTCACCGCGACCACCGACGCCGTGGAGGCAGTCCGCGACGCGGTGGCCGTCTACACCGACGTTTGGACGAGCATGGGCCAGGAGGCCGAAGCCGCCCAGCGACGCCGGGACTTTGCCGACTACCAGGTCAACGCCACGCTGATGTCGCGGGCCCAGAAAGGGGCGGTGTTCATGCACTGCCTCCCGGCCCATCGCGGCGAGGAGGTGACCGACGACGTGATCGACGGCCCGCAAAGCGCCGTCCTCCAGCAGGCCGCCAACCGCATGCACGTGCAGAAAGGGATTCTCGCCTGGCTCCTTGGGGCCAAGGCGTAAGTGAGGAAGTCGTCTCGCGTCCGAATCGCCCTCACCCAACCCTCTCCCAGAGGGAGAGGGGACCGATACAGCGCAGTTTCCGGACAGCCTCTCAGAAGCTGCCGCCGTCCAGCACACCCCGCAAAAGGGCCCCTTTGCTGTGCGGGGTCATGAGGTGCTGGAACACGTCGTACCCGATCGTCTCCGCCAGGAACTGCTGGTGCCCGTCGCAGAACGTGGCGACCACGCCGCCCGGGTGACGCGAAGACGGCCGCGCAAAGACCAGGTAGTTCGCCGCCACCGCGGGATCCGACGGGCGAGTAACCGGGAATGGAGGAACTGGGTAAGGCGGGCTCGGATCGCCGTCCGGGCAGGCGTTCATCTTGGCGCACGGGGCCGGGGTCGTGGGCCACCAAATCATGCCGATCTCCGCCTCCCACGGTGCAATGTGCAGAAAATCGTAGGTCGTGCCGGTCCGGTGGGCCCACTCCGTGGCCTGTAAGTTCTCGGACAACAGCAGCGTGTTCAGCGAGCCGTCGTGCGTGCTGAGATAATCCAAGTTCATGTAACAGTTGGCGTTGTACCGGGCGCTGTTGAACACGCCCGCGGCCCGCGCCAGGTCGTTGCTGAGGCCGCCGTCGGGCAGCCCGCAGTTCACCACGTACGCCACGCCGCCGCCTTCCAGAGTCTTGGCGCTGGGGCACTCCAGCGTCCTCAGGAGCTTGATGGGCTTTTGCCGCAGCTCGGGGTCCGGGTCGGCCATGTTCTTCACCTCGTACTGCGGATCGTTCCACCGCTCCCAGAGATCGGTCCGCTCCAGGTACGGAAACAAAACGACGACCCAGCTCGCCCACTGCTGACCCAAGGTCGTGTTGCTCGGGCCGGCCGCGTAAAAGAAGTAGTTCTCGTATCCGGGGAACTTCTTCCGTGCGGCCTCATAACCCAAGAGTGCAACGCCGAGCTGGTGCTGGTTGTTCATGCACTGTGCCCGGCGTCCGGCCTCCCGCGCTGCCTGGACCGCGGGCAGCAACAGGGCCATCAGCATTCCGATGATGGTGATCACCACCAACAGCTCCACCAGGGTGAAACCCACCCGACTCCGGTAGTTCATGGGAAACTCCTCCCTCTGGACGAGGCAAACGACGCGCTGCCCTTGGACGTGCGCAGACTGGCCGCCAAGCCGCCGCTACCCCACGTATATTCTCTCAGAAAGTGGGGATAAAATCCAGTCATTCCCGCGGAAAGTTCCGTCCGAGGCGTTCCTGCGGCGGGAGCTGTGCCACCTGTATGGGTCATGCTCGGCCTGGCCGCTCGAGCCGAGCGGGCCCTGTCGGCCGGGTCAAGACGACAAAGCGGACCGCTGATCGCTGAAAGCCGAAAGTCCAATTCGCCAACTCCCGCTGGAGTTCTTTCCCGCTTTCTTGGAGAATAGAGCCTGAGGGCAACGAAATCGAGTCTCTCGATCACGCGAGGCTCCTTAGCGAGCGAAGGGGGTTCCCATGGCGAAGGGCACGCGCGCGGCTTTCACCCTGGTGGAAATGCTGGTGGTGGTGACGATCATCGGGATCCTGGTGGCGCTGTTGCTGCCGGCGGTGATCGGCGCCCGGGAGAGTGCCCGCCGGACCAAGTGCGTCAACAATCAGCAGGAAATCGGCAAGGCCCTGCTCACGTACGAGTTGGAGAAAGGGCATTTTCCGGGGTACGTCAATGGGAATCTCACGCCGCCGGCGGTCCGCCCGCCCGTAAGCTGGCCGGTGGTGCTGCTCCCTTACCTTGGCCGGGAAGACCTCTGGCAGGAGTGGCGAACGTGGCGCAGGAACCAGCCCTATCCCAGGCCCGACCCCACCAGACCCGAACCGGGTCCGAAGATCCCTGGATTGGTCTGCCCCAACGACAGCCGATCGCAATACACTCCCCTGAGCTACGTCGTCAATTGCGGCCTCCCGGACGTCTATCCCTCGGGCGTTGCCGGGGAACCAGACAAACAGCCTGCCTACGGTATCTTCAACGACAAGTGGTCGGTCGCCGGAGTGTCGGTCCGGTTGAGCGCCATCAAGGACGGGGCCGCCCAAACCCTGATGCTCTCCGAGAACCTGGATGCCACGGAGTGGTTTCCCATCGACGTTTCAACCTGGACCCCGATGGTACCCACCGAGCCCAGCGTGGGGATGGTCTGGTGGCCGTGGACCAGGAATTGGCAACCGCCGCCGGATGTGTGGATCAATGGTCTCCACGATCCGAACGTATCGCACAGCGCGATGTATCACGCCCGGCCTTCCAGCTCGCATCCCGGCGGCGTGGTGGCAACGTTCTGCGACGGTCACTCGGATTTTGTCACCGACGACGTCGAGCACCGCGTTTTCCAACAGATGATGGCCCCGGACGACGCGACCGCCTCATGGCTGTTTGTGCCTTAAGGTCAGTAGACGCAGGTGAACATGGCAGACTGCGAAACGCAAGTGTGCCGCTGCTTGCCGCGAGGCAAAGAGTACGGCCTTTCCGACGCCCGGCACTGCTTCTCGGGAGCAGTGGCACGCAGAATATCCGCCGATCTCGCTCGGATCGCGGTTCTTGTGGCTGCGGTGATCGTGACCGCGGCGGGCGGCTGCCGCCCGTCGGCCGAGGAGCCAAACGAGGTCCTGATCTTGTGCGGCACGTCGTTCCGCCCGCCCGTCGAGGCCCTGGCCAAGCGGTTCGAGGCAGAGACCGGCTCGACCGTGCTCCTCTCCTTCGGCGGCTCGGAGGACCTGCTGCCGATCGTCAAGAACAAGGCCCAAGGGGACCTCTTCGTCACGCACGATCCGTACCTCCGGTTTACGGAGGAGGCCGGGGCCCTCTTGGGCTACGCGCACGTGGGCCACATGGTCCCGGTGATCGTGGTGAAGAAGGGGAATCCGCTGAAGATCCAAGGGTATGACGATCTCGCTCGGCCCGGCGTCCGCGTGGTCCTCCCCGACCCGAACTACGCCACCGCCGGGAAGATGGTCTTCGAGCTGTTGGATAAGCGGAAGCTCCGCGAGGCGGTGATGGAGAACGTCGGCAACGCCCAGGTCCGCTCGCACAAGGACGTCGCCGAGGCCATCCGCCTGGGGCACCGCGACGCCGGGGTCATGTGGAATGGCGTGGTCCACGGATGGCGCGACGACATCGAGGTCGTCCCCGGGCACGGCGAGAAGTTCGAGGAAATCCGCGTCGCCGTGATAGGGCTCTCTTATTCCGCCAAGCGGCAGAGAGTCGAGCAGTTCCTGAAGTTCGCCGAGACGCACGGCCCGAAGGTCTTCGCGGAATACGGCTATGTCAAGTGAATCGGGCTTCCACGGCCACCTCACCCCGGCGCCGTCATCCGCCGCGGCCAAAGGGATGAGAGACGAGGAGCGAGGGGCAAGGGATGGACTTCGCTTGCGCCGGGCGTTCCTCGCGGGGCTCTTGCTGGCGTGCTGTCTGGGCTGCTCCCGCGGATCGGAGCAGGCCCGGCTGGTGGTCTATTGCGCGGCGGGGATGCGCCCGCCGATGGCGGAGCTGGCCGAAGAGTTCGGCCGGCAGCAAGGCTTGACCGTCGAGACGGATTTCGCCGGCAGCGAGATGCTCTTGAGCCGCATCAAGCTCACGCGGCGCGGCGACCTGTTCATGCCGGGCGACGAGCATTACGTCGACCGGGCCAAGGCCGAAGGGCTCATCGCCTCCGCCAAGACCGCCTGCTACTTCGTTCCCGTGATCCTGGTGCAGAAAGGGAATCCCAAGAACATCCGCGCGTTGGCCGACCTCACCCGGCCGGGGCTGCGGCTCGGGCTGGGCGATCCCAATGCCTGCGCCGTCGGCCGCGTCTCGGCCGCGCTCCTGGCTAAGAACAGGCTTCCGCCGGATAAGATCGATCGCAACGTGGTCTTCCGCTCGCTGACGGTCAACGAATTGGGCAACAACGTGAAGCTCAAGGAGCTCGACGCGGCGATCGTCTGGGACGCCGTGGCCGCCTACTTCGCCGCCGACGCCGACGCGATCCCCATCCTGCCCGATCGGAACGTGATCTCCGCGGTGACCATCGGCGTCTTGGGCTGCTCGGAGCAGCCCGATCTGGCCGAGAAGTTTGTCGCGTACGTCGTCTCCGCGGAGGGCCGCGAGGTTCTCCGGCGGCACCGGTACACGACGGAATTGCCCAAACCGTAGGCGCGTCGGGCCCTCACGTCGCCGGTGGTCCGGTCCCTGGAATCCGCGTCACCTACTTCTTTTTCTTCTTCGGTCGCTGCTGGGTGGCGTGGCAGCGCTTGCAGCGGACGTCGTGGCGGCCGAGCTTGCCGCCGCACTTCCCGCAGCGACGGTCCTTGACCTTCCGCACGAAATCGGTCCGCGGACGAAGTCCCATATCAGTTTCCTTCCCATCGGATGTGGATGGCCACGAGGATGTCTTGCATGGTAATCTTATGGCTGCCCCGCGGAGCGCTCGCACGCGCGCCGAAGAACGACTGCCATTAGAACAGACGCTCCGAAAGTCCTCAAGAGGAGAGCCCGATGAGTGGCTTCCGCCGAAGATTCGCGACGATTGTCTTCCTCTGGGCCGCGGGGCCCGTTGCCGCGGCCGGCCAGAAGGCAGACCTCAAGCCTAAAGTGGACGCCTTGGTCCAACCGCTCCTGGAGAGCGAAACGGCGGTCGGCCTGGCGATCGGGCTTGTCGACGGCGGCAAGACGCACACCTTCGGCTACGGCAAGGTTTCGGCCGCCTCCGGCAAGACGCCCGACGAGCGGACGGTCTTCGAGATCGGCTCGGTGACCAAGACGTTCACCTCGCTGGCCTTGGCCGACATGGTCCGCCGGAAGCTGGTCGCCCTGGACGACCCGGTGGGTAAGTGGCTGCCGCCGTCCGTCAAGATGCCCCAGCGCGGCGACCGGCCGATCACGCTTGCGGACTTGGCGACCCATACCTCGGGCCTGCCGCGGCTGCCCAGGAATCTCATCCCCCAGATCACCCGGAATCCCGACAATCCGTACGCCGCCTACACGGTCCAGCAGCTTTACGAGGCACTGCCGACGTGTCCCCTGGAGAATGCGCCGGGGGCACGCTATGCCTACAGCAATCTCGGCGCGGGGCTCTTGGGCCACGTGCTGGCGCGGCGGGACGGCGTCGGTTACGAGGAACTCATCAAGACCCGCATCTGCCGCCCGCTGGGCATGGAAGAAACGCAGATCGCGCTTTCCGGGCCGCTAGAGGCCCGATTTGCCCAGGGGCACAACATCGACGGCATCCCGGTCGCCGCGTGGGACATCCCGACGCTCGCCGGGGCGGGAGCCTTGCGATCGACGGTCCACGACATGCTGCTCTGGGTCTCGGCGAACCTCGGTCTGCGCCCCAGTCCGCTCGCCGAAGCCATCGAGACGACCCACGTGCCCCGCCACGACGCCTCTTTTGCGCCCCAGAGAATCGCCCTGGGCTGGCACTTCAATCCGAAGATCGCCGTCCACTGGCACAACGGGCAGACCGGCGGATTCCACAGCTACGTGGCCTTCCACAAGGAGCGGAAGATCGGCGTCGTGGTCCTCTCGAACACCGCCACCGGCACGGTGGACCGGCTCGGCGACCAGATCCTCGTGCTGCTCTTGGGCAAGCCGGTCGAGCCGCTGAAGCTGCGAAAACCGGCTCGCCTTGAGCCGGGCGTCCTCGACCGGTACGTCGGCCAATTCGAGCTTCTTCCGGGCCAGGTCTTCAGCGTCACGCGGGAAGGCGACCGGCTCATGGTGCAACTGACGGGCCAGCCCGGCCTCAGGGTCGTTGCCGAATCGGAGACCGAGTTCTTCTATCGCGTGGTCGATGCCCGGATCACGTTCGTCAAGGACGACGACGGGAAGTTCAACAAGCTGATTCTCCACCAGCACGGGCTCGCCTTGCCGGCCTACCGGGGCGGCATGGCCGTCTCGCTCGGCAAATGGTTCCTCAAGACGCTGCGGGGCGACTCCGTCGGGGCAGCCAAGACCACTCCGCCCGGCCGCGCGGCAAAGGGGGATGGGCCCCGTGACCCAAGCCGTTAGCAGCCCTCCAACGCTAACTCCCTTCTCCCGCCCGCGGAAGAGGGACAGGGGGTGAGGGCCCGCGGCGGAACGACGAAATCCGCGGTGGCTGAGTTCTTCCGGGCCAACACGGGGCCAGCCTGATAACCGCGCGGCTCCCGCGGGCTGCACGCAACCCATGGCAGCGGTACGTCGCCTTTTTCTTCACGCTCGGACGCAAAGCACGTGCCGCCAAGGTGTTGCGCCGCGATTTGCGGCGGGACGGGGAGGTGTTATACTGCGGGTGTGACGTAGTTGGGGACGTCATACCAAACCGGCTGTTCATCGTTGGGGGGTATTTCCGCATTTGGCTTGCCGGCCTACACTTGCCGAGACGGAACGATGCTCATCCGCGAGTTGGTTTGGCCACAGGACAGAGTCGATCACATTGCCAAGCATGGCGTGACGCCCGATGAAGTCGAGGAGACTTGCTTCCGACGGGCGCTGCTTCTGCGTGCGAATTCATGAAGACTCACAAACTCCTTCAAACCGATTCGCTTCAGGAGTTGGCCCGATTCTGGGACACTCACGACCTGACCGATTTTGAAGACGAGTTGGAAGAAGTTACCGAACCGGTGTTTCGGCGTGACGCGGCGATTACGCTCCACCTGCAGTCCAGCGAGGCCGAAGCGGTTCGGCAGATCGCAAAGTCCAAAGGACTCGCTGAAACCGACCTGATTCGCCAGTGGGTTCTCGAAAACCTCCAGTTATGAGAAGAAGGTGAAGACGGGGCCCCGTGGCGGCCTACGTCTTCCTTGCCCTCAACAACACTCGGATGACCGCCGACAACGACGCGTACGCCGAGTTGGTTCTCTCCGTCGCCCGCGGCGGAACGGCGAAATCCGCGGTGGCCGAGTTCTTCCGGGCCAACACGGTTGGAGCCTGATACCGCCCGCCCCGCCGGCGCACCGCACGGATTGGTTGCCGCTCGCGCCCCTATCGTCGCCCGGCCGCGCCGCCCCTGGAGCCCTCCGCGGCCGAGTGGGCGCGGTCGGTCCTCCCACGGTGAGGGCGAGAAGAACGAGTGAACGCCGAAAAGCCGTGATGCTGCTGCGGTCAGGTGCATCGCCTTGTTCCGCGGGCCGACTTGCGGAGTCGAGAAAGGCCGCAGCGAGATTGGGCTTGCGTTTTCGGTGGCGGTCCTTCAGCGTGCAAAACAACTTCCGCGCTATCGGCGCCGGCCGTCAGTCGCCGGCGTGTGCGGTTACAGGCGAAAGGTCGATGATCTTGGTCGCCCTTCGTTCGGGGACTTTCGGCTGCGGCGGCTCGACGAGGCCGGCGGCCTCGGATTCCGCTTTCTTGCTTCGGTCGCGAATAGTCTTCACAAATGTTTCCAGGGTAGTGATGTCCTGCTCAATGTCAGCGGGTGAGGGAAATGGCGAACCAAGTGCCGCAGCGGAGTCGTGACCCGTAAACCACGTCGAACACTTTGCCATTTCGCGTTCGACGATGGGGTAGTCAGCCGTCTCGACGGTGACTCTCTTGAGGCGTTGCGTCTCAACCCCA
>CAYGZA010000286.1:0-8917 GCA_964354135.1 uncultured Planctomycetaceae bacterium
CCTAACGGCCACTTCTTCCAAAACGCGAAACTCTTGAACTGAAAACGGCACTAGTCATCATTGCCGGGGCCGTTGGCTCTGGGAAAACGACACTAATAGCCAGTCTCTTCCATTTGTTCCAGCGAGCACCCTTCGCCGGATACCTCTTCGCAGGTTCCGAGACCCTGATCGGCTTCGATAGGCGATCGCATCTGGCCCGGATCTCTTGCGGGGCGTCAACTGCTGATACCGAGCGCACTAGGCGCGGAGAAGATCGCCAGTTTCTGCACCTACGGGTTAGGAAGCAGGACTGTGATTTACCGGCGAGAGACGTACTCATTTCCGATCTGTCCGGAGAGGACTATCGTGACGCCAAGGACTCAGTTGAGGAGTGCCGCAGGCTTTCCCTAATTCGCAGAGCTGACCATTTCGTGATTCTGATAGACTCGCACCACCTGGCGCAACTCGACGACCGGCAGCGAGTTAAGAACGAAGCGACTATGCTCTTGCGATGTTGTCTTGATTCGGGACAACTCGGCCCGCAATCGCTGGTTGATGTCCTATGCAGCAAATGGGACCTGATTGATGAGAACGACGAAGTTGGGACAGTGGAATTCGTCCGCAGCCTTAACCAAACACTCACCCGTCAGTTCGAGCCGCAGCTCAAGAGACTAAGATTTTCCAGAATCGCTGCTCGGCCAGCAAAGGCCGGATTTGGACTGGGTCACGGTCTGGCGGAGATCTTTCCGGCCTGGGTTGAGGAGGCTGCGGCGGCGCTAGGCGCGCCCATTCAATTGGAACCACCGCCAGTGATTGGATCGGAATTCGACCGATTCTTTTCACGCCGTCCCACAAATCTCAGCACCGAGGTCAGCCAATGAATGGGGCTAGGCGGAGCGCATTCTTGATTGGTCTTCCGGAAGCAGGGAAGACGACATTTCTTGCCGCACTCTTCCACGTCGTGGAGTCATCTGAAATATCCTCTGCCCTTAAACTGGAACGTCTTCATGGTGATCACAAGCATCTTAATGACATCAGAGGACTGTGGGCCGACGCTAAGCCGCTCGAACGCACCAAAATCCCAGATGAACAAACGGTCTCAATGCTTGTACGGCACACCCAGTCAGGCCTCGTAGCCGAGGTTGTGCTCCCGGATCTCTCGGGCGAATCTTTCGAGCTTCAGTGGACCGATAGGAGGATGTCCGCCGATTTTGCAGAATTGGTGAAGCAGTCTGTCGGTGGTCTGCTTCTCATCCATCCCGCCAAGGTTCGCGAAGAAGTTCTAATCTCCGAAGTGGATGGAATCGTACAGCAGTTGACCCCCAGCACAACAGCAGTCGAGCAAGGGCAATCGGGCAAGGAATCGCTTTCGACCGACATAGCAGCTACAACAGAACCGACAGTGGAGTGGTCTCCGGACAATGCACCCACGGCGGCCAAACTTGTCGAATTGCTGCAATTCATCGCTCGCGTCGCCCGGTACGCCCCGTACTGCTTACCATAGTGATCTCCGCCTGGGATAGGATCACTGAGAAGGTTTCCCCCAGTCAATGGATGACATCCCGCCTTCCACTTTTGTCCCAGTATCTCACTGCAAACGCGGAGAGTTTTTCGATCCGCTGTTTTGGAGTTAGCGCACAAGGAGGCGATTTGAGCCAGGCGGTGGCATTGCGCAAGGTCTCTCAACCTGCCGAGAGGATTGCAGTTGTTGATGATGATCTCGATTCCACCCACGACATTACGCTACCAGTGCAGTGGGCGCTGGGCTTGGAGGGCGAGCATGGATAGCAAGACGTCACAGGCGGTCGTCGTAGACCAGACCCTGCACGGGTATTCCGACGGACATCGGCTCCTCGCAGGTTCGAAGAAGTTGTCAAAGGAGTCCTTGCGGACGATGCTCGTTCTCAGCGATATGTCCGGACCGAGCATGATCAGCGGGTTCGACGAGTACCTTACCAGCTACCCGTTGCCCGAGGACAACGTGTTGGCGTTGGCGAAAACCTGGTATGCTCCCGAGATGAACCGGGCCGGGTGCGTTTGGACACACACCCTTCTCATCGATACTCGCAGCCTGCAGCAGCTTCAAGACCCGGCATGTCTTCTTGCGCTCTTTCGTAAGCCGTCTGGCCATGAATCCATCACTGACTACAGCAGCACGCTGGAGCTGGTCCCCTGCGAGCCGGTCCTTCTTGCTGACCGATCGGATGGTCGCCTGGCCCGGGCTGTTCTGTCAGTGCTCTATCTGTCGGCTGAGCCTGTGGCAGTAGTAGCCGAGACGGCAGCCGAGCACGCGAGCCCTCTCCTCGCAATATGGGCGCAGCAATGGCCGCTCTCTTCTGAGCGATACCGCTTTTGCACAGGCTCAATTCGGTTTCGTGAGACTGAAGGAATGCCACTCGACCTGCAGATCATTCCTTCATCTGCCGTCCGGGAGACTCGCAGACGGTTTCCTAATTGCGCGGTCGTTGATGGCCCTACGCTGGAAGAGGATTCCCATCCGGACAATTGGCTCTCTCTGGCGGTTGATGATCTATTCGCCCACGGCGATACCGATCTTCGCCGGTTCCTTTGGGATTTTGGCGATCGGAGCGGGCCGAGTCGGGCAGTGTTCCGGCCCTATCTGGAGGTCTTCTCGCAACTAGCGCAATCTGACAGGGGCGAGAAGAGTATCACGCACTTGCTTGCCGCCGTCGCCGGCGGCTTCCCATCTCCGTCTTCTGGAGGTCGTCTGAAGGTCGCGCTCTTTGGAGACCCTGCGCAACGCCGTCTCCACATCGTCCCGGACGAATTCGATCTTGTCCAAGCTCTAGCCACGACAACGTACTCTACCGCCTTTGATCCTGAGTCACTCCAACTCTCGGGACGAGCAACTGCTCTGTGGCAGTCTGACTGGAAGCGATTCATGGATGAGGTATTGCCGTCCTTTGGGTCGCCACCCAACTCAGCTCAAGATGCCATTGTCTCCGCCATAACGCCCCACCTTCACGACGATGAAATATGCCCTGTATTGCAGCGATTCCCGCATATCTTCTTGCCCCATATTGCTCGCAGTCGGCATGTGGCGACGCCCGCTCCGTGGCGGTGTCCGCTTGAGATTCAGTCCCGCCTTATTGATGCACTCAAAGACGCAGAACCGGCCCTCGACGTTCGAGCAGCCGTCGTCTCGGCTCAGCTTGACGCACAAAACGATGTGGCCGCCGATAAGACAGTTGCCTGGCTCGGCGTGGACGCGGTTCAATCCGTGCTCTCATGGCTGGAATCTGGTTATGACACTAAGCCGCGGTCGATCCCGAGGGCATGGCGGCAGATCCTTGGCGAGCAACCAACAGCCGTAATGGATTGGATTACGCAACACGACCGAGCTTCTATCTCTGCAATTCTTTCGGTAATCTACATGCTTGATCCGCATTGTCGTGCCGTCCATGAATCCGGCGGTGATTTGTGGCTGCGCTTAGCCGAGAGGACAGCGGCTGAGCTACATGGGACGGAAGCTATCGACAGTTCGGCGTTCCTACTCGTCGTAGCCCTCACCACTAGGCGCGACTTCGGTCCCGCACTTGTCGGTCGTTCTTTTCCACCAGTCTACGTAGCTACCGCAGCCGGTGCGCTTACCAGCAAAGCGTTGACGATTCTTCAGTCCGAGTTTGCGGGTATCGGCTGGCAATGGGATAGGTGTAGACGCCTTAGAAGAGGACTGGTCGAGAAATTCGCCGAGAATTCATGGCCAACGGATGCTTTTCTCGAATGCACCCGGGACACGTCACTGCTGTCCGCGATCTATGAGATGTGGGGGTGGGGTCATAAGGAAGTGCAGTTTCTCCGTAGAGTACTTCGCGACGCAGCGCGTGGCACCACCAACGCGCCTCAGGGCCAGCTCGATACCGTGCTGCGTTACCGGAAATGGTTTTCCTGAGTTGTCGGAAGTGCATCGTTGCGACAAGGCAAGAATCCACTTGCTCTCGGTCATGATTCGTGCGAACTTTGCGTCCCATAAAGGACGTTATGGGTTGCAAAGAGGCTGTTCCCGCGAAGCGATCGTCAAGATCACGCGAGCCGAGCCGGGCGGCCTGGAAGCCAAGGGCCTGTGGCGCCCGGCGGCGCTGGGCATCCGGCCTCGTTACGAGACGGTGGAGATGAAACAGTACCTCGCCGGCGGCTACCTGCTCGGCAATGAATAGAAGTAGGTTATGCTTTCAGCATAACACTCGCGCGGGGATACGCTGAAGCATACCCCACGCAGCCAGGCGTTATGCTGAAGCATAACCTACGCAAACTGAGGGAATAAGCGATGGCACGAGTCTACAACTGGCAGATCCAGCGGGAAATGTCTTACTGGTATCCCGAAAGCCGGCCGAAGAGGCAATTCGCCGCAGTCTTCGACATCAATAAGTGCATCGCCTGCCAGACCTGCACCTTGGCCTGCAAGACGACCTGGACCTCGGGCAAGGGCCAGGAGTACATGCTGTGGAACAACGTCGAGACGAAACCCTACGGCTTCTATCCGCTGGCTTGGGACCTGAAGCTGCTAGGGATGCTGGGTCCCCAGGAGTGGCGTGGTGAGAAGTACGAGGGCCGGACGATCTTCGAGTCGGCCCCGGCCGGCGAGCGCGTGCTTGGCTGGCGGCCCGAAGACTTCGATTTCTCCTATCCCAACGTGGGCGAAGACGACTGCGCGGGCCGGATCGACTCCGGTGCGGATCTGCACCTTCCGCACTCCACTTGGTTCTTCTACCTGGCAAGGATCTGCAACCACTGCACCTACCCGGCGTGCCTCGCCTCCTGCCCGCGGGGCTCGCTCTATAAGCGCAGCGAAGACGGCATCGTCCTGTTGGACCAGGGCCGCTGCCGTGGCTACCGCGAGTGTACCAAAGCGTGCCCCTACAAGAAGGTCTTCTACAACCCGCTCTCCGGCACGTCGGAGAAGTGCATTGCCTGTTACCCCAAGTTTGAAAACGGCCTGCAGCAGCAGTGCTTCCTGAATTGCATCGGGAAGATCCGGCTGGCAGGCCGTCGTGGACGGTCGCGGCGACTCGATCCAGGACGTTTATCCCCAGGCCGCCGTGGACCATTATCCATTCCAGGCCAGGTCCCTGGAAAAGGACCCGGCCGCGCAGCGCGAGATGGCGCTGCGTTATGCCCCGGCGCGGGCGCTGGGCAATAAGATGGCCGGCCCACGCGAGACGCCCGTCGAGGACCTGATCGCCGAAGGGCCGGGCACCATCGCCCCGGCTCCGTCAACAACATCCAAGGGCCAGGGCCGGCGAGCCGCTGGCGGCTGGGCCGTGGTCATCACCCGCCGACTGCCGGAAGGACTCCTGACAACCCCCAATCCGCAGGTGGCCTTTGCCGTCTGGGATGGCGACAAACACGAGGTCGGCGCGCGGAAAATGCGGACAGCCTGGATCGCCATGACGATCAAGGAGGCGCCGTGACGACTGCCGCAGAGCCCGAACTTCGCGTCGTCGAGCATCTCCGGCGAGCGGCCAGATTGCATTTCCTCGCGATGGCCTTCGAGTGCCCGCACGAGGGCTGGCAAGCGCAACTGAACTCCCTGGCAGAGGAGGTCGGCGTGGCCGACTTGCGGCAGTTGGCCGAAGAAGCCCGGGAGGAGGCGAGCCCGGAATCGTACCACACCATCTTCGGCCCCGGCGGTCCGGCTGCCCCGCGTGAAGTCAGTTACGTCGACACGATCCTGCCCGGGCAGCTCATGGCCGATCTCCAGGCGTTCTACGACGCGTTCGCCTACCGGCCGGCCGTTGATGAGCCGCCCGATCACATCGCTGTGGAGTTGGGCTTTCTGAGCTATCTCCAGTTGAAGGCGGCGTATGCGACTTCGAGGGGCGACCAGCAGCAGGCAGCCGTTAGCGGGGATGCCGCGAAGCGGTTTCTCGAATCCCATCTATCGAACATCCTTGGCCTTCTGACCCGCACCCTGAAAGCGTCGGGAATTCGTTACCTTGAGACCGCCGCGGCATCGCTGCGGCGTTGCATGGATCTCGGGCCTTTGGCTTGATTCCGCTATTACGGCCAATGGTTGACGGCACAATCATGCGGGCGCAGACGTGAGTATTCGTGTTTCGTAACCGTAAAGGAATCGCCATCTGTTAGCGATCGAACCGGCCGGTCAGCTCCGGCAGAATTGAGTTTACCTTGGCCGACGCGATCTTGGCCCCGAACGGGGCTCCGCGTGCCCCAAGCTTTCCTCCCGCACTCGTACTTCCTTCTGGACCTTCAAGCCCTTATGGTTTATCAAATAAAGCGGTTCCGCTTTGCAGAGTCGTAATACCCCTCAAACGACGGGCCCAGCACGAATTCGCAAGAAAATGTCTCCGGCGGGTGAACCTTTCGGCGGCAACATGGGAATCACGCATACGGTGAACCCACGCGAAGACGACCAGCGCGAGTTGATTGACCGTGCCAAGGCCGGGGACGCGATTGCCTTTGAGCAGGTCGCCAGCCAGCACGCTGCATCCCTATTGCGCTGCGCGCTGGCCCTTGGCAAGGATCAGCACTGGGCCGAGGCTCTTGTGCAAGAGATGTTGGTCGAGGCGTGGCGGTCGCTGGCACGTTTCGATCGTCGTTGCCGGTTCTCCACTTGGCTATACGGCATTCTACGGCACCGGTTCTTGAAAGGACGGCGAGGCCAGAACGCCGTTAGGCTTTCCGCCTCAGACGCTCTTGGCCAAAAGCAATGCACGGCGCGGTCGCCCGATCAATCCGCAGAGGTGTCTGAAGATGCGCAGCAGGTTCGCCGAGCGGTAGCGAGCTTGCCGGAAGAGCATCGCTTGGTCGTGGAACTCCGTTTCTTTGCGGGGGCGACATTGGAAGAGATTGCGGCGGCTCTTGGCTGCCCGTTGGGCACGGTGAAGTCGCGATTGCATCACGCACTGGAAGAACTGCGGCAAATGAATCTCGCCGTGAACCTTTTCACTTCGTCCAGGGAAACACGGGAGAGCAAGCCATGAAGGATCTCCATCATCCCTGCGAACATTGGGCCGAACCAATCAGCTTGGCAGCGGCCGGTTGCCTATCGGCCGACGAAGAACGACAGCTTCGTCGGCATATCGAGACGTGTTCCGATTGCCGCGAGCGTTTTCGGCAACTGACGCAGTTGTGCGGCGTGCTTGCTGAATTGCGGTTGCCAACCAACAGTGCGGAGGTGGCCATCGTCGAGCGAGTCATGTCGGCAGTTACGTCAGGCAAATCGGGGCGATCCAAGGTTCGGGGGCGGATGTCGGAGATCTTCGGTTCGTCGCCGGCGGAAACGACCCGTCCCACATTTCTTACGCGATCACTAACCACATGGAGGTGGATCATGCGTCACCCGGTTTCCCGCGCTACGGCTGCGGCCATTTTGGTTCTCGCCATCTTAGGAGTCGCCTTGTGGTTCCACGGAGGCGGCACAACGCCCGCCTTCGCCGACTTCATCGAACCGATCCTCAACGCAAAGACTATCAAGTACAAGGTGTCCGCCAAAATGACGGCCCTATCCGCGGAAATGAAGCTCCTGCCTGCGGAAACGCAGAAGTGGCTATTGAAGGGGCTAGTAACGAGCGAGGTCACAATGATCGTGACGCCGGACGGCTATCGGGCGCGCAAGGAGACGGAGAGGGAGGGTCAGGACCGTTCCAAGACGGTGGAGGTGGAGATCACGGTCTGGGATGGGGGCCAAGGAAGGGAGATCACGCTGCAACCCGCGGAAAAGCGGGCCACGGTCCGAAATCTGACCAACACGCGCAAGGACAAGACACCCAAGCAGGATCCCTTCAACCAGGATCCCTTGGCCTACTATCGTTCGCTACTGCTCGATGCCCAGGATAAACCGGACATCAAACGTGAGTCGCTCGGCGAGAAGGACATCGACGGACGCCGAGTCGTCGGATTCCGTCTTAGTGGCCCGTTTTCCGACGGGTCGCTGCCTGACACGGTGATGAGCCTCTGGGGCGATCCCAAGACCGGCCAGCCGGTCCGCACCGAAATGACCATGGCGACGGCGCCCAATGTGGAGACCACAATGAGCGATTTCGCGTTCAACGTGGACGTGGACGAGTCGCTGTTCAGCGTCGAGCCGCCGGCCGGTTATGAAGTAATACAGGGCCCCACGATTGACGTCTCCCCCAAGGAGGAGAAGGACCTGATCGACACGTTCCGCTACTACAGCGAATTGACCGGCGGGCCTTTCCTGGCCAAGCTGGACTGGCTGACGGTTTTCCAGACCCTCGATAAGAAGTTTCCTCCAGACAGGGGGCAGAAGCGGAGTGCGAAGCAGGAGCAGGAGATGATGGAACACCAGACAAAGCTTCAGCGAGGCTTGTTTTTTACCGAACAACTGCCGAAGGCCGCCGACGCGCATTATGCGGGCAAAGGCGTTTCGCTCGGCGCGGCCGACACGCCCATCTTCTGGTACCACCCGAAGGATGCAAAGACGTACCGGGTCATCTACGCCGATCTCTCGATCCGTGACGCCGACACGCCCCCCAGTGTGCCCGTCGCGCAGCCGGAGCAGGAGCCGAGGGAGAAGGACCTGATCGAAACGCTCCGCTACTACAGCGAATTGAGCGGCGGGCCTCTCCCGAACTTGCTGGACATGTCGCTTTACCTGATGGTCCCGATAAAGAACTTTCTTCCAGATCCAGAGACGCCGAGTGCGAGTGCGAAGGAGGAGCAGGAGCAGGAGATTGCGGAAGCCCAGGCAAAGCTTAAGCGAGGCTTGCTGTTTGTAGTTTCACTGCCGCTAGAAGCCGACGCGCATTATGCGGGCAGAGGCGTTTCGCTCGGCGCGGCCGACAAACCGGTCTTCTGGTACCGCCCCAAGGACAGCAAGAAGTACCGGGTCATCGACGCCGATCTCTCCGTCCGTGACGCCGACACGCCCCCCAGTATGCCCGTCGTGCAGCCGGAGCAGGACCTGATCGACATGTTCCGCCAGTACAGCGAA
>CAYGZA010000287.1:0-8916 GCA_964354135.1 uncultured Planctomycetaceae bacterium
GTGTCGCCCGAGTCCTTGACCAGCCACGTGGCCGCGGCGTGCTCGATCTTCAAGGCGGAGAAGGTGCCGCTGATGGCGTGGCAGCCGATGTCGCCGAGGGCCCCGGTCCCAAAATCCCACCAGCCGCGCCACACAAAAGGCTGATAGACGCTCTTGCCCTGGAACTTGCCTTCCTTGTACGTGCCCAGGTACGGACGCTCCGGGGCCGGGCCCAGCCAGGCGTCCCAGTGGAGACTCTTGGGCACCGGGTCCGACCCTGCCGGCCGGTTTCCGCCCTGCGGCCACCAGAATCGCGCGGCGATTCCCGGCCGGTCGGTCCAGACGTGGACCGCCGTGACGTTGCCGATCGCGCCGGCCCAAATGAACTCGCACAACAGGCGCCATCCCTCGCCGGCGCGGCCCCCGTTGCCCATCTGCGTGGCGACCTTGTGCTCCCGGGCAGCGAGCGTAAGCTGCCGGGCCTCGTGGACGTTGTGCGTGAGCGGCTTTTCGCAGTAGACGTGCTTGCCGCGCTTGATGGCCATCATCGACGCCGGGGCGTGATGGTGGTCGGGCGCCGACACGACGACCGCGTCGATCTGGCCGCTCATCTTGTCGAACAACTCCCGGTAGTCGGCAAACCGCTTGGGGAGCGGCCTGGCGGCGCTGGCGTCCTTGTACGTCTTCTCGACGTGCCGCAGGCAGCCCTCCATCGCACCCTCCGAGGCGTCACAAATGGCCACCAGGTTCTCCTGGAGCGACGGATCGATGTGGGCCCCGCCACGCCCGCCCACGCCGATCCCGGCGATGTTGAGTTTTTCGTTGGCGGCATAGCTGGTCGCCGCCGACTTGGCGCTAGCGTAGACCAGCCGCGACGGGATGATCGTAACCCCGGCGCCGATCGCGCAGGACTTCAGGAAATCACGACGTTTCATGGAAGGCATGGTAGGCTCCTTGGGAGTAGGCAGTGGACGCAGAATGGGCTAGAATCCCACCGTTGTTCTTACCGGTTTATCCTCGGTCCCACGCCTCTCGTGGGAACGCAGTCAGTATCGACGTTGGCCGCTGGGGTGTCAACCCTCGGATTCGCGTTGACTTGCGCAGATCGGTGCCTTAGAAAGGGTATGCGGTCGGTTCGAGGGCCACGGCACGTTGTATTGCCTGTGCGTTGCGACGGCGGATGGAGGTAGGAGATAGAAGAGGGGAGACTGGAACGTTTGACCGCCAAGGTACTTTTTCACACTCGGGGGCACGAGAGATGAAACCCTTCCGGCTCTCGCTGGCTGTCACCTTCGCCGTCCTGGTCGTTTCCATCGGCCTCGGGCAAGAGCCGCAGTACCACGGAAAACCGCTGAGCTACTGGAAGGCCCAATTGGACGACAAGGAGCCGTCGCGCCGCGCCATGGCCGCGAGGGTCCTCGGCCGCATGGGGCCGAAGGCCAAGGAAGCGATTTCCGCGCTGGCCAAGAGTCTGCAGGACGAGTACTACTCTGTTCGCGAGGAAGCGGCCCACGCTTTGGCGAAGATGGAGCCCGAGGCCATGCCCGCACTTGAGGAAGTGCTTCACGATGGCAACAGCGACGCGCGCGAAGCGGCCCGCAGGAGTCTGGCACGGATGGGGCCGAAGGCGCTCCCGCTCCTGACGGGGCTGCTCCGCAACAGCGACTCGCAGGTGCGCCAGGCCGCCGCGAAGTGTTTGGGGGAGATCGGCGAGGAAGCGAAGGCTGCGGTCCCCGCCCTCATCGGGGCACTTCGTGACGCAGACGACGACGTGCGTGACGCTGCGGCAGGAGCGTTGGGTGAAATGGGGCCTGAGGCGAAGGCGGCCGTCCCGATCCTCGCCGAAATGGTTAAAGAGGATTCTCTGGTCGGGTTGACAGCCGCCGGTGTGCTCGGAGGGCTGGGCAAGGATGCCAAGGCAGCCGTCCCCATCCTAATAGCCTGCCTCGGAGGCGAGAACAGGGAAGCCCGCATCCACGCCGCCTATGCCCTGTACAACATGGGCGCCGAGGGCAAGCCGGCAGTTCCCGCGCTGGTGAAAATGCTTCGGGACGAGGACGGCCTCGTTCTGGCATACGCAACCATGGCGCTATCCGCCACGGGGGCCGATCCGAAGGTGGTGCTTCCGATCCTCATCGAACGGCTGCGCCACAAGTCCCCAGAGATCCGCGAGGCCGCCGCGCGCGGTTTGTCGAGATTCGGTGCTGCAGCCGAGGTCGCAATCCCCGCGCTGGCGGAGTTGCTTCGCGACGGGAATGACGAGGTCCGCAATGCGGCCTCCGGTGCCCTGGGCTATCTGGGCAAACGGACCAACGCTGCCGTTTCGCTGGTCACCAAGTCGCTCCTCGACAAGAACCCAAAGGTCCGCCACGCCGCCGTCTACGCCCTGCAAATGATGGGCGCGGAGGCCAAGGACGCCACGCCCGCCCTTATCGAGCGGCTTCGTGACGAGGACGCTTCTGTCCGCGCACAAGCCGTCTGGGCCCTAATCTGGATTGGCCCCGAGGCCAAGGCCGCGATCCCCGCCCTCATAGAATGCCTTGGGGACCCGGACTCCCACGTACGCTCCACGGCGGCGGACGCGTTGCGCGAGATAGGGCCGGATGCCGAAACGGTAATCCCGGCCTTCATCCGACTACTCCGGGACGAGGACTCGTCTGTGCGCCATGCTGCGGCCCGGGCCCTTTGCGACTTCGGACCGGAGGCCGAGGCCGCAAGACCCACACTGGCGGCACTCCTTCATGACGAGGATGAAAATGTACGCGGGGCCGCGCTCAGCGCGATGACGGCCATCGGGCCGGTGGGCAAGGACGCCGTGCCCGTGCTCATGCCATTGCTGCGGAGCGAACACTCCGATGTCCGGGAGGGTGCGGCTGAAGCCCTGGGGGAGATCGGGCCCGAGGCCAAGTCCGCCGTACCGGCCCTCATCGCACTGCTTCGCGACGAGGATAACGCGGTTCAGGGTGCCGCCGCGAGCACCCTGGGGATGATCGGCCCGCAGGCCAAGGCCGCCGTGCCTGCGCTCATCGAGTACATCCGGGACACGGACGATTTGGCGGCCGCCACGGCGTTGGGGCAGATCGGCCCAGAGGCCAAGGAGGCCATTCCGCTGCTCATGGAATTGCTGGCTGACGACGATTCGCAATCGTGCCAGGTGGCGGCCGCGGCGCTTGGGGAGATGGGCCCAGACGCCAGGCGAGCCATTCCACGGCTCAAAGAACTGCTCGGCGACAAGAAAGAGGGAATGGTCCGTTGCGCCGCCGCGGCAGCTCTGGCGGAGTTGGGCGAGACGAAGTCCGCCAAGACAGCGCTGATGGACATGCTCCAAAGCAAGGAGGCCAAAGTCCGTCTGAAAGCCGCAACCACCTTGGCGTTCATGGGGGAAACGAAGGTCGCCAAGCCGGTCTTGATCGAGGCAGCGCGAGGTGACGATTCGGCGGGGCGCCTGCAAGCTGCACAGACCTTGGCCAAAACCGGAGAGGCGAAGGTTGCCACTTCATTACTTGTGGAAATGCTTCGGACTAATCGGGATTCCGACCGTGCCTGGGCCGCGCAGTCCCTGGGCGAGATCGGCCCGGAGGCCAAGGCCGCCATCGGCCCCATCAGGGGACTGCTTAAGGACAGAGATCGGCACGTCCGCCGCGCCGCCGCCGAGGCGCTGACGAAGATCGAGAAATCGGAACCCAAGAAGTAGTGGCGCGCCGCCGTCGGGAGGACGCACTCTGGTCGCTGAGTTCCCACGCTCCGCGTGGGAACCAGGGCGTGGTTACTCGGATTGTATGGATACCTCGGCCACGTGGCACGGGCTTCCTTCGCCTCGGGCGCCGGCCGCCTTGGGCTTGCCCATCACCTCCAGGGAAACGGTCCTGCCGGCCTGCTGGGAGAGGTCCACGTTGACCTCCAGCCAGCCGCCGTGAGCCGCGTCCGGGGTGACGGGCCTGGCCAGCAGCTCGATCCCGTCGGCCTTGACGGTCAAGTCCCAACCCTTGCCCTTCGGGGCACAACCGGCCGCAAGCCTCAGGGTGGTCTTCTTACCGGCGGGCACGGCCAGCCTCCTCGAGAGCACCCAGCCTGATTCGCTCTTTTCGCGGGCCGCCAGGACAAGGACGTCCTTCTTGCCTTGCCACTGCCGGAGCATCGAGCTGCGGCCCTCGTCGCCGTTGGCCAATGCCCAACCGGAGAGCAGCTTGGGAAGGGCCCATTTCAGGCCGGGATTGCGGACCTTGGCCATCTCGTCGTCAGTGAAGAGGCTCCCGGCGATCGGGCCGGGGTGCTTGAGGTCCTCGAACCGGCTCGGCTTGGGTGCCTCGACGGGGATGACGAAAACTTCCTCGCCGCCGGCGTCCTTCTCCACGCGCCCGCCTGCCTTGACCGCGGCCTGGCGCGCGAGCTTCTCGCACACGTTCACCAGCCCGGGGAAGTTGTAGGCCGTGTGGCTGAAAACGGCCTTCTGGTCCATCTTTCTGTAGAACCGGTCGGGCAGTCTCGACGTGCCCAGCGCGGTGAAGAGCACGCCGCCGGAGCTCGACGGATTGCAGTCGGAATCGCTCCCGCAGCGGCAGGAGATGATGATCGACTGGTCCGGGTCGCCGCCGCCGTAGAGCAGGCCCATGAGCACGAACGCGCCTTCCAGCTTCACGTCCAGCGCGCTGATGTAGTAGTTGCGGTCCTTGCGGTATTTCCGATCGACCAACTCCCAGGTCTTCTCCCACTGCGGGTTCTCGCCGTGCCAGCGGACCATGTCGCGGACCATCTCGGC
The DNA here is from genome assembly GCA_964354135.1 of uncultured Planctomycetaceae bacterium. Lineage (GTDB taxonomy): Bacteria > Planctomycetota > Planctomycetia > Pirellulales > Thermoguttaceae > CAYGZA01. The sequence goes on from CAYGZA010000287.1 coordinate 4,739, forward strand.
GTACATGCACTCGGACGGGATGCACTTCAGGCCGGCGTCGATGAGCTTGTGGATGTCCTTCTCGAAAAAGGCCTCGGCATACAGGGCGCCCATGAACTGGCCGGCATAGACGCCGTCGCCGTAGTTCATCAGCCGGCCGAATTTCTCGCCCAGGGCGATCACGACGTTCGGCATGCCCGGGGCGATCAGGCCGGAGTAGTCGGCCTCGATCTGGTAGTCGATCGCGCCGGCGCAGTTGTGGAACTTGGGGTGGCTGGAATCGGGCGGCGCGATCCCGTTGCGGAGGTTGCGGCGTCCGGCGTCGTTGGCGACCCAGAGCGGGTAGCCGCTGTTGGCGAAATCGACTCCCGCCTGGCGGATCGACACGTCGAAGCCGTGCTCTTCCATCGACCGCAGGAAGGTCATTTCGGTGTACAAGTCGTCCTGGCCGAAGGCGTCGTTGACCAAAGCGTCCCGGAACGGCGGCATGTCCTTCTCGGGCATGATCTGGCGGTAGCGGCCTTCGGTCGGGGCGCCCCACGAGACGCCGATGATCTGGCCGATCCACCCGGCCTTCATCTTGTCGCGGTACTCCTGGACCGGAAGACGGCGAACCGTCCGCTCGGCAGCCCGCGCCCACGACGCAGCCGATCCCAGGCACAGGACCAGGGGAAGAAGAAACACGGGCTTCATTCGCGCGGACATCGTTCGGTCCTCCCTACCTTCGTTCACCCCGGCAGGAGCCTCGCCCCGAAGCGAGCCATACGGGCGATGCCGACAGACTAACCCACGGGAAAGCGAATGTCAACAAACGGGGAACCACGCGGCGTAATAGCGTGCCCGGCGGCTACTTGGCAAGAGGAATCCTCGCCCGGCTCCAAGCGGATCCGCAGGCGATACCACGAGTCCGGCGCGACGAAGCCGGCGAACGCGGCGCTCGCGCCGTCGTCCATGCCCCTGGAGGTCACGTTCCCTCGGTCGTCACAATAATGACCCGCGAGTGTTCCGGCAGTCTCACCGCGGGATCGAGGGGACGTACCAAGCCGTTCTCCACGACACCCGCCACGGCCAGGGGGCGCCGGCGGTGCGGACCGAGGTAAGCCTCCACGGACGAGGAAGGCGCGTCGGGCGGCAGGTCCAGGGGCGCCATCGGCGGCTCCGCGGCGATTGGCTCGTCTCGCGCTCGGCGGCCAGGGCTCCGCCGGTCAACTTCGGGGGTGGTCATCGGGTGTTCCTTTCAATACGCAGTGATTACGAAGATGACGTCCGCCGCCGAGAGGCCGTGCGCGTCGATCTTCTGCAGGTTCTACTGGATCCACTTGAACTGCCTCATGCGCGGAATGCCTCCCCGCCCCGCGTCAGTGTCGAACCCGATGTTCGGTGCTATTTCGGAGATGCTTCAGAAGGGCGGACCGCTTCATACGACCAGTTCGACTTCCGTGTAGTCAGGTGCAGCCGCCTTAATGGCGTCATCGCGGTTGAGCTGGAGAGCTTCCCGAAGCGCGTCCCGCAAGCTTTCAAGGAGTTTCTTCTCCGTGCGCTCTTGGCAGTTGACCCCCGGCACCTCTTCCACCCATCCGATCCACCAGTCGCCGTCTTTCTTCGTAAGTGCCGTGTAGCTGTTGGCCATGCCTGTTACCTCCGTCACCCATGATACCACCGCCCGCCGCTCGCGTCTATGCACCGAACGATAAAGCTAACCCGCCGGGAACAGGCCGGCGCGAACAGCGTGGATTTTGGGATACGCTCAACTCGCCGGCCTGTTCCCGGTCGGGTTCAGCGTCTGGTTAGGCATCACCACGCGATTCGATGCCAATCCCCGTAGACCGACCAGTCAATCGTTCCATCGCGATATTCAGAAAGAGCCTGCACAACTTTCTCAAGCGAGAAGTCCTTACGCGCCGCCCGGAAGTGATTTTTCACGTCACCTTCTTGATATTCCATGGCGAATCCAAGTGTCTTTTCACCGCTGACCTGCAGATAGGTCATTTCAGATCGACTAAGGATAGCAAAGCCTACCCCATCGCGGCCGACGCCGAGTGCTGAAAGGGCTTCGTGAATCTGTCTATCGGTTGGATTCACGACTTCATCGCCAGAACTGGTGCTTAGGGTCAAGGTACGCTCCAAGTTAGTCGGTGCTGGGGCCGAATGATCCCGGCAGCCAACCAGCAGAACGAAATTGTCATCACTCATGTCCAATCCACAGCCAGGGCAACATCTCCAGGTGAGCATGTCATTCCGGCCCTCTCCGCTCAACTTCCAGTCATACCCACACTGTGGGCACTTGGTGTCTGGCTTGCGAAATAGCATCCGACTGAGCATGCCACCGAAGAAGAACGTAGCTAACCCCAATGCAGAAACGCCACCAAACATGATCTCGTCGCGATCCATAGGCTTTTGGATAAACCATGTTCCAAGCCCGACGACAACGCCAGCGATGAACCAGGCCCCAAGCGTCCGGCCCAATCGGTTACGATATCTGAGCTCCGCCTGCTTCAGGCGCGCGACCGTCGCGCGGAGTTGTGAGTCAATCTCTGGTGTGCTCATATGGCCCTAACGTGTAGGGTTTTATCGGGTCGTCGCGCAGCGATGACCGATAGAACCTCGTTGAGCTGAGCCGCGGAGCGTCAGGGGGCTTCCGGCGGCTTTCTGTTGGGGATTGTATCACGCGCGGGAAGGAGCGGCAATCGCGTCAAGGTGCCCGCTCCGGGCCGGCTGGCAGGTCAGGCGGGGCGGTTGCCGGCAGGTCGCGGAGCCGCGGCAACGCCCTCGGCTTACGCCCCTGGCTCCCATGTCTCCCCGATGCCTTCCAGAGCCAAACGGACCATTTGGTCATCTTCCCTGCACAAATCGGGCAGGAGATGAAGCTGGTCCGCCTTGGCCAGTGCGATGACCGGCGAGGCATTGACCACCCAGACGTCACTCACGGCCGGCCGTCGCGCGTCCGATCGTAGACAAAGGCCGGTAACGCTGCGTGTACGTGGCTGTCCCAAGGCCCTGCACGACCGACGCTCAGTTCTCGGCTTCCCCTCGGGGCCTGGCAAAGCGGTGCTCGAACGACATGTAGAGGAACAGGGAGAGATCGGTGGCGTCGGGCGTGAGTCCCACCGGCACTCCCACGCCGAGCACCCACTGTGTCTCCTTCTCGGTAAACGGTGCCCAACGGAAGCCGGGCGAGATGACCGTCTCGAATCGCCGGGCCTTCTCGCCGTGGAACAGCAGGTCTTCGTCCCATAAGGTGACCAGTTCGAGCATCAGGTGGAAGTTCGGGCGCACGAAGCGGATGGCACTCGCGCCCAGGTTGTAGCCATTGAGCGTCCGGCCCTCAAAGGCCAGGAGCGGGTCCACACCGGCCTTCACCCCGGGAACGCTTGTGTATCCCGCATTGAAGTGGAACGCCCAGTGCTGGAATTCCTTGCTCAGCGGCAGGCCGATCTGGTAACCCGGCTGACCGCGGCCCAAGCCGCTCTCGGTCTCGCCGGTGGGCAGAATCAGACTGAAGCGGGGCGCAAAGGCAGGCAAGCCCCCTTGGCCGTCCCAGAACTGGTAGCGGTAGTTCAGGGCGATGTCGCCGAAGCCCTGGGCTTGCGCAAGCAGCCCATCGGACCGCTCGGCAGCGTAGGTCATCGGGATCGTGTAGGAGAACTGGTGCCGCTGCGACCCGAGCGGCCACTCCTGGGTGAAGACGAAATCAACGGCGTTCTGCGAGGTGCGCCGGTCAATCCGGTCCCAGCCTGGAATCAGGTTGAAGATGTGCTGCACGACGCCCTGCTCCTGGTTGAACGCCTCCTCGATCAGGAAGGAGTTGTCTGAAATCGGAGGCTCTTCGCCCGTCTGTGGTTCATTGTCCTGCGCGTTTTCCCCGATTCTCTCACCCTGCCTGAGGCCCCTCTGCGCTGGGAGGGCGGACGGTACCACCGCCACGAGCAGCAGACTCAGCCAACACAAGGCGGCAAATGGAGGGCGATCGGCTCGCGTGCGTCTCCTCACAAGTCGCATAATCCGCACACTTTCGCAGCAAGAGGCTCGCACCACCCGGCCAACCGCGGCTGGTCCGTCCTTTCATCGTCTGGCCGCAATCGGAAGGGTCAGCACATTCGGCAGCGAAGGGGAAAGGGGCATCCACCATTAGCCCGGTAGAATGGACACTCTAGCAAGGAAATCGGGTAATCACGAAAGCACGAGAGCACGGAAAACGG
>CAYGZA010000288.1:0-8886 GCA_964354135.1 uncultured Planctomycetaceae bacterium
AGCCCCTAGTCCCCAGCCCCTAGTCCCCAGCCCCTGGCATGCCCGGACGGTTGATTGCCATCGGAGACATCCACGGTTACTGGGACGCCCTGGCGGCCATCCTGGCGGCGATCGACCCGGTGCCCGAGGACACGCTGGTGGCCCTGGGCGACTACGTAGACCGCGGCCCAGCCACGTCCCTGGTATTGCAGGAGATGATCCGCCTGGCCGGCCGTTGCCGCCTGATCCCGATTCTGGGCAATCACGACGAGATGCTCCTGGAACTCTACCACGGGGCCCCGGGCTTGAAGGACTGGCTCTCCTTCGGCGGGGAGCAGACCCTCAATTCCTATGGCTGCCTCAGTCCCAAGGACCTCCCGCCGGAACACATCGAGTTCCTGGAGGACTGCGTCGGTTACCACGAGACCGATACCCACTTTTTCGTCCACGCCAACTACCTGCCCGACTTGCCTCTGGATTGGCAGCCGCCGGAAGTCCTCCGCTGGCAATCCTTGAAGTACCTGGAGCCGGGGCCGCACGTCTCGGGCAAGATCGCCATTGTGGGCCACACCGCGCAGGCCGACGGCGAAATCCTCGACCTCGGGTACCTCAAGTGCATCGACACCGGCTGCTACTGCGGCGGCTGGCTCACCGCGATGGAGATCCCCAGCGGCCGGCTGTGGCAGGCCGACGCTTGTGGAAGGATGAAGGGGTGACGGGGTGACGGTTACGACAGGAGCCACGTTTCGGGGTGGTTTATCATGCCCACGAGCGTTCGGATGATTTCATCGTAGGCCGCGTAGAGCGACCTTCCTTCGTCGCGCGACAAGTAGCCGCACTTGACGGCGAATTGCAGCCACACCTGCGTCTCCGCTGCCTCGGTTTCGCAATCAGAGATCTTGCTTATGAACGCCGCTTGGTAACGACACTTCCTCCACGCCTCAGCGAGGTTCGCGCATACGCTTCGCGACGCTCGGCGTATTTGGTCCGTGAGCGAGTAGATCTCCTCACGAGGGAACTTCTTCGACACCTCGAAGATCCGCATCGCGGCATCGAATGCTCTGCAATACACGTCTGAATCGCAATGTACCCTGACTTTCCTCTTCACCCCGTCACCCCGTCACCCCGTCACCCCGTCATCTTGTCGCCTGCCGCCCTCTCATCCCTCATCCTTTTCGTTCTCATCCCGCCGGAGAGGTTCCGCGCGCGGAAGCCGTTTTGCCGGAGGATGCGGGTGGCGTAGTAGGACCGCTGGCCGACGCCGCAGTGGACCCAGAGTTCCCGGTCCCGCGGGAGTTCATCCAAGCGGGAGCGAAGCTCGCCCAAGGGGATATTGACGGCCCCGGGGACGGCCCCGGCGGCTGCCTCGGCCGTCGTGCGGACGTCGAGCACCAGCGGTGCTTCGGCGCCGGCTTGGCGGCACTCCTCCCATGCCTCCCAATGGGCCGCGTCCACGTCGCCGCAAAGCACGTTGGCCGCCACGAATCCGGCCATGTTCACGGGGTCCTTGGCACTGCCGTACTGCGGGGCGTAGCAGAGTTCGGCCTCTTTCAGGTCGAGGACGGTCGCTCCCTTTTGGATGGCCATGGCCAGCACGTCGATCCGCTTCTCCACGCCGGCCTTACCCACCGCCTGGGCGCCGAGGATTCGGCCGGTGTCCGGAGCGAAAAGGAGTTTCAGGGTCATCATCTCGGCCCCCGGGTAGTAGCCGGCGTGATGGAGCGAATGGGTATAGCTTTTCTCGAAGGCAGTGCCCGCGGCAAGGAGCCGTTTCTCGCTTGCGCCGGTCGTCGCGAGCGTCAGGTCAAGAACCCCAACCACTGCGGTCACCTGGGCGCCGCGGAACTTGGACTCCCGCCCGCAAATGGCGTCGGCAGCCACGCGCCCCTGGCGTGCAGCAGGCCCTGCTAGCGGCGTAAGGGTCCACTGGCCGGTGACGAAGTCGCGGACCTCTACGGCGTCGCCCACGGCCCAGACGGCGGGGTCGGAAGTCCGCATTTGCTCATCCACACGGATCCCGCCCAGCGAGCCGATCTCCAGGCCCGCCTCCCGGGCGAGGTCCACGTTCGGCCGGACTCCCACCGCCAGGACCACCAGGCCCGCGGTAAACCGACCGCCGTTCTGGGTGAGCACAGTCACCGTGTCGTCCGGGCCCACCTCGAACCCAGTGACCCCGTCGCCCAAGTGCAGTTCGACGCCGTGTTGCCGCAATTCGGCGTGGACCGGGGTGACCATCTCGGGGTCCATCGGGGGCATCGCCTGCTCGCCGCGCTCCAGGAGCGTCACCTCCATGCCGCGGCGGCTGAGGCTCTCGGCCGTTTCCAGGCCGATGTAGCCTGCCCCGACCACCACCGCGCGCAGCGGCCGTCGCTGGTCGATCCACGCCTGGATCCGATCCGTGTCCTCCAGGTTGCGGAGGGTAAAGACGCCTGGTGTGTCGATCCCCGGCCAAGGCGGCCGGATCGGCACCGCGCCGGGCGAAAGGACCAGCGCGTCGTAGGGCTCGATGGACCGCGACTCGCTCTCAGCGTTGACGACCTCGACCCTCCGCCGTGCCCTGTCGATCCTCCGCACCTCGTGGCGGAGGCGGATCTCCACGTTGAGCCAGTCGCGGAAGCGTTCGGGCGTGGCGACCAGGAGCTGCCGCCGCTCGCGGATCACCCCGCCGAGATAGTAGGGCAGGCCGCAGTTGGCGAAGGAGACGTCCGGCCCGCGCTCGAAGACGACGATCTCGGCCTTCTCGTCCAGGCGACGCAGCCGCGCGGCACAGGCCGCTCCCCCGGCAACGCCGCCTACAATCAGCACCCGCTTGGAAGCCATGGGAACCCCTTCACCGATCGCATGAGCACAAACCGACGGCTTTCCGACATCATATCGGGAACGCCTCCCAGAGCAAGACGACACGTCGCAGAAGTGTTTGGGCAGCGGGCACATTCGGACGAGGGAGCCGATTCGGGGGGCTTCTCGCAACCGCTTGCCGGCCGATCAGAAGTCGCCGCGGGTGTATTCTCCCCCGCCCCGTGTTCCCAAGGCGCGCCAGACCTGCAAATGGACGCTGTCGTTGATCGACCGGCAAGAACCGTCCATGAACAGGGCGTTGACCATCCCGGGGTGATAGCTCCGCGCCGTTACCGCCGCGTAGGTGGGCTGAGTGGCGCTCCTCCCTTCTTGTTGCGAGTTGTAGTCGACGTCGTACGTGCGGCCGTCGCGATGGGCATAGCCGACGAAGGTGTTTGGCCCGAACACGGTGGTGATGCCGCTGTGGTGGACGCGGCCGTCGCCCCACTCGGTGTGCCCGGTGTTGTCGTTCGTGTTCGGGCCGAGCTTGAACTGAGCGCCGTTGGCGAACGCCGCCAGGGCCGCAGGTGATCCCGGCACCGTAGGGCCCGGATCGCGGGTATTGCGGAAATACGGCGTAAACGCCTTCACCTCGGTGGCTCCCAGCGTATGGCTCGTGCCGTCCGTGATGCTTGCGGGCGTGGTGGTGCTATTGACGAAGCACACCCCGTCGCCGCCTTGCCCGGTCGCCGGGTCATGGACCAACCAGGTTCCAAAACTGAATCCGTAATTCTGGGGATAGGTATACGGATTGCCGGCCGCATCCACGCGCGCCATGTCGTTCAGTTCACTGGGACAGATGTAGGTGGGGGTTCGCATCGTCGGGACGCCGGTGCCCAGTTGGGCATCCCATGCGATGTCGAGGCGGATCCGCTCGTAGGCGCTTGCTTGCTCCACGTAGGGCAGCAACCGTCCGTGGATCGACCACGAGCCGTTGTTCGTGCTGAGCGTCGCCCCGCGGCGGATACAGAAGCTCGGCGGGAAGGCCCTGTTCGCGGCGAGGTAGGCGTGCAGGGCCAGTCCGATTTGTCTTAAGTTGTTCAGGCAGTGCGCACGGCGGGCCGCTTCGCGGGCGGCCTGAACCGCCGGAAGCAACAGTCCGACCAGAACACCGAGGATTCCCATGACGACCAGCAATTCGACGAGTGTGAACCCTTCAGAAAAAGGTCTCCGGCGCAATCCCATGCTGGGTCCCTCCTGTTGGCCCGAGTTGCAGACGAGATGATGGAAAACGGATCTCCGCACCTGCCGGGATTCTCATCGGCAAACGCCCGTCACTCCCTCAGACGCTGGCAGACCGCCTCGGCCATTTCCCGCGTCCCGACGGCCGTCGGGTCGTCGCGGTCCGGTTTCATGTCGTAGGTCACGTCCTTGCCCTCCGCGATGACCGCGGCCACGGCTTGTTCGAGCCGGTCGGCCGCTTCCGTCTCCTTGAGGTGGCGGAGCATGAGTACCGCCGAAAGGATGAGGGCCGTGGGATTGACCTTGTTGAGGCCCTTGTACCTGGGGGCGCTGCCGTGGGTGGCCTCGAAGACCGCGCCTTTGGGCCCGATATTGGCCCCCGGGGCCACGCCCAACCCGCCCACCAGCCCGGCCGCCAGGTCGCTCACGATGTCGCCGTAGAGGTTCGGCAGCACAAGGACGTCATAGAGTTCGGGCTTCTGCACAAGCTGCATGCACATGTTGTCCACGATGCGGTCTTCGAACTCGATACTGCTGGAGGCGAACTCCCGGGCCACGCGGCGGGCGGTGGCCAGGAAGAGCCCGTCGGTGTGCTTCATGATGTTCGCCTTGTGGACCACGGTGACTTTCTTGCGGCCGTTTTCGATCGCGTGCCGGAAGGCGTAGCGCACGATCCGCTCCGTGCCGGAGACGCTGATTGGCTTGATCGAGATGCCGGTCTCCTCGGGGCCGGTCTTCACACAGCGGTCGGGAGAGAGCCGGTTGATACAGTCGATCAATTCGGCGGTCTTCGCCTGGCCTGGCTCGAACTCGACCCCCGCATAGAGGTCTTCCGTGTTTTCGCGGACGATGACCAGATCGACCCGCACGCCGCCGAAGAAGGTTCGCACGCCGGGATAGTACTTGCACGGCCGGACGCAGGCGAACAGGCCCAACTCCTGGCGCAAGAAGACGTTGATGCTGCGGAAGCCCGTGCCGACCGGCGTGGTGATCGGGGCCTTGAGGGCACACCGGGTGCGGCGGATGCTCTCCAGCACGGCATCCGGCAGAGGCGTGCCGGTCCGCTCCATGACCTCGATTCCCGCCTCCTGAACGTCCCAGGCGATCTTCACCCCCGTGGCATCCAGGCAACGCCGGGCGGCCTCGGCCAGTTCCGGCCCGACCCCATCGCCGGTAATCAGCGTGACCTCGTGCGGCATGGTTGCACTTTTTTTCTTCGTCGGTCCCGGCGGCCGTGAAGGGGCCACCCTAACAGGCTGGCCGAGGGTGGTCAAGCCTTTCCTTGGAATGTGTTTCAAGGAAAGGAGGAGCCGATGGAACGGCGGTTTGAAGTTCGGTTGGAGGAGTTGTTGGAGGATGCGGTACTGGATCCCCGGGTACCGGAAGGGATGCTGGATCGCCTGGAGCGATTTGTCGAGCCGTTTGGGGCCTGCTTGATGAGCAGCGAGCAGCGGGAACACGTCTGGGAATACGTGGCCGGGCTGTTCTCGGACGTGAAGCGGAAGAACGCGGAGACCATCGCCTACTTTCACGATCAGGATCGGCAGGCGTTGCAGAAGTTCCTCGGGCAGTCGCCCTGGGACGACCGTCCGCTGATCGGGGAGTTGGCGCGGCAGGTCGGCGCGGAGTTGGGCGAAGCCGACGGCGTCCTGGTGATCGATCCCTCTGCGTTCAAGAAACAAGGGAAGGAATCGTTCGGCGTCAAGCGAGGTGGAGCGCTGGTGGGTAGTCACTTCCGAGTCTTCCTCAAAGAGCTTGCCCACCACGAATACTCAGGAGAGTTCGCCCGCGGAACGAAGCACGCGAATCGCTGAATGTTCTCCAACACCGTCACGATCTCTTCGTCGCCGGCGTCGGTGTTCTCAGCCCACACCTTGACCAACTCAGGCGTCGCGACGGTCGTCAACTTGAATTCCGCCGCAAATCTCCTCGCTCGCCGATCATCCGTGGCCAGTGCCCAGCCGCGTTTGGCTGCAATGGCAAAACATGCTGCCTCGCCATCGCCAAGCTGGGATGCCACTTGCACAAAGAGTGCTATTTCGTCCTGATTCTCGAAGTCGCACAGGTGCAGCACCCCGGCTGCCATGTACTCCTGCAAATCAATCGCGCACTTGACGAGCCTGGACTCGTCCTCTTCGTCGGGCTGCATGATGTAGAGAGTCTCTTCCGTCACCTTGGCAGGAACGTGAAGAGTCAGGCCGAAGCCAGGTCGCCTCTTGGCGCTTCCAGGTGCCTTTGCCGTGTGTCGGGCTCTCGCAGGGGACGAGGGCGGGCGCAAAACCTTGCCAGCCGCGCAAAGGTTGATTAGGCAGCAGGCATCCAGAGCAACATCCTCCATCGATCGTCCGCCTCCTTACGACTGGCTGCCTAGTAGAGATTGCTGGAATTCCAGTTGTACCACTTGCTCCCGGCCGTCGTCTGCCATGAACCGGCCCGTGAGACACTCGATCACGATTTCCCTTGCCGTCACAGGATCACAGCGGAGGAAGTGCGCAAGCTGTTCCTGACTGATCTTCTCCTGCTCAAAGGCATGGACCGCCAAGTTCTTGTACCGCTCGGGGTAGTAGTCCGGGGTCTCCCGACGTGCAGGCAAGTTGAGAAGGGCCGCTGCCTGACGAGGAGCGAACTTGGACTCTTTGATAAGTGCCCAACTGCCTTTGGGGATAAGCCCTAGTTGCTCCAGCCGAAGAGCCATCGCCTCAACGTAGACGAAGTAAAAGTGGCTCAGGCGGCAGAGGTCGGCCACCTGGAAGTCGTTGTTGGTGGTCACGATCTCGTGGAATCGCTGTCGCACGGAGGTTGCGGGCATGAGGAAGCTCAGAGCGAACGCCTCGGCGAATCGCTCGTTGGCTGGCTTGCGCCCGCTCACACTCAAGTAGTCAATGCCGGGCTTGTAGCGGTCCACGATCAGGTGGCCGTATTCGTGCAGCATCGTCGCCCGCCGGCGCTCGGGCGGATGCTTGCGGTTTACCATAATGCAGCAGCCGACATCGGCGGCCGAGGCATACATCCCGGCGATGGCCGACGGCAACGGCCAGTAGAAAATGCGGAGGCCAACGTCCCATTCGAGCAGGCGGCGTAGCTCTTCAACTGGCTGTTCGCCCAACCCCAGCCGCCGCCGCTCCTGCGTCGCCACCGCTTCCGCCAACTCGGCAACTTCCAACCGCGTCTCCAAACTCACTTGGGGCGGGTAATTGTAGCGAAGCGGGGCGTTCATGAGCTGCTCCAACTGGCGGTAGTCCGCCGCGAGGCATTGAAGCTCCCCAATCGCCGCAATCAACTCGCGCTGGTCATCCGGTTTCACCCGCGCAGCCACCGCGCGCAGGTGCGGTTGAAAGTCAACAATCGGCTCGCCGGGGCGGACCAGTTCCGAGACCCTTCGACCGAAATACATCGCCAGTTTGACGATCTCTTCCGGTTTGGCAGCGCGCTGTCCTTTCTCTATCGCAATGTAGGTGGGACGACTGCAACCAAGGTAGTTGGCCGCGTCTTCTTGCGTGACGCCCCTGGCCTTGCGCGCTTCCGCAAGACGCTGACCCAGAATCCGAGGATCAATCGTTTCAAGCTGAAGCATGGCTTTCCTCTCCGATTAAGGTGGCACCAAGTTGGCTACCTGCAACAAGAAGGCTTTAAGGTACTCCAGACGCTTTTCCCGTATTCGACATGGACAACACTTCCGCGGTCGTATCAGCCGCTTGGTCCTTTGTCCCAACCGGAGCGTCACCATCATTATCGGTTCTGGTTTTACAAAGTTAATACGGAATACAGTAATACTTTGATGTAAGTAAACACCCACGGCAGACTCGCCTGAAGCGAAGCCGGTGCCGTAGGGGTATTGTCAAGATCGTAAAGATATGCTACGAAAGACGTTGCGCCACAGGTTCGGATTCCCGTCGCGGTCTGGCTCGGCGCGATGCGATCTACATCGACAACGACGCGGCCGAACGGGATTGGTTCGTGGACCCGACGCCGTGGGACGACCTGGAGTTTCCCGTGCGTCGTGGAACAGCCGGCCTAAACAGGCCCGATGGACCTCCGGACGCCATCATGCGTTGTCAAGCCGAGTCTCTGCGCCGCACTTCGGGTGGAAAGGCCCCAGATTCCGCGCCGTAAGTCGTTGGCAACAGGGCGCTTAAGACCACAAGTCATCCCAGCTTCTCATCGACGGGCAAGAAGCTGCAAAACCCGTTTCCGGCGCGAAGCGCAACTCCTTGGCAGCTCAACACTTAAATGCGGTTTTTTATGACAGATTGGCCATTCGTTCTTTTGGGTGGTTGGTTGGCGTCATCGGGGCCCGCGCGTAACCGCTTGTCCATCAACGACTTGCGGCCCGCCCTCCCTGCCCCCCGAACCACGCCCGAAGGCTCTTGTTGACTAACAATCCCGCTGGCGGCCTTTCCGGCCCCGGCGGCCGCCCGACCGCGGCCAACAACACGCCCGGCACGGAGACCTCGCGCGGAGACTTCCGAAGTCTCCAAGGCTTCGGAAGTCCTTCTACGGCTTTGCGCCTCTTGCGCCTTTTTGCGGCTGCGTTCCGAGCACGCGGAGCTCGTCGGCGATGGTGGGCAATTGCGCCGGGACCGCGAGCCCCGCCAGCCGCAAGAACGCCGCCAGGAGCACGTAGCCCGCCTCGGTCAGGATCGATTCCGGGTGGAACTGGAGCCCGACCACGGGGAACTCGCGGTGCCGCAGGGCCATGATCGCGCCGTCCTCGGTGCGGGCGGAGACTTCCAGCACCGGCGGCAGCGTCGCCTCTTCGACGACCAGCGAATGGTATCGCGTGCCCACGACCGGGTTGGGTAGCCCGGCGAAGATGCCCCGGCCGTCGTGGTGGATGCGGGAAGTGCGGCCGTGGACCGGCTCCGAGGCCCGGACGACGCGGCCGCC
>CAYGZA010000289.1:0-8884 GCA_964354135.1 uncultured Planctomycetaceae bacterium
GCCTCGACATTGATCGTCCGTCACGAGGGTCTCAACCATGCCAGGGCCTATCCTTGCCGTCACCCTGTTCGCAGTACTTTCCGTACCCGCCGCCAGTCAGGAAGCAAAGTCGGCCGACCCGGCTCCACTCCAGTTGACTGCTCAGCAAGACCACAAGCTAATGATGCAGACGCTGAAGATCGAGTTTCTGCGACCGGGCGCGGACGGCATGAACCCGAAGGCGCCGAATGCCGCGAACTACAACGAGTCGAAAGCCAACCCCTATCCCAACTTGCCCGACCCCCTCGTCCTGAAAAGCGGCGAAAAGGTCACGACCGCCGAGCAATGGTGGAAGCAAAGGCGGCCTGAGATTGTCGAGGACTTCGATCGCGAGGTCTACGGTCGGATCCCGAAGAACGTGCCCAAGGTGACTTGGGAGCTGGCTGGGGCGACCGCGGAGAAGGTCGGCGACGTGGCGGTCGTCACTAAGAGGCTCGTGGGGCACGTCGACAACTCCTCGTACCCGGCGATCAACGTGGACATTCAACTGACGCTGACCACGCCGGCCGAGGCAAAAGGGCCGGTGCCGGTGATGATGGAGTTCGGTTTCGGCGGATTCGGCCCGAGGCCGGGCGGTCCGGTGGGCAGCGCGGCTGCGAAGAAGGCGGGAGATTCGAAACAGTGGAAGGCGATTCCGAAAGCCTGGCCCGGAGGCTTCGGGGGCGGCGGCCCGTCCTGGCAGCGGCAGGTGCTCGCCAAGGGTTGGGGCTACGCCATCATCGTGCCCAACAGCATCCAGGCCGACAGCGGCGCGGGCCTGACCAAGGGGATCATCGGCCTGTGCAACAAGGGACAGCTCCGCACGCCGGAGGACTGGGGGGCGCTTCGCGCCTGGGCGTGGGGGGCGAGCCGCGCCCTCGACTATTTCGAGACCGACCGGGCCGTTGACGCCAAGCAAGTCGGGATCGAGGGGCTCTCGCGTTACGGGAAGGCGGCGCTGGTCGCGATCGCCTATGACCAGCGCTTCGCGATCGGCTTCATCGGCTCCTCGGGCGAGGGCGGGGCCAAGCTACACCGCCGTAACTTCGGCGAGCTGGTGGAGAACCTCACCGACTCGGGCGAATATCACTGGATGGCGGGGAACTTCCTCAAATACGGCGGCCCGCTGACCCCGGGCAACCTGCCGGTGGATGCCCACGAACTCATCGCCCTGTGCGCCCCACGGCCTACCTTCATCAGCTACGGGGCGTCGACGGGCCCAGGGGCCGAGGGCCAATGGGTCGACCAGCGTGGGAGCTTCATGGCGGCCGCGGCGGCCGGCCCGGTCTACAAACTGCTGGGCAAGAAGGACATGGGAACTGCCGAATTCCCCGAGGTGGAAAAGGGGCTGACCGAAGGCGATCTTGCCTTCCGGCAGCATCGAGGCGGCCACACCACCGGCCCGAACTGGCCGACATTCCTCGCCTTCGCCGACCGCTACATCAAAGTCTCGCCTCCCCCGGCAACGAGCCGGCGGTAGCCGTCCAAGGAGTAGCGGCCGAGAAGGCGAGAATCGCTTGCCGCTCCCAGTCTTCCAGTGTACTGCCAGACACCATCCTGAAGGCCTTCGCCTTGATGATCACGGCGTTTCCGTCGGAAGAGCGTGCCCTTGTGCGCGTCGGTTCCGACACACTTCCGCGCGTTAGGGGGCGTGCGGCCGACGGAATGTGACCAATAGTCCCAACAAGTCGTCGCGCGTGAGACACGTCAACAAACGACCCTATTTCGGGGCTGACTGGGCGACAGGGCAGCCGCGAACGCCGACCGAGTTGATGGGGCACTTTTTCCGACAAGGCCAAGGTTCAGGGTAGCGCCCGCTGCCGGACGCTGTGATCGGCTCCGAGCGCGATGTGGACGTTCAGCGGCAACCATCTTCTCATCAAGGGTAGGGTTCCCGACAAGGTTCGGTCAAACCAACGATTAGTGAGACTCGCCAATAGAAGCGGGAGGAACAAGGTTGTGCTAAGATGGATGGCACTGCGGGTTCAGGTCGGTCTCAAGACGCATCGTTCAGTGCCACCGGACAGATCCCACAGAGGCCGGTTCCTGGAGTCCCTGTCATGGTAAGCTCGCGACCGCGTTCCGACAGATTTCCCTTGACGGCTGTGGCTGCTGGGATTCTTGCCCTCCTGGTATTTGGTCTGCTTCCAGCCCATGCCAGCGCCGGCAGCGGTGATACAAGCTGGATGCTCAAGGCCAAGTATGGGATCTTCGTCCACTATCAGTACCGGATCTTGCTGGGTTATTCGGTGGCAACGAAGCCCCAATTCCCGCAACCTTCGCGGATGACGGCGGAGGGATGGAACCGGTTTGTGGATGGATTTGACGTCAAGGGTTTCGCCGAGCAGATGGCCCAGGCGAAGGTGGGCTGGGTCATCTTCTGTATCGACGACCACTATTTCGCCTGGCCCTGCGCCCCCAATAAGGCATTCAGCGACTTCACCGGCTATGCGCCCGGCGAGAAGTGTTCGCGCCGCGATCTGGTCATGGACCTGGCGGATGCTCTCAACGCCAGGCGCGTCAAGTTGATCTGCTACTTTGCGGGGCTGAACGGTTACATGAAGGAACCCAGGGTTTCCGCGGGGTTGATGGACAACGGCGCTGACCGAGGCAGCATGAACGAAAAGAGGCCGCCGGCGGCGGAGTGCAGCAAACGCCGGCTCGCGGTGCTCAGGGAGTACGCTGACCGCTACAGGGACAAGGTCGCCGGATGGTGGTTCGATGGCGTGGAACTCGACACCTACCGGGCGGAGCCCGATGACTGGTGGACGATCAATGCCGTCGTCCATGCCGCCAATCCCAGGGCCGTGATTGCTTTCAGTTACGGTCGCAACGAGCAAGCCTGCGTCTGCAAGGGAATCGACGATTACACGGGTGGGGACACGTGGAGCAAACAGGACCTCAAACGATTCACACCTGCGGACCTGCCAGCTCCGCAAGGCGTTCTCTGGCACGGGAAGATCTACTGTGGCAACGTCTATCATGGCCAGGGCGATGCCTGCCAGTTCAGCGATCGGGAGTTGATCGACTGGGTCACAACCTGCAACCGCCAGGGTGGGGTCTGCACGCTCGACTGGCCGTTCGACCCCAGGACCGGCCTCCTCAAGGGATTTGGCATCGCGCAGTTGAAACGGTTGGCCCAAGGCGTGAAGAAAGATTGACGAGGCACGCGTCATGGCGTTGTCGGAGGTGGATAAGATGGATGGCGGAACGTTTGGGGCCTATGACATTAATGAGACACCATGAACGGAACCGGGTCATGCACGTATTTGCGGCGGACATTCCTCAAGGGTGTGGCAGCCGTAATGGCCTGCCCCCGCGTGATCGCCGCCTCGGCACAGGCTGATGAGCGGGCGGCCGCCGCAAAACGTCGAGTGTACGGTCCAACCTGGGAGTCGTTGGATCATCGGCCTGTGGCCGCGTGGTGGCTGGATGCGAAGTTCGGGGTCTACGTGCATTGGACGCTTGCGTCGGTGCCCGGCTGGGGAAATCACTCCTCGTTCTACTGGCCCAATCTGCTCAAGAGCCGCCAGATGGAATCGGCCGGCCCGCGTCCGGCGAGGAATGACATCGCCGAGGAGTATATCGGCCTCTGGGAATTCCATGTTCGCACTTACGGGCGGGATTTCCGGTTCCAGGATTTTGCGCCCGTGTTCCGGGCCGAGGCGTTTGACCCGGACCGATGGGCCGCGGTGTTCGCCCGCTCGCAGGCGAAGTACGTTGTCTTGACGGCCAAGCACCACGATGGCTTCTGCCTCTGGCCCAGCGCCGAGGCGAGCAAGTCGTGGGGCCGCCCGTGGAATGCGAACGATATTGGTCCCAAGCAGGACCTAGTGGGCAAGTTGACCGCGGCGGTGCGCCGACGCCGCATGAAGATGGGACTCTATTATTCCTTCTTCGAATGGTACAACCCGTTATGGCTGGCGGACCGGCCACGTTTCGTTCGCGATCACATGCAGCCGCAACTCCGGGATCTGGTGACGCGATACAGGCCGGATGTCCTCTGGGCGGATGGCGAATGGGACGGCCCAGAGAGCTTGTGGAAGGGCCGCGAGTTCCTCGCCTGGCTATTCAACGAGTCTCCTGCCCCGGAGATTGTGGTCAATGACCGCTGGGGCCAGGGGTGCCGCCACAGGCACGGCGGCTTCTATACCACGGAATTCACGCCGGGCATGCAAGACGGACGTCACCCTTGGGAAGAGAACCGAACCATGACTCGGCCCCGGGCTTATGATGCCGAAGGCCGGCCGCTCTGGTACGACTGGGTTTTCAACCGGCAGCTCACCCTGGCGAACTACTATTCGGCCCGCGAGCTGGTCCTGACACTGGTGGACACCGTCAGCCGCGGCGGGAACCTGCTCTTGAACGTCGGGCCGGCGCCGGACGGAACGCTGCGGGTGATCGAGGAGGAGCGGCTCACTCAGATCGGAGACTGGCTCAAGGTGAATGGAGAAGCGATCTTCGGGACCCGCCCCTGCGTCCAGAGTTGCCAGTGGAGCACCGGCGAGCGGCCCAGGATCGATTATAACCGTCAGTGGCGTTACCCCTACGATATTGCCGCGATCGCCGGGAGCTCCAGCGCAGGCCGAGCCGCTGTTGAGGCCTTCTTTACCGGGAAGGGCGATACCCTCTACGCGATTCTGCCGCGCTGGCCATCCCATCCCCTGGTTCTCCGGGACGTCCGTCCTTCGAGGCAAACCGTCGCGATGATGCTGGGGTCGGGAGAGCGTTTGAAGTGGAGATCGATGGACGGAGGCATTGCCGTGGAGGTTCCGCCGTTGTCCGTTGACCAGCGACCTTGCGAGCACGCGTACACGATCAAGCTGGAGCACGTCGAGAAGGACCGGCCCGGGTGAGTGTTGCTGCGTCAAGGTAACCTTCACGTTCGGTTCGCAGACGTCCCGCGAAGTCATCCCTTTTTTCGGACGCCTCGAAAAACCACCCATTGATGACACGGCTCTCGACGTACCGAGAAGTCATACCCTTTCTGGGAAAGAGGCCTGACCGGCGAAGTGCCCCCAAATTGGCCATCGGCGCGCCCTGAATTCCGAACGTATCTTGACACTGCTCGCACACCCGCTAGATTGAGGGGGCAACGACTCCCGGGTGTTCCAAGAAGCGAAGGTTCGATGTGATCCCACGACCACATGAAATCGTTCCCCTCGGCCTGACCAGGCGACCGTCGATCGAAGTCCAGCAAGTGTTCTCGGCACCCTTCTCCTCGTTCCACTAAGGTCGATCCATGCCACGACGAGCGGTATCATTCACGTCGAGGAGCAAGCGGTCTTACCAGGAGGAATCGCTCATTCGATGGATCAGCCTTTCGTTGGTTCTCCTGGTATCGTGGTTCGGACCTTCGGTCTTCGCTGGACCCGAGGAATTCCGCGTGGTTCGGGTCACTGTGTCGGTTGTCGACCCTCAGGGACAACCGGTACCTGGAGCCCAGGCACGGGTCTATTCTGAGGACTGGCACATGCGGTTTCCACGAAATTCCGATGAAGTGACCGACGCACAAGGCCAATGCATGTTCAAGGTGCCGGTGGGCCGTTACAGTTGCTTCGCGGGAGGCCCGCTTTCATATACAGACCTCCATCCAGGACAGGGGCTTTACGTGGTCCGTGGACCGCTGGACATTCGCGATTCGTGCACAGTCGTCTTGCAGCCGGACAGCTTCATTCGAGTCAAAGTCACAGGCGATGGCGGATTACCTCTTCCTTTTGGACGATTGCAGGCCTGCGAGAGCAGTCATGCCCCATGGATCCTTCAGCCCCAGGTTGGAGTGATCCGCAACGGAAGAATCGACCTCGCGACGAACTCGGGGTACCGATACCATCTGGTGGCGCACAATCTCTACGAGGAGGGGCAAGTTGCGCTCCTCCTGGGTAAGGCGAACGTGGCGGCGGGGAGCGAGCTGTGGCTAAGGGGAGACCTGCCGTCCGGACTCGCACGGCTCCGCGTGGAAGTCTTGGACGGCAACGACCGACCCGGAAAAGCCACCGTCCGCTTCGACATTCCTGAACTGTCCAGGGGTTGTCTGTATGCCGCACATGGAATAAGCGGCTCCCGAGACTACGTGCTCACGCCCATGCTGCTCGGCCTTTCCTATGAGATGCGAGACGAACGAGGTTGGTGTGTCAGCTCACCACGATATTGCCGACTGCAAGGAGGAAGTTCGCGATTCGTTCGTTTCGGCGGTCGTCTTGCCGTCACACCGCGAATCAGCGACACGTTCGGCTACACTGAATTCCTCGTTGACGCGATGGACCGTGGCGGAAACCAAATCGCGCTCGCCGTAGATCCGCGGGGCAATCGAGATTTCTCGGTTACAGTTCTGAAGAAAGGCCGGCCGCTTTTCTCTGGGCAACTGAAGGCGGAAGGAGCACCTCTCGCGCTGGCTGGTTATATCCAGGACGACCTCGGAGCGAATGGCGATCTTGAGTTTACCGCGTCTCTGGACTTCTGCCCGCTTGGACGACATGAGTTGCGTGGCCACTTGATTCCCAACGTGCGGTGGCAACAGACACGCGCCGGCCCCTTTCTTTTGGGGACTCCGGAAGGCTACACGACCCAAACAGCAGTGGTGGCGAAACTGATTGAACGCATTACCGAGGCGCAGGCTGGCACCGTGGGCGCGAGGCCGGCAGCCAAGGACTTCCCCGTTTGGATCAAGACAAACCCGATCTTTGCGCGGCCGGGGAAACCCGGCGGACTCAATGCCTGCTTCTTCGACTGGTTCTTGGCTCTCGATCCGGCTGCCGTGGAGTCGAACTGCGATTTCGTTCTCCCCCACGAAATCGGGCATATCATGCAGGGGTCCGGTGACAAAGCCAGCCCTGGTTGGTATGTGGGACTGGCCAATGAGGCTCAAGCCAATCTCTTGGGCTTCGCGGCGAAATCCTCGCTCTACTCCGCACGCACGGCGTGGATGGATGCAGGGGAGATCCTCAACCTGAGGTTCGTCGAGAACTGGGAAACCCGCACGCCCATACCCCCTGTGCACGGGTATAATCTGCCGAACTTCTATGTACTGAAGCGATTCGGCTGGAAGCCGCACCAGAGGAACAACGCCATATCCTGGCTGCGCACAGGAGATTACGAACGACTCCTGGGCATGATTGGCTTAACCAAGGTCGAGGCCATGACTGCCCTCCTTTCCTACCTCTGCGATCAGGACCTTTGCTGGCTCTACCGCTTGGCCGACTTCCGGGTAAGGGAGAAGCACGTCCATGCTGGAATGAGACTCCTATCCAAGAACCTCCTCAGCTTGGGCTATCCCACGGGTCGCATAATCCTGTGCGATCCTCCAGGAAGTCCGCTGTCCTTTCCCCTGCATGTGGCGAATAACACAGAGAAGCCTCTAACGGTTCAGTTGCGATTGGAGCCAGAAACGGAGGGCTGGAAGCACAAGCCACTGGAGTTGCCGGGGGGAAGCGGGGCTGACCTGCAGGTCCAGACGCGACCGAAGCCGGAGTTGGCAACCGATTTCACTCTTTCTGCAGCGGCTACGCCCGAACTATGCAATACGATCAAGATTACCTACTGCCCTGTGCAGCCTGCGGCCCTAACCGACGGCACAACCGCAGACACGTTCCCCTGTCTGCTTCCAACTCGCCACGGGTTGTTGCTCGCCTGGAAACGCCGCGGCAGCATAGCCGTCGGGAAGTTCGACAAAGAAAGACTGGGATTCGTTCAACTGGTTTCCGAACAATCGTCCTATCCTCGTTTGCTCGAATTGAAAGAGGGCAAACTCTGGCTGGCCTACAATGCTGACCGCAACGGTGCCGGTAATATCTTCTTTCGGACCAGCGCCGATGGCGGAGCCACGTGGACTGCGGAGCAGCAAATCACGTTTGCTAAACCGTACGTGACGTGCGGAGCAGCTCTCGCTGAGGACGTCCATGGGGCGGTGTGGGTCGCGTGCAGCAACGGCATAACGATGTCACGAGACGCGGGGAAGACATGGACTCAGCCACGCCCGATTGCCGACATGAGCAATGGTTGGTTCAATCTGCTGCCAGTGCCTCCGACGGGGATGCTTGCAATGATTGGTTGCGCGTCTTTCGATATCAGTATCACGTATGACTCCGGCACAACCTGGCCACCGTTTCGCACAATCGACGCCTACCCGCGTTCTTCGGTCAGTCCGCCCTATCCATTTCCTTACCTTTTGCGAGGGAGGTCCGGGCGACTCCATCTGACTTACAACTCGGACCGCGGAGGCAATAGCCTGTGGTATCGTTCCAGTCCCGACGACGGAGAAACGTGGGGGGACATGGCGCGCGTCGCTTTCGGTGAAAACGTGGCCGATGGGTCTTCTGTGGCGGAAGTCGGTGAATCCATTTGGGTCGTGTGGGCGAAGCGCGTCAACTCAAACGTACAACTCATGCTTTCCGTCCTTCCGCGAACGGTCTCCGACTACCACCTACCACAATGAGACGAAGGGAACAGTGGATTTGGCTGCGTTGAATGCGATCATGGCGGAGTGGAAATCGACGGACAGCTACGCCGACCGCGTGAAGTACCTGCTTGACGGCGGCGGGTTGAACAAGAAGTACAAGCTCAGTGGCAAGCTGCTCTCCGACTCGGCCGCGGACTCGCTGTGGGGCGAAGGCAAGCAAGACTAGTTCCTGATCCATGCCGAGGATCTGACGCCGGATCTCGATCCATTGACGGAAACCAGGACGCCGCTCTGACCGGGTATGGAGTTGCTGTCTCATCAAGTCATAGGTATTCTCGGACATTTCGAAAAAGGACCGTATTCCGGGGCGCGCGGCTGGGACCCAAACGATGCCCATGCCGGGAGGACTGGCCGCGCTGGAAACCACCGTATTCCGGGGTCCCGGCCGCGGGTTCTTCCCACCTGGGC
>CAYGZA010000290.1:0-8876 GCA_964354135.1 uncultured Planctomycetaceae bacterium
CGAGAAGATCTTGCCGACCTCCTCCAAGGTGTACGAATAGCCGTCGGCCAGGCCGTAGCGGAGGCGGAGGATCTCCCGCTCGCGATAATTGAGGGCATCCAGCACGTCGGCGACGCGCTGCTTCAAGAGGTCCTGGTTCATCTCGTACAGCGGATCGTCCTCCCGGTAGTCTTCCAGGAACTCGCCGAAGTAGCTGTCGTCGTGGTCGCCCACCGGCTGGTCCAGCGAGAGCGGCTGCCGGCTCATCTTCAGCACGCAACTGGTCTCGTCGATCGACAGCCCCGCGGCCCGGGCGGTGTCCTCCACCGACGGCTCGAATCCGCGCCGCTGCAACAGCTCCCGGCTCACCGAGCGGACCCTGCTCATCGTCTCAATCATGTGTACCGGGACGCGGATCGTGCGGCTCTGGTCGGCGATGGCCCGCGTAATCGCCTGCCGGATCCACCAGGTGGCATAGGTGGAGAACTTGTATCCCCGGGCGTGCTCGAATTTGTCCACCGCCCGCATCAGACCGGTGTTTCCCTCCTGGATCAGATCCAAGAAGCTCAAGCCGCGGTTGCGGTAGCGTTTGGCAATCGACACCACGAGGCGCAGATTGCCGGCCGAAAGGGCCCGCTTGGCCGAGTCGTATTCCTGCTGCAACTGGGCAATCCTGGCAATCCGGCGATGAAGCGTGGAAGGGCTTTCCAGCGTGACCCGCATGAGGCACCGCAATTCCTTGCGAATCTCCGCAACCCGCTCCGCGGCGTTGCGGCGCCGCCGCAAGAGAGTCAGCTCCTCGCTAAGGACATCCATCCGGCGTGAGACCTGCCGCAACTTATCCAGAAGCGGCTGCAATCGCTGCGTCCGCAGGCCCAACTCCTCCACCAGGCGGACCGCCTTGTTCCGCCGGCAAACCAGACGCCGCCAAGCCTCCCGCCGCTCGCGCCTTGGCCGGCTTCGGGAAATTGCGAGGGTGAAATCCCGCTGGTTTCGCTTGAGCAGGCTCTCTAAGGTGCGAAGATTGGGTGCCAAGAGCCCAAGGATGTGCCGCTTGCCCCGCACGTTGGTTACCGAGACTTCAACCGTTCGGTCCAATCGCAACCTCCCGTCGCGGACCTTCTCCAGCAATCCTATGGCCGCCCGGAGCACGAAGTCGGTAGCCAACGTGCAATGGCGGAACAACCTTCGGGACAGCTCGATCCGTCGCGCGGCGTGGATCTCTTCCCGGCGGCTCAACAGCGGAATCTCGCCCATCTGCATCAAGTAGATCCGCACCGGGTCGTCGATGTGGTCGTCCTTGCCCGTCGCCCAGACCTCGTGTTCCTCCGACCCCTCGTACAGGTCCGCGACGGGTTCCTCCTCATCAGGCAACGGCGCCTGATCCACGGCAACCACCACCACCTCTTCCCCTTCCTCCTCCTCGACGGTGGCGGCGAAACTGGGGTACGTCCTCTCGATGGGAGGGATGCCATTGCCGTTCCGGCCGTTCGACTTTCGGCGGCTGTTCTTGCGGGCAGGCTGGCTGGTGGTTCTCGGCAAGATGCTATCCTCAACACGCGGGGGGACGATGTTCTCGGCTACTTCGCACAACAGAACCGCTCTGCCGCTGCCAAGAAGCACGTCCAATGCCAAATTGGCCCGGTCACCTTCCTTTGCGATGAAAGCCCTCTGGTGCCAACAACTTAGAACTATTCCTTGGGGGTGCGCGGCGGTCACTGCCGAGCCGACGCGTTGCCGCAATGCACCAGCCTGCCGATCGAAACGGTGTATTTCCGAATCCGTAAGACCGATGGCGTGGATTGGCAGAAACAAGAGGAATCGTCATTCTCTCTATGCTTCCCACCTCGCGCAATTCCAAGAAGCTGCACATCTCTCCGAGACTATTCAAGATAGCGATGATAGGGGTTCTGTCAACAAGTCAAGACAGGAAAGATCGCGAAAATAAGAAGTTGGACTCACCCTCCCGAGCATACCGGGCTGGCCCGCGCTCGAGCCTGGACCGGCAAAGACCACGCATTTCTGGGGGATAGACGGGCCCCTGTTTCCAGGCCCGAGCTATCGGCTACAATGGGCGGGTCAACAGTTCAGCAACTTGCGGCTTTGCCCATCCAGGTGATACGAGAATGGCCGGTAAAGGTAAGAAAAAGAAGGCGGAAGTGGTCTTCCTGGTTTGCGAAGAGACGGGCGATCACAACTACACGCTCCGCCGCAAGCCGGGCTCGGAAAAGCTCAAACTCAAGAAATACAGCCCCCGCCTGCGAAAGCACACCCTGCACACCGAAAAGAAGAAGTAGTCGCCCCCGCGGCCATGGCCAAGCGCTGGCGGATCCACTCGCACGATCCCGACCGCATCGCCGCATTGCAGCGGGCCGCGGGCGTCTCGGCCGTGGTGGCGCAGTTGTTGATTTGCCGGGGCATCTCCGATCCGGTTCTCGCCCGCCGGTTCCTCGATAGCAGGCTTTCGGACCTCCGGGACCCGGACCAGGTGCCGGGCTGCCGTCAGGCTGCCGAGCGGGTTCACGACGCGATCCGCAGCGGCCGGCGGATCGTCGTCTACGGCGACTACGACGTCGATGGAGTGACCGGCACCGCGCTTTTGCGCCAGTGCATCAAGCTGCTGGGCGGGAATGTCGGCTACTACATCCCCAGCCGCGCCGACGAAGGCTACGGCCTCCACGGAGATGCCATCCGCCGGCTGGCTTCGGAGAAGGCCGAGCTGGTCGTGACCGTGGACTGCGGCATCACCAGCGTCGAGGAAGCCGAGATCGCCCGGGAGTGCGGCCTCAGCCTGATCGTTACCGACCATCACGAGCCGGGCTGCCGGTTGCCGGAGGCGGCGGCGATCGTTCATCCGCGATTGCCGGGGCACGAGTATCCGTTTTCGGGCCTCAGCGGCTCGGGGGTCGCCCTGAAACTGGCCTGGGCGCTTTGCCAGCAGGCCAGCGGGGCCGCCAGGGTTGCCCCGGCCATGAAGGACTTTCTCGTGCAGGCCGTGGGCCTGGCCGCCCTGGGCACGGTAGCCGACGTGGTCCCGCTGGTCGACGAGAACCGGGTCCTCGTGCGGCACGGACTGGTAAGCCTGAAGCAGCAGCCCTCGGTGGGAGTGACGGCCCTGCTCAAGATCGCCGGTCTGGCGGAGAAACCGCGACTCGACGCGGAGGACATGGCCTTTGCGTTGGCCCCCCGGTTGAATGCGGCCGGCCGACTGGGGCAAGCGCAACTCGCCGTCGAGCTTCTGGTCACCGACCGGCCCGAGCGGGCCGACGAGCTGGCCCAGTACGTCGACGGGCTGAACGCCACCCGGCAGACGCTGGAGCGCGGCATGTATCTGGTGGCCCTCAAGCAGGCCAAGGAACAGTTCGATCCGGCGCAGGACGCCGCGCTGGTCTTGGCCCACCACGGTTGGCATCCGGGCGTGTTGGGGATCGTGGCCGGCAGGCTGGCCGACAAATTCCATCGGCCCGTCGTGCTGATCGCCTGGGACCGGATGGGCGTGAAACCGGGGGTCGGCTCGGCCCGGAGCATTCCCGGCTTCCACCTGCACGCTGCACTGGAGGCCTGCCGCCATCATCTTGTCAGCCACGGCGGGCACGCTGCCGCCGCGGGCCTGACGATCGAGCCGGCGAAGTTCGATGCCTTCCGGGCGGAATTCTGCGAACATGCCGCGGGCGAACTCGCGGAAACGGATCGCGTGGCGGACCTCTGGATCGACGGCGAGGCGCCGCTCAGCGCCTTTACCCTGCCGGTGGTCAACCAGATCGAGCAACTGGCCCCGTTCGGGCAAGGGAACCGCCGGCCGCTTCTGTGTGCCAGCCACGTGACCTTGGCGGACCCGCCGCGCGCGATCGGGTCCAACGGGCAACACCTCTCGATGCGGGTCAGGCAGCACAACGTCACGCTCCGGGCCGTCGCCTTCGGCGAGGGCGAGCGGGCCGAAGAGCTCGCCAAGCTGGATCGTCCCTTCGACGTGGCCTTTCGGCCCGTGATCAACACCTTCCGCGGCCGCCGCACCGTGGAGCTGCACCTGGTCGACTGGCGGGAAACCGACGGGTAAACAACTCCGGGTCGACCGTCCGCAGCCTGGGATCCGTCCCCGGTGGCTCCGGCTCACTCGCGAATCAGGTCCTTGACCGTCATGCCCGACGGGATCATAGGCAAGACGTGCTCCTGATACGGGATCGCGATGTCCAGAAGGAACGGCCCGGGCGACTCAATCATCTCGCCCAGAGCGCCCTGGAGCTCGCTTTTCCGGCAGATGTTCCGCGCCTTCCAGCCGAATCCGGCGGCGATCGCCACGAAATCGGGATAGCGCTGCTCCGGTCCAATCCCGTTGCCCAAGCCGACCGCCTCGGGATGGTCAATCGGGCCGAGGTAGGTGTGGGCCCGGTTCGAGGCGTGGAAACGGTCTTCCCACTGAACGACCATCCCCAGATGCTGGTTGTTGAGCAGCATCACCTTCACGGGAACCTTCTCACAAAAGCACGTAGCCATTTCCTGGATGTTCATGAGCAGGCTGCCGTCGCCATCGATGTCGACGACGAGCTTGTCGGGATGAGCCACCTTGGCCCCCACGGCAGCAGGGAGCCCAAAGCCCATCGTTCCCAATCCGGAACTCGAGAGGAAACGGCGGGGATGGCGGGATTTGTAGAATTGGGCCGCCCACATCTGGTGCTGCCCCACCCCCGTAGCGATAACAGTATCCCTATCTTTGGTTAGTCTCCAAAGCTCTTGGATCGCGTGCTGCGGTAGAATGCCATCGAAGCTCTCGTCAAAGCAGAACGGTTCCGACTCCTTCCAGTCGTTGATCTTCTTGATCCAGTCGTCGAGGGGCTCTCTCGGCGGCTCGACGATCTTGTTGAGCTCGCCGAGGGCGTGCTTGACGTCGCTCACAACCGCCAGGTCCACCCGTTTGACCTTGTTGATCTCTGAGGCGTCGATGTCGATGTGTACCACGATGGCGTGCTTGGCGAACTCGGCGACCTTGCCCGTGACCCGATCGTCGAATCTCACTCCAAGCGCCAACAAGAGATCGCATTCATTGACGGCGTAGTTCGCGTACACGCTGCCGTGCATCCCGAGCATGTCCAACGACAAGGCATGGTCCCCCGGGAAACTCCCCAGGCCGGTCAACGTCATGGTCACGGGAATGCCGGTCTTCTCGACCAAGGCCCGCAGTTCCGGGGCGGCGTCCGCAGAGATGACCCCGCCGCCGGCATAGATCACCGGCCGCTTCGACCGCCTGATCGCCTCGGCCACGCGGGCGATCTCTTCGGGCTTCGCTTTGAGATGGTCGACGCGGTACCCGGGCAGATCCATCGGGGCGTCGTAATTGGGAAACGTCTGCGCGTTCTGGACGTTCTTCGGCAGATCGACCAGCACCGGACCTTTGCGCCCGGTGGTCGCCACGTGAAACGCCTCGCGAAGCACTCGCGCCACGTCGTTCACGTCGGTGACCAGGTAATGATGCTTGGTGACGCTGCGGCAGACCTCGACGATCGGCGTCTCTTGGAAGGCGTCGGTACCGATCACCGGGGTCCCAACCTGGCCGGTGATCGCGAGAATGGGAATGCTATCGAGCCTTGCGTCGGCGATCGGGGTGACGAGATTCGTGGCCCCCGGGCCGCTGGTGGCCATGCAGATCCCCACCTTTCCGGTGGATCGGGCATAGCCCTGGGCGGCGAACCCGCCCCCTTGCTCATGGCGCGGCAGAATCACGCGGACCTTGTCCCGGAACCGCGTGAGGGCCTGGTGGAGCGGCATGCTCGCCCCGCCCGGGTAGGCGAAGACGGTATCCACCCCGTGGTTCACGAGCGACTGGACGACGATGTCGGCCCCGCTGGTCAGTTGCGGACCGGTAGCTTTTCCGGAGACGGTCGTCGGTTGGTTCACAGCCATGGCCACGGGGCACCTCTCGCTCGCAAGGGCCCTACAACGGGGGGATTAACTGTTCTTGCCGAAACATTTTAAGATACGTCTCAGTTCCCCGGATTTCAAGGGCGTGGGCAGCGGTTGAGCGTGGGCCCCGAACGAAGCCCGTCAAGGCGCGGTGCGGGCGAACACCGTCTACTCTGCTTCTAGGATTTCGATCTTCAGCCGGCCCGCGACCTGGGCCACCGGCAGGATGCTGCTGAACGCCGATGCCCCTTGAAGGTTGCTATGGGCCAGCTTCAGATGGGCCGCGCCGATTCCCCCCTGGGCGAGCGTGGCGTCCATCGGAATCCAGCGGCCGGCAACGTAGAGCTCGTCCCACATGTGGTAGAGAAAGGTCTGGTCCTTATACACCAGCCCGATGGCCGCACGGGCCGGGATCCCCCGGGCTCGCGCCATCGCCGCCAATAAGACCGCGTGCTCGGTGCAATCGCCCTCTCCGCTCTCGATCACCTCGGCGGCGCTGGCAAACGCCTGAGTGAAACCCCGCTTGGGGATCAACTCCCGCGCAGTACGCTCCAGGGCAACGGCAATCTGCCAGGGATCGCCGGAATCGCCCGCGGCCTTGCGGGCAGCCTCCAGGATCTTGGAGTTGTCGCTTTGAATGAAGTTGTTGGGCTCCCGGTCGCCGTCGGTTGGGGGTTCGTCCTTGGCGTCGGGATTGCCCGAGGGCCGGCCCGGCCGGACCGCGAAAACCGTCACCTCGGCGGTGTGGGGATCGATCGAACGGACCTGCTGGGTTGGCCCGGCGACAAACGCGCCGGCCGGGTCCTCTCCGTCCAGGTGGACCCGATAGCGGACCCGCTTGGTTTGGTGCGGCCGGACCAGCACCCGATCGACGGGGATCGAGAGCTTCCAGACAATGTCCAGATCGACGGGGCTGCCGTCGCCCAGGGCCACCGCCTGCGTGGTGCGGTAGGTCTCCGTGTCGAGCATCTCGGCGCGGCGTTTCCAGATCTCGCCGCCGGGATCGCACCAAATGGCTTCACGAATCGTCTGGTTGTCGAGTTTCGTTGCAGCGTCGATGCGAAGGAGTTTCCGCGTGCCGTCCAGGAGTGCCACGGTCTCGTAGTCCCCTGCGACCAGCTCCGTGGCGGCCACCTGGTTGGTCAGCGGGACCAGGGCGCGGATGGTGCGGCGCTGGCCGGATTTCATCGGCCGGCGGAAGAGGCTTTCGTCGGCGGCAAAGAAGCCGCCGTATTCGGCCGACCATGGGATCGACGTCGCGACGGTCTTGTCCTTGGTCGTGATCTTCAGTTGCATCTCGTCCCCGACAACGCGTCCCTCGGTCGCCATGGAAGCGGCGTTCGGGCCCGTCTCACTGCGGAACTCGCGCAATTGGCCCTCGGGCGTTTCCAGACTGACGAGGAGGATGTCGGTCTCCATCGGCGTGTCGAACCGCACGACGCGGAGGCGGCTCCGCGACTCCGTGCGGACGACCTCCCGCCCATCGCGCATGAGCCGGTGCGCCGTGGTGTGCGTGTATCCGACCCGGGCCTTCTGAATGTACGAGACCTCCCAGGTTTCGCGTTCCGGCGGCGCGGATCTCTCTTGGAGAGAGGTGGGGGCAGTGGATGGGCCGGGTTTGCAGCCGTTCAGGAGAGTAGCGCAGAAGATCACCCCGGCGGCTGCCATCCATCCGCCGTGAGCCGGGTGATTCGGACGAACGGCGTTGACGTTTCTCATCCGTCTCCCCTGGAGAGTTGGGGCCCAAAAGCGACCGCACTCTCAGTATACCAGTTGGACCGCTCGCCGCGAGGGGCGATAAACTCCCCGCCCCGCCCGCAGATTCTCAACGGGGGCGAGCGCTTTCTGGAGAACGCACGGCCGCACCCGCCCTCCGCATTTTTTGGTGCTACATTAGCGTAGTCCCGTTCCGCCGCTTTGCGGCCCGCAACCACCGCTTTGCGGCCCGCAACCACCGCTTTGCGGCCCGCAACCACCGGCGCGGCCGGCGGCCAAAGGGCCCGCGGGGCAGGGCCGGCGCACCTGTCAGACCGCACCGGAAACACCAGTTGTTCCGATTATGCCGCCGCCGGCGAGGCGCCTCTCCTTCGCCGAGACAAAGGACAAAACTGCATCGATCCAGCGTAACCTAAGGTTTCCTAGAGGGCTCTCCGCTGCGGCGCTGCTGCGGTGATCCCACGAAGATCGGTCTGCCGAAGTGAAGAGACGCCGATGGGCTTCCTCAAGAAATTCTTCCGCAATGTCTTCCGCGACGGGGCGATCCCGGTCGGGACCAGCAGCTTCGAGAAGCTCACCGAAGAGGAGCTGGAAACCCATCTGGGGGTGTCGCGGTACGGCGATTTCCTGCTGACCGAGGCGGTCCGTCCCTCCTACGATCTCCAGGTCGTGCCCCGCCAGGGCTACCGGCACGATTCCTACCGCGACGAGCAAAACCGCACCACCGTGCCCGTGCTCATGGGCGCCGTCTCCCACGAATCGCTCTTCGAGGTCTTCATGGACCTCCTGGATCCGTTGGGAACGGTCGTCGACGTCGTCCTGGAAACGAGCCACAACCGCGATCACAGCGGGCACATGGACCTTTACCGGGAGCACATCGACGTCCCCGTGCTCAAGAGCATCCTTTGGGAATTCGAGGACCTGCTCCTCAACGACGGCTGCACCGGTCTGGCGGTGCTCAATCCGGACATCCCCCAAGAAATCCAGTTCGACGAGCACAAGCTGCTGATCGTCTACGGCAACGAGCTGCGCCAGTACGAGGGGCTTTTCGACGAGCGGTGCATCGTCCGGGATGAACAGCTAAAGTTCATCACCGAGGCGGAACACGTGCATTCGTCCGGCGAGCAGTATGCCCGGCAGTTCGAGGAGCTTCAGACGCGGCTGGGCATGGACTGCGGGTTCCTGTAGTCGGCCCAGTGGGGTTTGACGATCGCGGGAGGGTAGGGCGTCGAGAGTGGAATACAAGCAGAAAGCCCCGGGATCCTCTCGAACCCCGGGGCTTT
>CAYGZA010000291.1:0-8812 GCA_964354135.1 uncultured Planctomycetaceae bacterium
AGGCGTAAACGCCTGGGCTAGGGAAAAGCGGGTCCGGGCCCCAATTCCTCACGCCGGGCCCCTCCTCGCTCGCCCCTGGGCGGAAAGCCGAAAGCCGATCGCTGAAAGCCCCCTTCTTCCGACTTCCGACCTCCCGCTGCCTTCCCGCTGCCCCCGCCGCCCCTTTGGCCCGCTTCCAATCCCTCCCCCCTTTTGATACAATCCCCAACAGGAAGACGCCGGAAGCCCCCTGACGCTCCGCGGCTCAGTTCAACGAGGTTTTATCGGTCATCGCTGCGCGACTTTGCCTACATCGCCTTGAAACAAGCCAGGGTTTTGGGATAGGCCGTAAGCGCGAAACGAGCGAGATCGAGCAAGACCTGGGACGGCGATGGAAGCTCGGGAGAAGTCCAGTGCCCATACAACACGAAATACCCGATTCCAATCTAGTAGGATATAGCGCTCCGGCGAAGGACGAAGTCAAAACCGCAGTGGAGAGCTACGTCCGTGCTCTGCTCGCGGAAATCAAGCTGAACGAGGAAACGGAGCGACGCAGGGCGCGCCGTGTGCGTGCCACTCCTGATGTGTCAGCGGTAATCGTAAGCGACTCCAAGGTAACACTGAAGAACCGCTTCGGTGGGGAGTCAGCAGGTTGGCGCGTGAAAATGATCCGCGTTTCTGGCTCGGTGCTTCCATTTGTAGTTGGCTTGATGTGGGACTCACCTTGGGTGGAGGACCCAGCCTCCAAGCTAATGTATTTTTTGTTTGCCGTTATAGCAGGCGTCTGCGCCTGGATTTCTGCGTTCAGGGCGTGAATGGGGGATGGGACGTGACAGGTACACTGCTGGCAATCTCCATCGTGGCTGGCGCGACGGTAGGATGCGCAAAGCGAAGCTGCGTCTTCGACTTGATTCGCTGACGGGAATCCGTTGGCAGTGTCATCGGTCGCACTCGATGAAGTCAAGTGGATTCATTGCCTATACAGAGATGTTGATGACAACTACAGGAGAGTAATTCATGGCACTTGCTGCAACTGAGTATCTGCCGAACGACCGAGTACCCATCGGCCGGTTGATCCTCTTCGGTTTTCAACATGTGCTGACGATGTTCCCAGCGACAATCTTAGTCGCGCTTCTCTGCGGCTTCCATACGAGTACCGTGCTTCTCGCAGCGGGACTAGCAACGATTGTCGCGCTAACACTCTCCAAGAACGGCATTGGAACGTTCATCCCGCTCTTCTACGGATCAAGTTTCAGCTACATTGCGGCCTATCTCGGCATTGCCAAGGCGATGAATCACGAGCTGGCGTTTGGCGTTCCGGCCCCCGATGATTTGATCGCACTCATGCAAGCCGGTATCGTCGTCAGCGGCATATTCAACATCATCGTCGGCTTTTTCATAAAGAGCATTGGAAAGAAAGCCCTTGATAGGGTGTTGCCGCCGGTAGTCACAGGATCGGTGGCGTGCGTGATTGGGTTTGGACTCGCACAGACCGCGCTCGAGATGTCATTCACAAAGGATTTCACAAAGTATTATTGGGCAATTGCGTTCACGACGCTGATCGTTACAGTGGCGTGGTCGCATCTCCTGCAAGCCCGCGCTCCGCTTGGGACGCCCAAGGCGGCCGAGACTCCGAAGCCCTCGCTCCGGTCGCACCTCCTGCAAGGCCGCAAACTCTTCGGGATGCTGCCGGTCCTGTTCGGGGCCATTGCGGGTTACGCCCTCACCCTGGTAATTGCGCCGGATCAAATCAACTTCGAGCATGTCGCGTCCGCCCCGTGGTTCGCAATACCACATCTCACGTGGCCCAACTTCTCTGGCCCACTCGTGATGACCGCTGTATTTAGCATTTCGATAATGACGATCGCAACGATTCCAGAATCAACTGCGCACTTGTATCAAATGAGTCTGTATGTCGATAAACTCGCCCAAGAACAGGGAAAGTCCAAAGTGTTTCTCGACAGCCACGTCGGTGTCAACCTGATCTGCGATGGCGT
Source organism: uncultured Planctomycetaceae bacterium (assembly GCA_964354135.1). Classification (GTDB taxonomy): domain Bacteria; phylum Planctomycetota; class Planctomycetia; order Pirellulales; family Thermoguttaceae; genus CAYGZA01. The sequence goes on from CAYGZA010000291.1 coordinate 1,977, forward strand.
GGGTGATGTCATCTGTGGGGTCTGCGGTGGGACCGCTGGCACCAACTATGGCGAGAACAACTCGCTCATGGTGATTACGCGAAACTACTCAGGTCGAGCGCTGTTTGCGGCGGGCGTGATCTGTCTCCTACTTGCGTTCGTTGGCAAGTTCGCGGCGTTGGTTGGGACGGTTCCGGTATTCGTGAGCGGCGGTCTCGCAGTCTACCTATTCGGCGCAATCGGGATGCAGGGCATCGCACTTATAACGGAGAAGGAGGTGGACTTAGTCTCTGATCCGCTTCAACTTGCGATCGGCGCAACAATCATGGTGATCGGCATCGGCGGCAACATCGGCTACCCCGGTGGCCTTCTTCCCATAATTGTTCCAGGCATCTTCCCGAGCGGTTTGCCCGCAATCGCCACGGCGGCGTTCGTCGGCGTGGTCATGCACCTTGCGTTGAGTTGGTACAAGCCCGCCAAGAGACGAGGGATTCCATCGCAAGTTCCTACAGTGAAACTAGACCTCCCCCGCGAAAACTCGGAGGGGATTTCTAATCAGAAAGATTAAGACCAATTGATGTGGAATTAAGACCCGACAATCTGAACTGACGCGATAGCGTCAAATTTGCTGCTTCCTACGAAACCGCGAACCTGGATCGAAAGGCCCTTGTACAGACGAAGCAGTGCAAGCCCGTTCTCCAATGGGGAACGCCCGCCTTGTGCTGTTCGTTTGTACCTTTTCGCGGAGGTTGTTGGAGCAGCCTTGACGGCGTTCCCTTTTTCTTTGGGAGTGGGCGGCATGTCTCCACACGAAGAGGCCAGGCTGACGAAAGAGTGCGAGGCGTTGCGACGAACGGTTGATGTGGCCCCCAAGAACTGGACCACCGGCGAAGTGAGAGTTTGGCCGATGAGAGAGGATGGAGTCAAGGCGGACGCAGGGCGCGTTTCCAGGAGGGAAAGATGCGCAAGAGGCGGAAGCGGCATGCGGCGGCGTACAAGGCGAAGGTGGCCATCGAGGCCGTGCGCGAGCGGAAGACGGTGAGCGAGCTGGCCAGCCAGTTCGCGTTGCATCCCGGTCAGATCCAGCAGTGGAAGCGGACGCTCCTGGAACGGGGAGACCCCGGCGGGGTCAACTCTTAACACTTGACACAGCGTCGACAAGCGCAGTCAGGCGAATTCAGGTGACACTATACCTATTTCGCGACCTGAATGCGCGTCGAAGGACCGAGAGGACAAGGATAATGACGGGAACAACTCCCATTCATCCTTCATCCTTACCGTCATTCTGGTTCCGAAGCCCCTGCTTTGGAACCCATCCCTACGAAGCTCCGCTTCGTTCCCCTGGCCCAGACTACCAACGCGGCACGGCGGTGCGGCCCACCACGCTGATCGCTTCCCAATCGACCGCGGCCCGGTCGCTCGCCGACTCGTGGATCAGCTCCACGGTCACCTGCCGCCCGTGGTATGCCCCCAGCGGAATGACCAGGGGTGGAGCGTCCGCCCCGTGGCGCGGCGGGACCTCGAACCGGCCCACCGGCTCCCCCTCCACGCGGACCTCCAGCCTGCTGGGTCGGGCCTGCGGCGGACGGGTGACCGCCAGGAGCAATTGGTCCTTGTAGGGACCGGACCGCGACCTTGCTCGTCAGGCGCAGCGGCTGCGGGCCCACGACGGCCATGAGGCGATACGAGGCGTCCTGGCGATCCGCCCTGTCCCAATAGCTCAAGAGCCGCACGGCGTCCGAGTCGCCGGCCACGACCTTCCAGTTCTGCCAGGCGGGGATCATCGGCGACCCGCGGCGTTGCCGTAAGTCCTTTGCCCGTCCCGAGTGCGGACGGCAACTCGTTGCTCGACAATCTGGGAGTCGTCGCGCCAGCTTTCCGCGGCTGAGAAGCCGCGGCCCCATTGACCGGTCAGGCAGTCGCACTGAACGGTGCTGCCCCCCCGTGCCCTCTTCCCCGCCCTTGGTGCCCCCCACGGTGCCATCCTGCTCGCCGCTCCTGAGGCCGGACTGCACCAATCTGCATCCACACACCCCCCAGCTCTGCCAGGCGGGCATCGGCGATCAGGACTGCTGTCCCGCTCCGCGAAAGCCGCTCGTCTTGGCTCGCCGCTTTGCTGTTCCGTTCACCCCGAGCATCGGCGAACGGAACACTGCAACAAGGTGAAGGCGATCATCGGTGTCGGCGTCCGTGTGTTCATCAACCTGATGCACGACGACGAGGCCGACCAACCGCCCGGCCCTCCCAAGGGAATGTCCGCGGCGTCCGGTGTTGCCACCAATTCTGGCGTGAATCACCGCGGCGGGCTATTATGGAGCCAAGGAACAAGCGACGAGGGGCCGAACGCACCGCTGATAGCGCGACGAGGTAGGCATGGCTCGGGTTTCCGTCTACATGGCGTTGGTGGTTTCGCTGGCTCCGCAGGCCGGACCGCGTATTCACTCGGTCTCGGACATCTCGCACGAGTTCACGTTCTACATGGATGGCCGCTATTGGAGTCAATACATCGGTGAAGCTGACGGGGCCGATGCACGCAACTGGGGCACGCTCTCCAAGCTCGACCTCGACAACGTCAACCTGCTGGTGCTCAGCAGCGGTCCTGGCCCTGTACCCTACGCACCCGATAGCATCGCTCACGTTCGGCGCTTTGTGGAAGCGGGAGGTGCGGCGGTCATCACGGCGGACCACCCTCGCGGCGAGCCACGGTATCCGTTCCACATTCAATCTCTGGCCAATGCCTTCGGAGCGGCGTTTCTCCCCGACCCTGCGGAGAAGCCGCTGAAAGCAGCGACATCACTTCGCGCCAAGTCGGTGGCATACTACGGTGGGGGCATCCTCCAGCTTCAAGGGAGGTGGACGCTGCTTGTGACCGACAAGCGGGGGCGTCCGGTCATGGCTCGGCGGCCGCTTGGCAAGGGCTTCGTGCTGGTGGCCAGCCGCGGGCTGTTCGGCCACCGGCCCGACGCAAAGGACCCCGTCAATGCGGAATGGATCAAGCCGTTGCTGAAGGACCTTGTGCGGAACAAGCCGGTCGATCCCGTCCGGCCCCCGAAAGGACAGTTTGCCGAACTTTCGCACCAGTTGGATGGGTTGACCGTGGAGTACAACGAAGGCACCAAGGTCTTCGCGGACGCGATCGTGCAAGAGTACCGCCTCGTGAAGAAGCATTTGGAGGAGATCACCGGCGTTTCACCCTCCAAAGGCACTCTGACCAACCTGCTCATGCTCCCCACGGGCGGCGGCGGCTTCTCCAGCGGCAATCGTATCGGCATCGGGGCTTGGTGGGGCGACTACCCTCGCAACCGCTACCCGATGATCGAACTCATCGCGCACGAGGCAGGCCACTCCTGGGTGCTGCCGTACAGCGAGCCTGTGTGGAACGAGCCCATCGCCACGTATCTGGGGATCGAAGTCGGCAAGCGACTGGGGATGAAGGAGGCCCAAGAGACGCTGGAGCGGACCATCGCCCGCGCCCGCAAGCTCGATCCGGACATGAACAAGCTGGACATCCGTGACAAGGACGCGCCCAACGACGTGGTTTGGGGGAAGTCGTATTGGATCTTCGAGCAAATGCGGGGGAAGTTCGGGCAGGATGCGCTGGCGAAGTACTTCCAGACCAAGCGGCGGATTCTGCAACCTGGGCGCAAGGGCTATTCCTTAGACGACTGCGTGGCGGTGTGGAGCAGCGCGGTGGGCGAGGACCTGTTTCCATGGTTCTCCTCGCTTGGTATCTCGGTGGACCGCACTCGAACCGACCTGCCGGTGCCTGGTCGCTGAGCGGAGCTGGCGAGAACGGAGAGCGCACCGCAGGGAGTCGGTCTCCGTGACGGCCAACGATGGAAAGAAGGTGGATGGATGAGAGCCACGCGAACGAGGATGGCCGCCGCTTTGAAGATGATCTTGTGGGGGCTGGCCGGTATCGCATCTGCTTTCGACGCCACGGCGGGGGCCGGTGAGGCCGCAAGTGAGGCCCGTTCGTCGCGGCCGACACTTCCTGCCGTGAAAGCGCTGGCCGATCAGCTTTCCTGCACAGCGGACTTCTTCGAAGTGGCCGGCTCCCCCGCGTTCCTCATCCGGCCGAAGGGCAAGACAGGCCCCTCCCCGATGCCCTGGGTCTGGTACGCCCCGGTGATCGGGCATCCGAACACCAGCCACGCATGGATGCTCAAACAATGGCTGGCTAAAGGGATCGGCATGGCAGGGGTCGACGTGGGCGAGTCGTACGGCAGCCCGCGAGGCCGGAAGGTCTTCACCGCGCTGTGGGAAACGCTGACCACGCGCTATGGGATGTCCGAGCGGCCGTGCCTCTTGCCGCAGAGCCGCGGCGGGCTAATGCTCTACAACTGGGCCGCTGAGAATGCCGGGCGCGTGGCCTGCATCGCCGGGATCTACACGGTCTGCGACCTCCGCAGCTATCCAGGCCTGGACAAGGCAAGCGGCGCCTATGGGATGAGTGCCGCCGACCTGGAAGCCCGCCTTGCCGAGCACGACCCGATCGACCGGCTTGCCCCGTTGGCCAAGGCGGGCGTGCCGATCCTTCACGTGCATGGCGATGCGGACACGGTGGTCCCACTGGAGAAGAACTCCGGCGAGCTGGCACGACGCTACCGTGCCTTGGGCGGCCCGGTCAAGCTGATCGTCATCCCCGGCAAGGGCCATGAGGTCTGTCCCGAGTTCTTTCGGTGCCAGGAGTTGGTAGACTTCGTGGCCACTCATGCCGGCCGCTCGCGAGTGCCGGCGGTGGTGATTGACCACTCGCCCGCCAAGTCCGGCATCTACATCGGCTCGCCCAGCATCGCGATCCTCCCCAGCGGCGACTACGTCGCCTCGCACGACCTTTTTGGGCCGAAGTCCACGGAGCACACACGGGCGATGACGCGGGTCTTCCGGTCCGCGGATAGGGGCCACACCTGGAAGCACCTGGCCGACATCGACGGGCAATTCTGGTCCACGCTCTTCGTCCACCGCGGCGAGCTGCACATCCTGGGCACGCTGGCCCATTACGGTAACGTCGTTATCCGGCGGTCGAAGGACGGCGGCCGCACGTGGACCGAGCCCAAGGACAACAGCACCGGGCTGCTGCTTGCGGGCCGCTACCACTGCGCCCCGGTTCCGGTCGTCGTTCACAAAGGCCGCCTCTGGCGCGGCGTCGAGGACACGACCGAACCTCGCCGCTGGGGCATGCCGTTTCGGGCCATGACGATGTCCGCGCCGGTCGACGCCGACCTGTTGCGGGCGGAAAGCTGGACCTGCACCAACCGCGCGAGCGGCGACCCCGCCTGGCTTGGCGGCAAGTTCAACGGCTGGCTCGAAGGCAACGCGGTCGTCACGCCCGACGGGCGGATCGTCGACATCCTGCGAGTCGACTGCCCCGAGGGCGGCAGAGCGGCGGTGCTTGATGTCGGCGAGGACGGCCGATCGATCAGCTTCAACCCGGACGCGGGATGGGTCGATTTTCCCGGCGGCGCGAAGAAGTTCACCATCCGCTACGACGCGGAGTCGAAGCGGTACTGGTCGTTGACCAACTACGTCCCGCCGAAGTATCGCGGCCCTCGGGCCGGCAGCGTCCGCAATACCCTCGCTCTGACGAGTTCTCCCGACTTGCGCAAGTGGCAGGTCAATTGCATTCTCCTCTACCATCCCGACGTAAGCCGGCACGGCTTTCAATACCCCGACTGGCAGTTCGACGGAGCGGACATCATCGCCACAATTCGCACTGCCTACGACGACGGCCTTGGCGGCGCCCACAACGCCCACGACGCGAACCACCTCACGTTCCACCGCTTCCGCGGCTTCCGCCGCCTCACGCTCACCGATTCGGTAGTCAATTGCAGGGACCTTGGAGTGGAGTGATTCAATGGCTGCTCGACATTCCATCACGCGCAGAGGTTTCGTCACGACGATCGGCGTGACCGGAGCCGCGGCGTTGGCCGGGAGGGCGGCTCCGGCTGCCGAGAGCACGGGCGTGACACTGGCTTTGCTTGGCGCCGCACACATGCACGCGCCGATGTTCCTACAAGTGCTCCAGTCGCGAGAGGACGTGACGGTCGCCTACGTCTGGGATCACGACGCGGCGCGAGCCGAGCGGTATGCCAAGGAGTGCGGCGCTAAGGTTGCCAAATCGGCGGCCGAGGCGCTCAGCGATGCAAGCCTCTCGGGCGTCGTGATCCTCTCCGAGACCAGCCTGCACATGGAGCTGGCGACCGTCGCGACCAAGGCCAAGAAACACCTCTTCATCGAAAAACCGATTGGCGTCGCCGCCAAGGACGCCTCGCAAATCGCCGATGCTGTGGACAAGGCGGGCGTGCTCTTCACCACCGGCTACCATCTCCGCACGATCCCGAAGCATCTCTTCATCAAGGAGAACATCGAGAAGGGCAACCTGGGCAGGATCGTCCGGGTCCAATGTTCTTTCTGCAACGATTGCGTTCTCCAAGGGGCCTTCGACGATAACCTGAAGTGGATGGTTGATCGGAACTGGGGGGCCTTGGGCAGTTTCGCCGACACCGGCACGCACGCGCTGGACATGCTGATGTGGCTCATGGGCGACGTGGAATCCGTCATGGCGGACATTCGGACGGTGACGAACCGGTACCCGAACTGCGACGAGACGGGGCAGGGCATGATTCGGTTCAAGAACGGCGTGACGGGGACTATTTCCGCAGGATGGGTGGAACCGGAAAAACCCGTGGCACTGCTGGTCGCGGGCACGGAAGGCCACGCGGTCGTGTTCAACGATCGGTTGTACCTGCGCACCAAGAAGGTCCAGGGCGCCGATGGCGCTCGCCCGTGGGGAAAACTTCCGGCCGGGCGGCGGGGTGAAGATCATTGGCAACGACGCCCGCGGCTTGCTCTAC
>CAYGZA010000292.1:0-8767 GCA_964354135.1 uncultured Planctomycetaceae bacterium
TGCCCAAGGGGGCGATGGTCCTTCAGCCGTCTGACGAGCGACGCCGATCCGGCTCGCACTATACGCCCCGCTCCCTCACCGAGCCAATCGTCCGCACCACGCTCCGCCCGGTGCTGGAGCGACTTGGTCCCAGCCCGACGCCCGAGCAGATCCTCGCACTGAACGTGTGCGACCCGGCGATGGGTTCGGGCGCGTTCCTGGTCGAAACCTGCCGGCAGCTTGGCGACGAACTGGTCAAGGCATGGCACGTCCACAACCAGGTCCCGAAACTGCCGCCGGACGAGGACGAGGTGCTGCATACCCGGCGGCTTATTGCGCAGCGGTGTGTGTACGGCGTGGACAAGAACCCGATGGCCGTCGACTTGGCTAAGCTATCACTTTGGCTGGCGACGCTGGCGAAGGACCTCCCGTTCACCTTCCTCGACCACTCGTTGCGGGCCGGTGATTCGCTCGTGGGCTTGTCGCAAACTCAGATTGCCGCGTTCCATTGGGAACCGAAGCCGCAGCGCGACTTCTTCCGCGACCGGATCGAGGAGAGCATGAAGCGGGTCACCGAGTTCCGCCAGAAGATCCTTGCCGCCCGCGACGACGTGCCCTACGAGCACCTACGCCAACAACTGGACGTGGCCGACGAGCAGCTTTCACTGGCCCGGCTGGCTGGCGACCTGGTGATCGCTGCCTACTTCTTCGCTGAGAAGCATCGGCAGCGGGAACAGAAGCTCGACGAGTTGGCAGTCCAGTTGGCTGCGTACCTTTCGCCGCAGGCGAAAATGGAGCACCGCGTGCCGCTGGCCGCCGCCGTCCAGGACCTCCGTTCCGGCGACCGGCCGGTCACTCCGTTCCATTGGCAGATCGAGTTTCCCGAGGTGTTCGGCGCCGAGAATCCCGGGTTCGACGCCATCGTGGGAAACCCGCCGTTTAGCGGAGTGACGGGCTTGGCTGAGACCATGGGCGAAACGTACACGGATTGGCTTCGCGTGCGGCATCCAGGCTCTGGCGGCAAGGCAGATTTGGTTGCGTTCTTTTTCCGCCAAGCGTTCATTTTGCTCCGCCAACTCGGAGCGTTTGGCTTCGTTGCCACAAACACGATTGCTCAAGGAGACACGCGCCGAAGTGGCCTACTTCAAATTGTCAGGGACAGGGGCACGATTTACTCAGCGCGACGCCGTATGCGTTGGCCGGGCGCAGCAGCAGTGGTTGTTAGCGTCGTACACATTTGCCGAGGAACAACCCAAGCCACCTGTCTCTTGGATTACACACCAGTACCGCGAATCTGCGCATTCCTACTCGCCTCGGCCCATGATGAGGATCCGACGCCCCTGGTCGTGTGTCAGTCCAAGGCGTTCCTCGGATCGAAAGTCCAGGGCATCGGATTCGTTTTTGATGACGACAATCCATCGTGTCCGCCGACCCACTTAGCGGATCACGTGATTCGCGCGGAGCCCAATAGTGCTCAGTTCATTCGCGGGTATATCGGCGGAGAGGACCTGAACGCTATGCCCGTAGTGGACTACCCGCGAAAGGCAATCGACTTTGGCGATATCGACGAAACCGAGCTGGAGCGCCACCCAAAGTTGCTCAGCATCATTGAGCAGTACGTGAAGCCAACAAGGCTGACGAAGAGTGGAACTCTTCGCGCAAAATGGTGGCAATACGGTCACCGTGCAGTTGAGTTGTACCGCGCGATTGGTGGGCTTTCGCGAGTAATTGTTCTCGCCAGAATAAGCCGCACTCTCGGCTTCACGTTCATACGCACGGGCGGCATCGTGAATGATAAGATCATCGCATTCCGATTCGACTCCTTTTCGGCGTTCTGTGTTCTTCAGTCGCGAGTACACGAGATCTGGGCGCGGACCTTCAGCAGCACGTTGAAGGACGACCTGCAATACACCCCAACAGACTGTTTCGTGACCTTCCCGTTCCCTGCCGGCGTGTTGGAACATGCGGCGGCGAATCCCCCACTCCCCACTCCCGACTCCCTACTCCCGCTGGAAGCCGCCGGCCGCGAGTACTACGAGTTCCGGGCGGCGCTTATGGTCCGCAACAACGAGGGGCTGACGAAGACCTACAACCGCTTCCACAACCCGGCCGAGACCTCGCCCGACATCGTCAAGCTCCGCGAGTTGCACGCGGCGATGGACCGGGCCGTGCTCGACGCCTACGGCTGGACTGACTTGAAGCCCACGTGCGAGTTTCTTCTGGACTACGAAGAAGAGGACGAAGACGACGACCCCTCACCCCAGCCCTCTCCCAGAGGGAGAGGGAGGAAGAAGCCCTGGCGTTACCGCTGGCCCGACGACTTCCGCGATGAAGTCCTCGCCCGCCTGCTGGAACTGAACAAGAAGCGTGCCGAAGAGGAAGCCATCGCCGGCCAGGCTGCTGAGGCCGCGACCAAGAAGTCCGGCGGGGGCAAGACAAAGAGCCAGCGGACACCAAAGTCGTCATCGGGGCTACTCCCCGGGATGGACACCGAAATAACGCAGCACACTTGGAGATGCCCTATGCATACCGGGACACTGAGCGTCCGGGCGATGTTCAATTGTGATCGGCGCCATATCGTGCCACTCTTCCAACGTCCTTACGTGTGGAAGCGTGAAACGCAGTGGGAGCCGTTCTGGGAGGACATTCGTGCCGTCGCGGAACGGTTGCTCCTCAAACAGCCCACGCCGGCGCACTTTCTGGGGGCGATCGTACTCGACCAGCTCCCAACAGGCAGCATCCATCTTGACACCCGCCTGGTTATCGACGGCCAGCAGCGGTTGACGACAATCCAGGTTTTCCTGGAGGCGTTTTGCGACGTGTGCGGGGCGCTGGAAAACGAAAAATACCGCAAAGCGCTTTGGAAGTTGACCCGAAATGACGACCCTATGAGTTCGGACCCAGACGAGCAATTCAAGGTCTGGCCCACCAACGTCGATCGAGAGCATTTTCGCCGCGTGATGCTGGTCAGGTCGCCGGAAGAACTCCGCGCGGCGTACACCGGCAAAGCCGATGCGGAGGAGGTCGGTCACCCCGATTGCCGACGCCTATCTTTTCTTCTACAAGTCGATCAACGATTGGCTCGCGCCCCAGAACGATGGCTTCACCGATCGGCTCGAATCATTGTACACGGCATGTGGGGACTATGTGCGGCTCGTTACGATCGACCTGGAGAGGGAAGACGATGCTCAGTTGATCTTCGAGACGCTCAATGCCCGCGGCACTCCGTTGCTGCCATCCGACCTGGTCAAGAACTTCCTCTTCCACCGTGCCCAGTCGGAAGACGGCAATCTCGACAAGTTGTATGAGGAATACTGGAAGCCGTTCGAGCACCCGCACCAGCAATGGGAGTATTGGCAGGCCGAACTGGGGCGAGGCCATGCACGACGGGCGCGAATCGACATTTTCCTCCACCACTATCTGACGCTGAAGCTGGCCAATGAGCCGGGCGTTGCTCACCTATACCAGGCGTTCCGCAAGTACTTCCTCGACAGCACAGACAAGTGCGCGCGGACAATGCTGAAGTCCATTCGAACGTATGCCGGTATCTACCAGGGCTTCGACCAAATGCCAGAGGATAGTCGTGAGGCGATCTTCTTCTACCGGCTGGCGAGCATGGAGATCACGACGGCCTACCCATTCCTCATGGAACTGTTCGCCCGGCACGCCTCCGACCGCCACGAGATCTGCACGATCCTGGAATACCTGAGGTCTTTTCTCGTCCGCCGCATGATCTGCCAGTTGAACACTCGGGGCTACAACCGGCTGTTCATCGACTTGGTCAACGTGCTCGGGGCCGAGGGCGGTGCTCCGTCGTCACGTGTGCGCGCGTACCTGCTCAGTTCGGATGCCGAAAGTAGCCGCTGGCCCAAGGATTCAGACTTCAAGACTGCGTGGTTGACCATGCGAGCTTTCAAGACGCTAGTGCGTCAGCGCGTCCGCATGCTGTTGGAGGCCCTGGAGGCCGAGCTTTACGACGAGAAGATGGAGAAGGTGAAGTTCGGGCAGAAGCTGACCATTGAGCACCTCATGCCGCAGCAGTGGCACGCGAACTGGCCACTTCCAGATGACCTCCTCAAGGCAGAGGCTGAACTGCGACGGGAACAAGCAATTCACACGCTGGGCAACCTCACGCTACTCACGGGCAAACTGAATGCTTCGGCGTCGAACGACGCCTGGAAGAACAAGCGCCAAGCAATGTTGCCGTACACTGTGCTGCGTCTGAATCAATTCTTGCACGAGACCATGGAATGGAACGAGCAGGGAATTGAACAGCGAGGAGAGGATCTCTTCAAAGCGGCCAAGAAGATCTGGCCCATACCAGAGGCATAGCCACAAACCCTGGAGGAAACCGTGACATCCTTGGAAGTCAGGTCGCAGTTGGTCGATGCCTTGCGGCTCGATCTAGTCGGCCCCGACCCAACCCGCAACCTGGGCACGCCAGACGAAGTGTTGCCCCAGGCGCCATCGCGTTGGTATCTGACCGGGTTTCTGGTGCCGCTGGAGGCGGACGAGACCCAGCGGGCCGAGGAGACCAGCGTCGATGAAATGGACGAGGTGAGCGACGCGAAAGGGCTCGACGATGCCGTCGTCCCAGAGCCCGCGGCTGCCCGGCTGGCCTACATGCCGTCGTCGATCGGCCTGAGCGTGCTGGTGGCGCCGGCGGTTCGACATCTTCGGGTGACCGTGCGATGGGGTGATTACAAGCAGGTTGTCGGTTCTCAGTTGTCAGTTGTCAGACCCGAGGCCGAGTCACCAACACGGAAACCGACAACTGGCAACTGGCAACCGCCAACTGCCTGGAAGCGAACCGCGCGGGAGGAACAGGTCACGCTCGATCTGCCGGAGCGAACCCAGCAGCCGGTCGAGACTGACGTGCCCAAGAGCAACGGCCTGCGCGTCGTCCTGTCCGTCCGGCCAGTCCCCGGCGATGGCCAGGAGGGCGGGCTCCCGCAGGGCGTGCGATCGGTTTCTGTCTTCCTGGTCAATCGGCGCACGCCCGCCCCAGATCTTGTCCGCGACGAAGCGTTCGCCTTCCAGGCCCAGTTGGAAGTAGCCGGCGACACGCCGCTGGTGCCCCGGCCGAACCTTCGGAGCCTGGAGAGCGACGACTGGGACGAACGGGTCGCCGACTTGCAGTACCGCGACGCCTACGAGTTTGCCGTCGGCCACAGCGTCGCCGCCGAGACGGTTTCCGTGGAAGGTAGCTTCTGCCGGGAAGTTCGCACCTGCTGGATTCCGCAGGCTGAAGTCGAGCGCGTGGCCCCAGCCCAGATCACGGGCGTTGAATTGTCGATGGAAGCCCTCAGCCAGCTTGCCGACGGCGCGGACGCAAAGGCCAAACTCGGCAGCTTCGTCGCTCAGTACCGGGATTGGATTAAGAAGCAGCGTGCGGGAGCGGCCTCGTTGCCCACACGGCGCCTAGACACTGCCAAGGAACTGCTCGACCGGGCAGACGTTGCCGCCAACCGGATTGAGCAGGGGATCGCGCTTTTGAGCGACCCGCAGTGCCTGGAGGCGTTCAGGATCGCCAACCGGGCAATGGCCGTCGCCGCCAAACGGAGGCAGGGCGTGATGCTGGGCAAGGACCCGGCCACGATCGCGCCGAAATGGCGTCCCTTCCAGCTTGCGTTCATCCTAATGAACCTGCCGGGCATCTGCGATCCGACGCACGCCGACCGCAATGTTGTTGATTTGCTGTTCTTCCCCACTGGCGGCGGCAAGACCGAGGCATACTTGGGCCTGGCAGCGCTCACGCTCGTCCTGCGGCGCCTCCGCAATCCGGGGGTTACCTCTGCTGGTCTTAGCGTGCTCATGCGCTACACGCTGCGCCTTTTGACGCTCGACCAGCTTGGCCGTGCGGCGACGCTCATCTGCGCCCTGGAACTGGAGCGGCAGAAGGACGTGGAGAAGCTCGGGGAGTGGCCTTTCGAGATCGGCCTGTGGGTGGGCAAGGCGGCCACGCCCAACGTGATGGGAGCCAAGGGCGATGACAACAACGAGTCGGCCCGGGCGAAGACCATCGCCTTCAAGAACGACGACCGCAAGCCGTCGCCGATCCCGCTGGAAGAGTGCCCCTGGTGCGGGACCAAGTTCAAGGCCAACTCGTTCCAACTGCTGCCGAATCCCGATTACCCAACGGATCTTCGCGTAACCTGCATGAAGCGAGACTGTGAGTTCAGCCGCGGTAAGTCGCTGCCGATCCTGGCCGTGGACGAGCCGATCTACCGCCGGCTGCCCTGCTTTATGATCGCCACCGTCGACAAGTTCGCAGCCATGCCGTGGACGGGAGAGGTCGGTGCGTTCTTTGGGCGTGTACAGCGCTGCGATAAGGACGGCCTCTACGGCCCGTGTGACCCGACGAAGGGCTATCCGCTGGGCGTGGATCGGCTGCTGCCACCTGACTTGGTGATTCAGGACGAACTGCACCTGATCTCCGGGCCGCTGGGCACGATGTGCGGACTGTACGAGACGGCCCTGGACGAGTTGTGTAGTCGGATGGTTGGGGACAAGAAGATTGGTCCGAAGATCGTGGCCTCGACTGCGACGGTACGTCGGGCCGAGAACCAGATTCGCGCCTTGTTCAACCGCCGTCTGGTGGACATCTTCCCGCCGCCGGGTCCTGATCGGCGGGACTCGTTCTTTGCCGAGGCCCACACGCCGCAGGAGAGCAACGCCCGGCTGTATGTCGGAATCGCCGCCCAGGGGCGAAGCCCCAAAGTGGTGATGTTGCGGATGTACCTGGCACTTCTGGCCGCCGCGCAGAAGGCATACGTCAAGTCCGGGCCTAAGGGCTCCCCAGCCAACCCGGCCGACCCGTACATGACGCTGCTGGGCTACTTCAACAGCCTGCGCGAGTTGGGCGGCGCCCGGCGGATCATCGAAGACGAAGTTGGCAACCGGGTTGCCGGCTACTCCAGCCGCAAGCGGGTGGGCGAGACTGACGGCCTGTTCGCCAATCGCAAGATCGCCTACGAGGTGGTTGAACTCACTTCCCGGGTGAGCACCGACAAGGTGGCCGAAGCAAAGCGGCGGCTGGCCCTGCCGTTCTGCGAGAAGGACCGGGTGGATGTCGCGATTGCGACGAACATGATCTCTGTGGGCCTGGACATCATCCGCCTAGGGCTCATGGTCGTGATGGGTCAACCCAAAACCAGCGCCGAATACATTCAGGCGACCAGCCGTGTAGGCCGCGACCCCGAACGCCCCGGCTTGATCGTAACCATCCTGAATATCCACAAACCGCGAGATCGCTCTCACTACGAGCGATTTGCCGGCTACCATCAGACGTTCTATCGCAGCGTGGAGGCCACGAGCGTCACGCCGTTCTCCCCGCGGGCTTTGGACCGCGGCCTGGCAGGCACGCTCATCGCACTAGCCCGGCAGGGGCACTTGCCGATGACGGCTCCGAAGGGGGCCGGCAGTATACTCCGGGAGCGCCCGCAGTTGGATTTCGTCGTGGATGCGCTGGCGGAGCGTGCCCAGTCGCACGCTAAGCTGGACCCAGCCGAAGCCGCCAAGCTGCGACAGAGGGTGCAAGAACGGGCGCTCGACCTGTTGGATGAGTGGAGCAAGTACGCGAAGGAATTGAGCGACGCGGCCGTCGATCTGCAATACCAACTGGAGGTGGGGGCCGCTCGGCGTCTGCTCTACGAGTTCCTCAACCCGGAATTGAAGCAACTGCCCCAGCGACACAAGAAGTTCCGGGCAAACCGGTCCATGCGCGACGTTGAGCCGAGTGTCAACCTCTGGGTGAGGACCCTCGACGGCGTGGAGATTGAGGAGGAGGACGAGTCGTGAAGCAGAGACGGTCAAAACGTCCGCCGGGACAGATCCGCCAAAGCCAGGTGGTCACTACCTTCGGTCCGGGGGCCATGCTGGACCTGCCCAATCACTCCGTCCTGGTGGCTGGCCTGGACTATTGGTCGCCCGGCGGCGACGAGATCGCTGAGCCGCGATTGGTCGAGAAGCTCAAGAAACTGTTGGACGTGACGACACTGAAGCTCGTTTCTCCGCCGCCGGACCAGGAAGACCCCACGGCGCCGAGGACCGGCATTACCGGCTGGCAGTTTCCGGAGTGGTTCATCACTCAGGACGCGGACTACGCTGATCCCACCTCGACCGTGCGGTCGCGGATGCTCGTGCATCGCCTGGCACTCACGCGCGGCAAGTTCATTGACCAGAACAAGAGGAAACGCCCGGTCGTGCCAGTGCGGTTTGTGCGCGCATGCCGGTGCGGACACATCGGCGATATTGACTGGCGCCAGTTCGTTCACAAAGGCCCGTCGGAATGCAAGCGACAACTCTGGATCGACGAGCGCGGGACCAGTGGCGATCTGGCGGAGGTGTGGATTCGCTGTGAGTGCAAGGCGGAGCGGAATCTGGGGGAAGCTGCCTTGATGCAAACCCAAGCTCTGGCAATCTGCGACGGCGCCCGGCCCTGGCTGGGGCCGTACACCAAGGAGTCTTGCGGCGAGCCGAGCCGGCTGTTGATCCGCACGGCCAGCAACGCCTACTTCACTCAGCAGATGAGTGTGATTTCGCTGCCGGACCGCGATGAAACAGTCAAGCAAGCAGTGGACGCAGCCTGGGACTTTGTGGGAGGGGTCGAGGACATCGACCAACTCAAGTACGAGCGAAAGAAGGCCAAAGTGAAAGCGGCCCTGGAGGGTCTTTCCGACGAGGAGGTCGTTTCGGAGATCCAGGCCCGACGCGGGTTCACCTTGGAACAGCTGTAAAGGGCGGACAGAAAGCGTAGCGGCGGGCGGGCGAAAAACGGAGCACCCGA
>CAYGZA010000293.1:0-8679 GCA_964354135.1 uncultured Planctomycetaceae bacterium
CCACCAGCCACGGCGGCGTCGATTCGGGGTGCGGCGGCGGCCCCTCCGCCTCGACCGTCGTCGGATGCCGCAGCCGAAGCGCCCAGAACGCCAGGTCGGTGTAGTGGCAGAAGAAGTCCCCCAGGCCGCCGGTGCCGAAGTCGGCCCAGCCCCGCCACGTCGCGGGAAGGTAGCGGGGGTGATACGGCCGATGCGGCGCCGGTCCGAGCCAGAGGTCCCAACTCAGGTGCGGGGGAACCGGCGGAGTGTCCTTGGGCCGGTCGCCCCCAAAGTAGCTCGCGCCGCACCAGACGTGGACCTCGCGGATCGCCCCCACCGCCCCCGATTGCACCAGCTCCACCACGCGGCGGTAATTGTCCTCGGCGTGGATCTGCGTCCCCATCTGCGTGGCGAGCTTCTTCTCCTTGGCAATCTCGGCCATCGTGCGGGCTTCGTAGACGCAGTGGGTCAGCGGCTTCTCGCAGTAGCAGTGCTTGCCCATCTTCATGGCCATCGCGCCGGCCGGGGCGTGGGTGTGATCAGGCGTGCTGACGACCACCGCGTCGATCTGCTTGTCCATCTCGGGGAGCATCTTGCGGAAGTCGGCGTAGGTCTTGGCCCGGGGATGGTGCTTGGCGGCTGCGGCCAGGTTGTGGGCGTCGACGTCGCACAGGGCGACGATGTTCTCCGAGCTGACGCCGCCCAGATTGCCGGCCCCTCGCCCGGCCACCCCGACGATCGCGACGTCCAGCTTCTCGTTCGGCGACTGGCCGTGCGCCCACGAGGGCACGACCCGGATCCCGGCCGCAAAGGCGGCGGCTCCCGCGCAGGCGGCGGTACGGCGTAGGAATCGGCGACGACTGATGCGCTTGTTCACGGCTTGCTCCTCCTCGGGATGGCTCGGCAAACGGCTGGAAGTCCACGAACGCCCAGCCGCTACGATACCCGAGTCGGCCGCGCCGCTCAAGCGCCGACCCAAGGATCCCGGCTACGCGGGCTTGTTCGTGCCGGCCTGGATTTGGTCGAGGGTGCGGCCCAGTTTTTTGCGGGGGGAGTCGCCGGCAATTCGCGGCGTGCCGGGGCGGCTATCCTGGAGGAAGGCCATCAGCTTCTGATCCATGTCGTCCCCCTCGCGCGGCTTGCCGAGGTGGTGTACCGCATCGGAAACGCCTTGAAGCACGGAGTGTTTCACGCCGTCGCGGATCCACTGAAAGAAGTTGACGTTCATCGCCTTGGTCTCCTCCGAAAAGGTGGGGCCTTAAGCCCTTGTGGCCCAGGGGCAATCGCTACGGGCCGCGGAGATTAGCGGGCCGATGCCGGCGTGTCCAGAGGAGCTTTTCCGCCGCCGGGGAGTACACGAAAGAAAATGGCCGCACCACGTCTGGCGCGGCCTGCATATCTCGCCCCGAGCACGGAGAATATGGGTGTCGGCTCAGGGGGGAAGAGACAGCTACCGTAAGCATACACGCCGGACGCGGAATGTCAATCTTCGGGATCCCGGGCCGCGGCCTCCTGGATCATCTCGCCGGGCTTGACCTTCCCGCCGGGAAACTCCCACAGACCCGCTAAAGGGGTATCCTGGGGACGCTTGCCGATCAGGACGCGTCCCTCGTGTTCCACCACGGCCACGGCGATCAAGGCCGGCTCAGGAAGCGACATGGCGAGAGAGAGTGCGCAGGAAAGGGGAAATGGGAAGATCCTCGCGATCTGAAAGCCGAACGCCGAACGCCGAACACTGAAAGCCAATTGCCGAAAGCCAATCCGGCAAGCACGCGAATCGTACCTTCTCAGACAACCTTTAACCGGGCTAAGCGGATGGACGCTTGGCCTGCTCACTCATCGGTCCGTCCGGGGGTGCAGTCGCCGGCTTGGTCTCCGCCGAGAGCTCGAGGAGGATGAACGTGGAGATCTCGGTCGGCTCGGCAAGTTTGAGGTCGAAGCGCGCCCCGTACGGGAGCACCTGGGCCGGCTTGATTCGCGCCGCCGGCCCCTCCCGCTGCTCGACGTCCACTCGGGGTGCCGCCGCGAACGGCGGGCAGAAGGCCACGTGTACCGCCGCGGTGCGTTGGTTTGCCGCCAGGGGGACCCGGAGCCAGCCGTGCAGGGATTCCGTTCCGTCGGATGCCCGGCTGCGGACGAGTTGTTGCAGAACGTTACCGTCCGGAGCCGTGCGGAAGTTCGTTGTGGGCCCGGCAGACCGGTGCGGGACCGCCGGGGGCACTTCCACGGGCCCCGCCGGAAGCCCACGCGCCGCAACGTCGCTTGCGGAAACGGGCCTCTCCCGCCGCGACCAAGCCCGCCACCCCCCCCATCCCAGAAACTCCTCGGCCGACACCATACCCCAAAACAACGTCAGCCCCAACGGTGGTGTGCCGGGCAGGCTCAAGGCAAGGCCCGCAAGGATCACCGTCGCCGACACCAAGCAAGCCGGCCACCAGGTTGGCCCACGGGTGTTTCCCGCCGGTTGGCCCCTGCGCCAACCGGCACGGGCGCCAGCGGCAGTTAGTGCCACCAGGATGCCCACTCCAAAACATGACGGCGACGAGAGAGGGACCGCAAGCCCGCCGGTCAAACGCCGCCCGACCACGACCAGGGCCGCCAACGACATCAGGACCGTCAAGCTCAGCGAGGACCACCCCAGCAGCCTGGCCGGTAAGAACGAGTGAGCTGCGGACCTTGCCGACATCCGGGGGACCCCGATGGTTGCTTCATTCCTCATCGCCCAGCGTCACCCCATCGCCGCCCCCGAGGCTCCCGGGCAGCGTGATCGTGAACCGGGCCCCTTGACCCGGGTTGCTATCGACACTCATCCGACCGCCGTGACTGGCCAC
Organism: uncultured Planctomycetaceae bacterium; assembly: GCA_964354135.1. Lineage (GTDB taxonomy): Bacteria > Planctomycetota > Planctomycetia > Pirellulales > Thermoguttaceae > CAYGZA01. The sequence goes on from CAYGZA010000293.1 coordinate 2,811, forward strand.
AATCCGCCAGCACTTCGATAAGCCCATCCCGAGCCCGCGGCCGGCCTGGCGGGCGGAGTAAAACGGGTCGAACAGGTGCTGCCGCTGCTCCGGGGCGATCCCCGGCCCGGTGTCGGAGACGGCGATCTCGACCGAGCTCGCCCCGCCCGACACGGCGACTTCGATCCGGCCGTCGTACTCGATGGCCTCCAGGGAGTTCTTGCAGAGGGCGTGAACCGCCACGGTAAGACCCCTGGGGTCCGCTTCCGCCAATACGGCCCCGCCGCCCCCGACGCGCCGCAGGGTGATTGCCCGCTCGGCGGCCTGCGGCTGCAATTGGCTTACCACGTTGTCCACCAACTCCACCAGATCCACGGGCTTCAACTCCGGCCGGGGAGGGCGGGCAAACAGCCGCAAGTCGGCAATCATCTCGTGGGCCCGCTTCACCTGGGCCCCGATCAAGGCGAGCTCACGCTGCCGCTCCGGATCGGGTTCGTCTTTGAGGAGCAATTGAGCACGGCCGGCAATGATTGCCAGTGGATTGTTGATCTCGTGCCCGGCCCCCGCGGCAAACTCGGCCAGGGCCTCCACCTTCTCCGCCTCCAAGGTCTCCTGGAACTGCTTCTCCAACTGTTCCAGCCGGGCCAGCCGCCGCACGAGCCCGGGCAGATAGGAGCCCATTCCAGGGAGGGCTTCCAGCCACAACCGGCGGCCTTCGGCAGCCCGCCGGCGGCAGTCCTCGACGGCCGCTTCCATCCCTTCACGGGAACATCGCCCGGCGAGGATTTCCATCGCCTCGGGGACGTGGGGATTCCGCCTCGCCGGGACCTTGGTGCCTGGCCATACGTCGAGTTCCCGGGCTGGTGCCGCCGCCCCGCGGCCCTCCGGCAATGCGAGCCACTGCCGGGCATGGCACAATAGGCCGTCCAGATACGCTTCGTCGGCTGCGCCCGAACCGTCCGACGAAGCAAGCCGGGCAGCCAGCCCGGCAACCTCCAGACTGGCCGCCACCAAGTCGCCGAATTGCTCAGCGCTGGTGTCGATCTGCGGTCTCGACGGTTCGCCGTGATTCGAGTCCCATGGGAGGACCGCCAGCGCCTTCCGCGAAATCCACTCCGCCACTTCCGCGATAGATCGCGGCAGCGCCTCGTCCTGTCGAGCAGCAACGCACACTGCCCACAATACGAAGGGAGGATCCCCGCGAAACTGCCTCGTGCAGGCGGGAACCGCTTCCGCCGGATCCTCGGAGAGCAGCATCTCCGCCACCAGCGCAGCCGAACGATCCGCCATCGGCAGCGCCCGGCGGGAACGGCCAACCACAAGTGCGGGCAAAAAGAGCATGACCGCCCGACCGCCTCAGGAGGCTCAGCGACAAGAAGCTTGCACGCCCTGGTGCCGCTCTTCCCGAAGCCGGGGTCAGGCGCTGGCAACGTCCAGCAACTGGCACACCCTTTCGACCAGCCGCTCCACCTCGAACGGCTTGTGCATGAAGTCGTCGGCCCCGGCGGCCTTCAACTCCCCGACCTTCTCTTCCTCGACCATGCCCGAGATGCAGATGATGCGGACATCGTTCATCCCGTCGTCGCGGCGGACTCGCTGGCAGACCTCCTTGCCGTTGATGTCCGGGAGCATCACGTCGAGCACGATCAGGTCGGGGTGGTATTCCTTGACCATCATTCCGGCGTCGAAGCCGTTGTTGACAGAGCGGACCTCGAAGCGGCCGTCGCGATCCAGGGCGTCCGAGATCAGCTCCACCAGCTCCTCGTCATCGTCGACGATCAAGACCCTCCGCTTGCCGCTTTCGAGTGCGTCGGTCGGGATCCCGTTGTCCCGCATGAAGACAAACAACAGCTCGCGGGGAATGCGGCGAAAGCGACTCCCCGGCACCCTGAATCCCTTCAATTGCCCGGAATCGAAGCAACGAATGATCGTCTGCTGGCTGACCTTGCAGATCTTGGCTGCCTCGCCGGTCGTAAACACAGTCTTGTTTGCCATTGGTACGTGCGCGTCCTTTTTCCTAGCCACAGCCACAGCTAGTTCTCAGCGAAATCCCGGGGACAAGTGTCGGCCGACTGGCCGCGGGATTTCTGGTCCTCCGTGTCAACCTCGCCGGTAGTTAGCCCGGAGTTCGCAGTTGCCCGTAAACTCCGCACCCCCGAAACTATGTGCAAACGCCAGGCTCGCCCGGATCTGCCGACATTACCGAACTTGCCAGGCGCGACCAATTATAACCAGCTTTCCGCAAGTGTCAATACTGACCTATATTTTTTAACCTGTTACGTCTCAACAACTTATGGACTCATACACAGGGTGCTTCTCTTTGCTATCTCCGTGATTTCCGCCATCTTGCCGCAACACTCTACTGCGGGGTGAATTGGGGCCCAAAACCGGCCGCAAATACTTCGCCAAGACCGCAGAACCCACAGATCTCGCGCCTTGCCGTCAATCCCTTGCCCCCGCCCCTCGCCCCCGTCTCTCGCCGCTCACCGAGGCCCGGGGGTCACCGGCGCCCTTCCAGATGAACCGCCAGGACCGCGAGGTCGGCGGGCGTGATGCCGCTAATCCGCCCGGCCTGGGCCAAATCGCCTGGCCGGAAGCGCAGAAGCTTCTCTCTCGCCTCGGCACGGAGATGAGCCATCTTCGAAAAGTCGAGATCGGCGGGGATCCTCCGCGCCGAGAGGCGGTTCTGCCTCTCGATCTCCACGTCCTGACGCACCAGGTACCCGGCATACTTGGCGTCATAAGTGATCTGTTGGGCCACCTCCCGGGAAACGCTCGCCAACTCGGGCAGGAGGACGACGAGGTCTTCCCAAGTCGTCTCCGTCCGCCGAAGAAGCCTGGCCAGCGTATGCTCCCCGGCCCGCGTGGTTTCCAGGACGTGCGCCACCCGAGCTATCTCAGCCTCCTTCTCCTCCAACCTTCGCCAGCGTGCCTCGTCGATCAGGCCCAGTTGGCGGCCGATCGGGGTCAGGCGGCGATCGGCGTTGTCTTGCCGCAGGCGGAGGCGGTGTTCCGCACGGCTGGTGAACAGCCGGTAGGGCTCATCGACGCTCCGGGTCACCAAATCGTCGATCATCACGCCCAGGTAAGCCTGCTCGCGCCGAAGCACGAGCGGCCCTTTGCCCTGAAGCGCCAGGGCCGCGTTGGCGCCGGCCAACAGCCCTTGCCCCGCCGCCTCCTCATACCCCGTAGTCCCGTTGACTTGCCCAGCCAGGTACAAGCCCGCCACCAGCTTGGTTTCCAGCGATTGCGTCAACTGTTCCGGCGGCACGTAGTCGTACTCGATCGCGTAGCCGTAGCGGAGGATCTCCGCCCGCTCCAGCCCGGGAATGTGCCGCAGCATGGCCTCCTGCACGTCCCGTGGCAGGCTCGTTGAAAGTCCGTTGATGTACACTTCGTGGGTGTGCCGGCCCTCGGGCTCGAGGAACAGTTGGTGCCGCTCCTTGTCGGCGAAGCGGACCACCTTGGTTTCCACCGAAGGGCAATACCGCGGCCCCGTGGACCGGATCTGCCCGGTGTACATCGGGGCCCGGTGCAGATTGGCCCGGATCAGCTCGTGGACCGCCGCATTGGTGTGCGTGATCCAGCAGGGGAATTGCTTGCAGTCGAGGCGATCGGTGAGGAAGGAGAAGGGCTGCGGCTTGGGGTCGCCGGGTTGTGCTTCCAGCCGGCCGTAGACAATAGTGAGGCCGTCGATCCGCGGCGAGGTCCCGGTCTTGAATCGGCCGAGGCGGAACCCGAGCCGCACCAGGGCCTGGCTCAGTCCGGCCGTGGCCCCCTCGCCGGCCCTGCCCCCGGGCATGGTCTGGTCTCCGTAGTGGAGCAGGCCTTGCATGAATGTCCCAGCGCAGAGGATCACCGCCCGCGCGCGGTAAGAGGCGTTGCCGCGGACCCGAACGCCGACGACTCGCTGCCGCGGGCCGCTCGCCTCGACCAGCAGGTCTTCGACCGTCTCTTGCCGCAGGGAGAGCCCGGACGCTTCCTCGCAGATCCGCTTGACCTCGGCCTGATAGGCCCGGCGGTCGGCCTGGGCCCGCGGGCCGTGCATGGCGGGCCCCTTGCGGCGGTTGAGCATGCGGAACTGGATGCCGGTCGAGTCGATGGCCCGGCCCATGGCCCCGCCCAGGGCGTCGATCTCGCGGACCAACTGCCCCTTGGCCACGCCGCCGATGGCCGGGTTGCAGCTCATCTGGGCGATGGTGTCGAGGTTGCTGGTCAAGAGGGCGGTCTTTGCTCCCATCCGCGCGGCCGCAAGCGCCGCCTCGGTCCCGGCGTGCCCGCCGCCGATGACGAGGATGTCAAACTGGTGGCAAGTGCTCATAAGATCGATCTTAGAGCTGCCTTGCATCGATGGAAAGGCCCTACGGAGGGCACCAGGAAAAGGGGTCAGAACTATTTTTCAACGCAGTGTTGCTCGCTTGTGGCCGTTTGCCAACCCGAAAAACAGTTCTGACCCCTTTTTGTCCTCGCCAGCCAGGCCGGGTGCCACCTCGCGACAGTACTCTGTCGCAGACTACCGGTCGGGCTCGTCGGGAATCCCCGGCGCCGTCACCAGGCACACCGGGCACGGGGCAATCCTCGCAACGGCCTCCGGATCCACAAGCCGTCTCTCGCCCGCGGGCGGCCGTTCCGGCATACCGAGGACGATCAGGTCGCAGCCCAGTTCCCGCGCCAAGGACGCGATCTGCTCCGCGGAGTCTCCCTCGGGCAGGGCATGAACCTCAACCTCCCGCTTCAGTTGCCGGGCCCGCTCCAGGTCTTGCTGGAGGTGGCTGGAGCCGTTTTGCGGGCGGGTCTTGTCCGGAACGGGAACCACGGTCAGGGCCACGTCCGGATCGAGCATGGTCAGGGCCGCGGCGAACAGGTCGCTGCTCTGCGCGCTCTCGTAGTGCGCTAGGAGCACGTGGCTGACCCCGACGCCCGCGGCGCGTAACTCGGCCACAGAGCGCGCCCGGCGCTCGCCGATCTTGGGGATGCGGTTGCCGCCGGCCAGGTCGAAGGTGAGGTCGCGGTGGCGGCTGAGGATGCGGATCGTCAGCGGGGCGGGCTCCCCGCCGTGGAGATTGATCCAGTAGAGGGCGATCTGCCCAAGTTGCTCGTCGGCCGTATAGACGTTCGAGGCCCCCAGAATCACCTCCTGGGCTTGAATCTCTTTGGCGGTTTGGATGACGGCGAAGAGCGGATTGTTGGTCCGCACGATCAGCGGCTGCACGTGCTTGCCCGCCTTCTCCGCGCGATCGACCACGGCGGTCATCAGCTCGCGGTCGTAATGGTCCAAGTCGGAAGGGGCGCTAGACAAGTCGCCGCGGTGGGTGACGTGGGCGGTCATCACGGCCACGTCGGTGGTCTCGGGGTCGGTTTCGGCCAGCGCCTTTTCCAGCATGAAGAGGTTCTGCGTCGAGCGGATTGCCACCAGCTTGCGGAAGGTCTTGGTCAGGCCGAGCTGTACGGGGGCAAGGTCGTCGATGGACCGCTGGTTGAATTGCTCCAGGTGTTGATGCGCCGCTTGCCCCCGCCGCTTCTCGTGATAGTGCTCGGAAGCGATGAAGACGGTGAGGAACACCGCCGTGAAGCTCAACCCGCCGATCGTGGCCACCTCCTTCGTGAGCGCGTTGCAGATCGCCGCGGCCAAGAGGATCAGGAACACGATCCCCAGGCCAATGGGAACCTCCACGCCGCGGACTCTCAGGTTGAGCGGCACCTTGAACTCCCGCGGGCTGCGGTCCTTGAACCGCAGCACGACCATCGCCAGGGCCTTGAAGGCGAAGCTCCAGACCACGCCGAACGCATAGGCCTCGCCCAAGGCGTAGACGTTCCCGCGGCTGAGGATGATGGTCACAACTGGAGTTTTGCAAACTCAGGCTAACCGGAGTCTGGCAACCACATGGTC
>CAYGZA010000294.1:0-8666 GCA_964354135.1 uncultured Planctomycetaceae bacterium
AACGGCCACTTTTTCCAAAACGCGAAACTCTTGAACTGAAAGCGGCACTAGCATGCATCTTGATTTTCTCCAGAGAGAGAACGGGGGGCAGCCGAAAGCACGTGAGATCCGTGTAACGTATGCCTCACTCTCGTATCAGCGAACCAGGGAATCCGTCTTGCCATTTTTCCTTTAGAGGGTGGAGCTGGGGTCAGAGCGCACTCAGTCATTAGTCGCACCCCAGGTTCCTGCCGTTTTCGCTCCGCCGTAATCGGGTCCCCGACAAACGGGACAGGCGAGGAAATGGGATCAGTCCGATTGCCGGAGACATCAGGCCCTTGGGCGCCGTCTGCGGGGCCTTCGTCGCCCGTCAATCTACCACGACTTCGCGCTGAGTCAATCGGGGCAGTAGGCAGAGGGGAGAGGGGGGCTTTCGGCTATCGGCTTTCAGCTTTCCGCCCTCGCTTCTCGCCTCTCGATCGTTGACCAGCAGCAGGCTCGCCGCGGGGCGAGAAAACCGTTTCCTTAAACAAAATGGCCCAAGAAGTCACAACGTCTGGTCGCGACCAGGGTTGAATGCGGCCAAGAATGCCCTGCGGGCGGTTTTCGGGCGGTCAACAAGGGGTGGCCAACAGGGGGCTTTCGCGCGGCTGCCACTGGTTAACGCACATCGAGATCGTCGGCGCATCATCTTGAAAGCGCTCGACTTGCCGACGGCTCGGGAGTTGTTGGCCACGGGCCCTCTTGGGAGCCCGCCCGACGCAATGTTGACCAGAGCCTTGTCAAGCCGAAGGTCTGCGCCGCACTCTGGGTGAAGAGGGCCCAGGTTCCCTGCCCCGCCAAGACACATCCGAAGATCCCTTACCGGCCAACAGCCCCCTTGGTTGCGGAGCCGGTGGCGGGCGAACCGGAGGACCGGTGAGCGACCGGCTTCGACTCGGCACGCGGCGATTCGGGGCGGCGGTTGTCGAGCGGCCGGAGGTATTCGTTCAAGACGTGGATCTCGACCCGGGAGTTCTGCCGCACGGGCAGCGGGTCGCCCTCCACGTCCAGCGGCTCATTTTGTGCGGCCACGCCGAGGCGGATCCGCTGCGGGTCGATTCCCTGGGCCACGAGAAAATCCCTGACTTTGCGCGAGCGGTCGTAGGCCAGGTCCCAATGGTCGCGGTACGGGGAATCCTTGGGCAGCGGTCGGCGCGACGTGTGGCCGCGGATCTCGAGCCGCTGCATCTTGCCGGCGATCTCTTCGGCGGCCTTGCGGAGCTTCTGCTTCTGCGGATCGGTCAGCTCGGCGGAGAACTCGTCGAAGTAGATCCGCCCGCCAACGAAGATCTGGTCGCCGAGCTTGGCGCTGCGGGCGCGGATGTCGTCGTTTCCCGCCTTCCCCCACACGTCCTTCTTGTTTCTCTTGGCGGCCGACCCGCGAGAGAGCGCGGGCGGCGGCGCATCGCGGAGCTCGGGGGGCCCGCCGATCCAGCAGTTGCCGAGGGTCCATTCGGGGCCGAAGCGGAGGTTGAGGGACCGAAAGATCTTCTCCATTCGGGCCTCGGGGCTCTCGCCTCCCTCGGTGAACTTCGCCTTGGGATCGCCGCCGGCGCCGTCCCTTTGGCTGCCGCCGAAGCCCTCCTTGCCGCCACCGCCCTCTTTGGGGCCGAGTCCCTCCTTGGCGCCGGAGGTTTTCTTGGAGGCTTCCGCTTTGCCCGACTTCTCCCCCTTCGAGCTTCCGCTGCTGGTGGTGCCGGTCGTGGCGTACAAGACCACGAAGAACGCCAACATGATGGTCAGCATGTCGGCATAGGAGACCATGTATTCCGGGGCCCCGCCTTCGGAGGAGTGTTGTTCGGCGGCCATGACGTTACCCACCCTCCTCTTCGGAGCCGGGCCGGGCCTTGGGCGGGAGGAACGTGTTGAGCTTCTGCTGCACGATACGGGGGCTGTCGCCCGACTGGATCGCCAGCACGCCCCGCACGACGATCTCCTTGATCAGCGTTTCCTCGTGGCTGAGGCATCCCAGCTTCTCGGCCAGCGGAATGGCGAAGAAGTTCGCCGTGGCGACGCCGTAGAGGGTTCCCACCAGGGCCATGGCCATGGACGGGCCGATCGACCCGGCATCGGAGAGGTTGCCCAGCATGAGGATCAGCCCGAAGAGGGTCGCCACCAGCCCGAACGCCGGCCCGCAGCGGCCGATGGTCTCCATGACCTTCTTGCCTTCGGCGTGTCGGGCCTGCATGGCGTCGATCTCGGTCCGCATCACCTCCTCGACCGTCTCCGGTTTGATGCCGTCGACGGCCATCTGGATCCCCAGGGCGATGAACGGGCTCTCGATTTCCTTGGCCTTGTTTTCCAGGGCCAAGAGGCCGTCGCGACGGGCGATCTCGGCCAGCTTGACGATCTGCTCGATCAGCACGGAAGGGTTCTCGGGCCGGAAAATCAGAAGCTTCTTGACCGCCATGACCATCGCCAGCGCGCGCTTCATGGGAAAGCCGACCAGGACCACGGTCAGGGTCCCGCCCAAGACCATGAGCAGGGCGGGAGGATCGACGAACCCCGCCAGGTTCACGTTCCCGCCCCCATGGCCGGCCATGAGAAACAGGGCCCCGGCCATCGCCCCGAGGCAAATCAATAGCCCAAGGATCGTGGAAAAGTCCATCGCTTAACTCTGTCGGTGCTGATCCCAGGAAGTTCCCCACGGGGAGCGCTGCCGCGGGCGCGGCGAGTCGGGACCGACCTGCCCCGGCACTTCGGGTTACACGAAGTCGGGGAGAACGGCCGTTTTCAACCGGCGGCACCCAGCGTGTCCTTACCCAGCGTCTCGTTCCCCAGCAAGGATAGCATTTCCTTTTGCGCAACCCGGGGAAACTCGACCCAGTATGCCTTGGAGAGAAAGCGGCAATGGCAGCTATAATGGGGGGAAACGTTCCCCGATGCGGAAGGACAGGAATCGGGGCGAGAGGACAGGGGGGATTCTGGAACCTCGACGGGCAAGAATGCGGGACTTTCCCATACAAATAGGCATATCGTGACGCCCGTCCGGGCGAACAGTCATGCCAAGGAGACCGGTCTTGCCCCTACTTGCGGCGGACTACATTCGTCCCGATGCCCTCGTGGAGCCCTCGCGCCTGCCCCCTGCCGCTGCCTGACATTTGCCGCTGCGCGATGCTAAGATAACGGCCAATTGTTGCCCTCGGGCCGGACGAAGAGCTTCCACCGAGCAGGAGCACTGCATGACTCCCAGAGAACGCGTCTTGGCGGCCTTGAATCACCAGGAGCCGGATCGGGTGCCGATCGATTTCAGCGGCCACCGCTCGTCGGGGATTGCGGCGATTGCCTACGCGAAACTCCGCAAGGCCCTCGGGTTTCCGGAGCGGCCGATTCGCGTCTATGACCCGATCCAGCAGTTGGCCATCGTGGATGAGGACGTCTTGCAGCGGTTCCACGTGGACGCGATGGAGCTGGGCCGCGGTTTTGCGCTGGAAGACGAGCACTGGGTCGATTGGACGCTGCCGGACGGCACTCCGTGCCAGATGCCCAAGTGGGCCGCAGCCCGGCGCGAGGAGGGGGCCTGGGTGCTCCGGTCCCGAAGCGGCCGGGTGATCGGCCGGATGCCCGACGGGGCGATCTACTTCGAGCAATCCTATTGGCCCTTCCTCGAAGAGGACGACCTCGATCGGATCCCCGAGGCCATGGACGAGACCATCTGGTGTGCCGTGGCCAGCCCGCCGGGACCGCTCGCGGCGGGGCCCGACGGTGCCAAGCGGCTGGCCGAAGGGGCCAAGGCACTCCGCCGGCGGACCGACCGGGCGATCGTCGGCCTCTTCGGCGGCAACCTGCTGGAGATGGGCCAGTTCCTCTACCGCATCGACAACTTCCTCATGCTCCTGGCCGGCAACCCCAAGCGGGTCCACGAGTTCCTCGATCGCCTGGTCGAGATCCATCTGGCCAATCTGGAGCGGTTCCTGGGCATGGTCGGGCCGTACATCGACATCATCCTCTTCGGCGACGACCTGGGGATGCAGAAGGGCCCGCAGATGTCGCGGGCAATGTACCAGGAGTTCTTCAAGCCGCGGCACGGGCGGATGTGGCGCCGGGCCAAGGAGCTGGCCGACGTGAAGGTGATGCTCCACTGCTGCGGCGGCGTGCGGCCGCTACTACCCGATCTGATCGAGGCCGGCCTGGACGCGATCAATCCCGTGCAGATCTCCTGCACCGGCATGGAGACGCGGGCGCTGAAGAGGGATTTCGGCGACCGGCTGACGTTCTGGGGCGGCGGCTGCGACACCCATTTCGTTTTGAGCCGCGGCACTCCCGACGAGATCCGCCGGCACGTGAAGGAGCAGATCTCCATCATGAGGCCCGGCGGGGGCTTCGTCTTCCAGCAAGTACACAACATCCTCGCCAACGTCCCGCCGGAAAACGTGATCGCCATGTTCGAGGCGGCGTGCCAAAGGACATGACTTGGATTGCCGGGGAAAGGAAGAGGCACCACGGAGGCACGGAGAGCACGGAGATGAGATAAGGAAGGTAAACGAAGACTCGCGCCAATCGCAGTATTCCTGAGACTGTAGCAACAAATTCGGGTTTTGGGAGGTCCAGACGAGGAAAGGAATCACGAAAACACGAAAGAACGAAAACGTGAAACAAGAACCGAAGCGCGATCGGTTTGCCTGCCGCTATTCGTCCAGTCTTCCGTGCTTTCGTGATTACCCGATTTCCTTGCTAGAGTGTCGTATTCCTCTTTCTTTCCTCTCCGTGTTCTTCGTGCCTCCGTGGTGAAATCGCTTTCCCGATCCACAGTCTCAGCCTTCGATGAAAGTAGTCCATGAACCTGAACTGCGTTGACCTCGGGGTGATCGCCCTCTACTTCGTCCTCGTTCTCGGCGCCGGGTTCTGGTTTCAGCGGCGGGCGGCGCGGGGGCTGGACGCCTATTTCCTGGGCGGCAAGAACATCCCATGGCTGGCCCTGGCGGTCTCCGGGGCCTCGTCGATGTTCGACGTCACCGGCACGATGTGGATCGTCACGCTGATTGTGCTCTTCGGCTTCAAGTCGATGTGGAACCACTGGATGTGGGGCTTCCTCATGGGGGCCTTCTTCATGTCGTTCATGGGAAAGTGGGTCCGCCGCTCCGGCGTGATCACCGGCGCCGAATGGATGGTCACCCGCTTCGGCGACGATGCAGCCGGCCGCACCGCCCGGACCGCCTATGCCCTGATGGCCGTCGTCACGCTGGCGGCACTTCTGGGCTACTGCTTCACCGGGATCGGCAAGTTCGTGTCGGTATACGTCCCGTGGGACCCGCACGTCTGCGCCATCGTCATCTTTGCGATCACGACGGTCTACGTCCTCTTGGGCGGGCTCTACAGCGTGGTAGTGACCGACCTCATCCAAACGACGATCCTGACCGTTGCCTCGATCATCATCGCCTGCGTGGCCTACGCCAAGGTAACGCCGGAGACGCTCTCCAGCATCGAGGCCGCCCGGCCCGGCTTCGACTCCATCCTCCCGGTCTGGCAGTTGGACCAGGTGGAACTGGCGACGGTCCAAGGGACGGACTATGCCGGCTATCAGCTCTTCGGCCTGCTGGCGATTGCGTGGGTGCTCAAGGGGTTGCTCTTGAACTTCGGCGGGCCGGCCCAGATGTCCGACTTCCAGCGTTTCCTCGCGGCCCGCAACCCCCGCGACGCCGCCAAGGTGGGCGCCGCCTGGAGCGTGTTCATGATCGTCCGCTGGGCCCTGGCCGTGGGACTGGCGTTGTTGGCGATTCAGGCCGGGACGCAACTGAAGCTCGATCCCAACGAGGATGCGGAGCGATTCATGCCGCTGGCCCTGGGCGGTATGCCTGTGGGGCTCTTGGGCCTGGTTATTGCGGGTCTCTTATCGGCCTTCATGGCATCGTTTAGCGCCATGGTCAATGCGGGGGCGTCCTACGTGGTCCGCGACTTTTGGCAGCCGCTGGTCGCCCCCCGGGCGAGCCGCCGGCATCTGATTTGGGCGAGCTACGTTGCCAGCTTCGCCCTGGTGGCGGTGGGCATCGTGATTGGACTATCGGCCAAGTCGATCGTCGGGGTGTTCACCTGGATCATGATGGCCCTGGGCGGGGCCTTCGCCATTCCGAACGTCCTCCGCTGGTATTGGTGGCGCATGAACGGCTGGGGCTACGCGATCGGGACGCTCGTGGGACTGGTTGCCGCGCTAGTCACTCCTTTTGTCCCGGCACTGGGGCCGCTCTACATTTCGTTTCCCATGGTGTGCGCGGTCTCGCTGGCCGGCACACTCGCGGCGACCCTTGCCACTCAGCCCACCGCGGAGAACGTGCTCGTTTCCTTCTACCGCCACGTGCGGCCGTTCGGAGCCTGGGGGCCGATCAGCCGCCAGGCGGGACTCAGCCAGTCCGAGCGCCATGCGCCGTCGGAAAGCGTGGTCTTGGCAATCCTCAATACGATCCTCGGCGGCATTGCGATCCTGGGCGCGTACTTGGCCCCGATGTACCTGGTGATGCACCGGCACGGCCCGGCGTTGGCCTGGCTGGGCGTTGCGATGGCGGCCGTCGTCAGCCTTTACTTCACGTGGTATCGCACGCTCCCGGAATCCGAGCCGGCAGGTGAGCCATGACGATAGTTCGCGGCCTCTGGGCCGTCATTTTCGGCGCGCTGGGCCTTTGGGGTGCCCATGCGACTGCACACTGGTATAAGCCGAAGGGCCGTTGGGCACCGGCCCGAAAGCGGATTTTTGCCTGTTGCCTTCTGGTCACTGGAGGATGCCTGCTAATACTGGCTGGACTCATCGCCAATCGCCTCCGCGGGTGGATGTTCGCACCGCTGGGAATCAGCTACTCGGCGCTGGTGTTCCTGCCATGCTACTTCCGCGTCGTCAACCGCGTGATGGTTGTCCTTGTTGCCCGCGACGTGTTGTTCGCTGCAATCGCAATCTTGTGCTTTGCGATCGTCGCTGGGATCGTGCCCATGAGCTGGTTCGGCGTGTAAGTGACTCGGATCGGGGTTGTCTTAATAGAGCGAGGAGTTGATGTGATGAGAAATGCAGTCCGAATGGCCATTCCTACCGCGGCGGTCCTTGCAGGGCTTCTCATGAGCAGCCCGCCCGCTCCGTCGCAGACCACTTCGAGAAAGCAGCCGGGCGTCCAGAATCCCTTCTTCGCCTTCTGCATGGACACGCACGATGCCAAGAAGCGGAACCTGGACGAGCAGGCGCAGATGCTCAAGGAGCTGGGCTACGCCGGCGCCGGGCACCTGTGGCTCGATGGCGTGCCCGAGCGGCTCAAGACCCTCGACCAACAGGGCCTCAAGCTATATCAGGTCTACGTTCGCGCCAGTGTCGATCCGAGCCAGCCCAAGTACGACCCGCAGCTCCGCGAGGCGATAAAGCTCCTCAAGGGCCGGCCGGCGAGTCTCGGCGTCCTGATGAGCGGGATGAAACCCTCCGACACGACCGGCGACCCTCGGGCCGTGGAGATCCTCCGCGAGATCAGCGACATGGCCGCGCCGTCCGGCATTCGCGTGGCGTTGTATCCCCACACCGGCGACTGGCTCGAAAAGGTCGAAGACGCCATCCGCGTCGTCAAGAAGGTCGATCGCAAGAACGTGGGCGTGATGTTCAACCTCTGTCACTGGATGAAAGTGGACAAGTCGCGGAATTACAAACGGGTCCTGAAGGCGGCGATGCCGCACCTGTTCGTGGTCTCGATCAACGGCGCGGACAGCGACGGCGAGAACTGGGACCGCCTGATCCAGCCCTTGGACCGCGGCAGCTTCGACATCTACGGCTTCTTGAAGACCTTGCGCGACCTCGGCTACACCGGCCCGATCGGACTCCAGTGCTACGGCATCCCGGGTGACGCCCGCGAGCACCTGGCCCGCTCCGCCGACGCCTGGCGCAGACTCACCGCCCGGCTGGAGGCCGAGAAGTGATTCTCGGTCCCTCATTGCAGACGCTGCGCGAATAGGGATAATCAAGGAAATGACTCGCGACCCCGTTGCCGCCCGTTGCGGGCATTGGACCGTAGGAGATAGCCATGACCTACCGCCGTAACCCGACGGTGCAAAGCCGGATGCTGCCGGTGGATATCGTATTGGGCCCGCCGTGGTGGTATCAAAACGAAGGGATCACCTTCGACGAGGATCACTTCTATCACCCGGCGCGGCGGGTCGAGGCCGAGCGGAAGATGGAGGAAGTGCTCTACGAGCGCTGGGGCCGCTTTGGGCTCGGGGAAGACCGCGGCGAGGACTTGCCGGTCGTCGGGCCGGTACACCTGGCCGCCGGGTATTTGATTTCCGAGATGCTCGGCTGCCGGGTGGATTACCTGGAATACGCCCCCCCGCAGGTCAAGCCGCTCAATCTCGACCGGTTGGAGATCGACCCGGACGCCGCCTTCGAGAGCCCCGCTTACCGGCGGACCAGGAAGCTCTTCGAAGACTTGTACGCCAGGCATGGTCGGCTGGTGGGGGACATCAACTGGGGAGGCATCATCAACGTGGCGTTGGACCTCCGCGGGGCGGCCATCTTCCTCGACCTGTACGACCGGCCCCAGGAGGTCGCGAGTTTTCTCGGGCAAATCGCCCAGGTCATGGAGCGGTTCACCCAGGAGGTCTTTGCGGCCACGGGCACCACCTCGATCACCGGCAACCGCAACGTGCGGCACATCGCCAACCCGGTCTTCCTGCACTGCGAATGC
>CAYGZA010000295.1:0-8624 GCA_964354135.1 uncultured Planctomycetaceae bacterium
CCTAACGGCCACTTTTTCCAAAACGCGAAACTCTTGAACTGAAAGCGGCACTAGCTCACTTGCCGAACCCTCAGCAGGTTCCACCCGCGAGCGATGATATTCGCGTCTACCACGCCAGTGAGTTGCCTGCAGCATTCCCCGGAGGGCGGACATGCACATACTCCGTGATCGTCCTTTCCCTTCTCAAAATGGGCCGCATCAACGCGGCGACCGCAACAAATGACGCCATCCGACGCTGGCTACCCAGGCGAGTTTTGCTCGTTGGTATCGCCGGTGGCTTCTCAGCAAGAGGGGTCCAACTTGGCGACCTCCTCATATCAGATGAGATCATTGACTACGAGCAGCAAAAGCTCACTCGGGACGGGCCGGAAGTTCGATATGAGGTGCATCAACCCGACCCGCGCCTCCTCGAATTCGCTAAAACTGTCTTGGATGAAGCGTGGCAGCCGAGCGTCAAGACGAAACGCCCGGGGAAAGGCAAGCCCCACCGGTGGATCGGGCCGGTTGCGACGGGGGACAAAGTAGACGCGTTCGGTGAGATCGAACGGCGGTACGGCAGCGCTTGGCCCAAGCTGCTCGGCGTGGAAATGGAGGCAGGTGGTGTCGCGAGTGCGTGTTTTCAATCAGCGTCGAGGCCAGGGTTCCTGATGATCCGCGGCGTTTCGGACTTGGCGGACGCAAGAAAGAACTCCAGCGACGTCAAGAAGTGGCGACAATACGCTTGTGAAGTCGCCGCAGCATACACAGTGTGTTTGCTGCGTCGGGGTCCCGTCCCCAAGGACTCGCCAGGGATCCCGGTGGGCCCTCCATGAGCCCGCTACCGGCCGAAACGGGGCCGGTGGCGGGCAGGCAGCCAATCATGGGCGTATTGCCGGTCGGCTTCAGCCCGTCGCTCGATATGCTGCTCCGACTCCACGCTTACGTGCAGGGCGGACCGCCCCAGGCCAGCGCGCAACAAGCCCCGGTAGTCTCCCCGGAACAGATTGCGCGATTCGCCGAAGCGCAGGTGCTGGGGGAGACGAGTCGCGCGCTGAACGTGTCGCCCGGCGTGATGCTGCAAACGGTGGGCTCGCACCGGCCGCCCCCGCTGCCCAACGATCACGTACCGCGGCCAGGTGTCTTAGCGTCGATTGAAACGCGGCTTCAAGGTCACCCGATCTTGGCCGTCACTGGCTACGAGGAGTGCGGCAAGACGATCGCAGTTGCCGAGTTCGCGAGCGCGACGGGAACCGACTGCTTCTGGTTCGCCACGCCTGCCGAGGTCACTGACGCCCCGGAAACACTTACGGCATTGATCCTTTCGCTCGCCGCGTTCCTTCCGGCCGGCTCGATTACGCTCGCGGAGGTTCACAATGCGCTGGAGGCATTCGTTGGCCGCCGTCCCCTCCTGCTTGTTCTTGACAACGCCCACTTCTTCGGTGATCTGCGCAGCCTGGAGACTCTGTTCCACCTTGCGAGGAGCGCCAACGGACGATTGAAGATCATCTTATGCGCAAGCGACGAACCGGCATTCATGGAGACCGTTCAGAAGTGCGCCATTCCTGCCTGGCGCCTGCCCGGCATGACTGTGGCGGAGGCGTCTTCGCTCTATGAACGAATGGGGACCGACACGATCCCGGTACGTAAGCGCGCCCTCGACCTCCTGTGTATCCGGTGCGACGGGCACGCGGGCATGCTTCGACTCGCGGCGGCCCGTATCCAGCGGATCTGCGACACCGATGATCTTGCGCGGTATTTCGGCGAGGTCGCAGACCTGACGGCCAGCAATGTTGGTCAGTTCTACGCTGCGCTGATGTCGCGGTTCAGGGACTCGCTATCCGCCCAAGCGTTTCAGTTGTGCAGACGGCTAGCTGTTGCCTTAGGGCCATTCCGCCGGCGGTTGGCCGAGGCGCTCTGGAACGCCGATCAGCCCGCGTCCCATTTTCAGCAAACATGGAACCAGTGCGTAGCCGGCTTGTTGGAGGCCCATGACGGAGCGCGTCACAGCCTGCCCTACCTCTACCACAACGGACTGCGGCAGTACAACAGCTCGGCGGAAACTCAGCGCTGGCACTCCATTGCGGCTGACACCCTCGGCCGGCCCGTCGGAAATGCTTTCGACCCATTTGATGTCTGTGACTCTGTCGTGCATCGGCTCCTCTCGGGAGACCGGGAAGGGGCCCTACGCGCCGCGTGCTTCTTTTTGGCTGTCGCGGGCCGTAGCAGGCGTCGCGACACCGCCGCATTTCTTCTGCGCCGGCTCGCCTTCTGGGTCGGAAAGGTCGCGGACGATACTTCCGTGTCGCGATCGGTACGTCTGCGCTGGTACACGCTTCGAACGTGGCTGTGTCGAGATGTCGCCCAGCGCGAAAACGCCGACCAGGCCGCAATGTCGCTGGTCTCCCTCCTGAAGGGCGCGCCTTCCGTAGAGCGTGCTGAGACGGACAACGTCTTCGGTTGGGTGATTCTCCTGTTGCATGGGTCGATGTTCGCACAGCCGGAATTGGCTGTCTCCGCTCTCAAGGCACTGCCGGCCGAGTACCTTGGGGAGCTGGACAGTGAGGGCAGGAACGGGTTGGCATTTCTCGCGCTCTCTGCCTTCGTCGTGGCGCACAAGAATCCGTTGCCGCTCGTTCATGACCTGTTGCGCCGTCCTGAGGAGTACAAGGTCCCACCAATCGAGCTGTGGAATGAAGACCGCGGATATGGCCTGTGGCGTGGCGTCGAGTCCTCCATCTACCTGGCAATCGACGGAGAGGCATCGCGCAATAGGTCTGCGGTTGACGGCGAGATCGCGCGGCTCCGTGGGGCCTACGAGGCTGCGAAATCGCAGGGGTTGCCGGCGGTTGCCACGCTGCTCGGCGCGTGTCTGGTACGAGTCGAGATTGATGTCATTCGCGACTTCAAGGCGGCCTGCCAGTTGGCCTTAGAGGTGGTCCAACTATCCAAGGTCAACGATCCAAGACTGCGGGCGCACGCTCAACACGTTTTGGGGGATGCGCTACGCTGTGACGGGCAACACGGCGCTGCCGTCGCTGCATACTCGGCGGCCCTCGAATTGTGGCCGGAGCCAGAACTCTTCGACCGGGCGCAGACGACTCTTCTGTTGGGGATAACCTTAGCCCGCTTGGGGGAACTCCGGGAGGCGCTCTCTTTCACGCGGGAAGCGGCTCGCCTACATGGAATTGCCGAATCGGCACCCCGGGCTATGGCCCAGGCACTTCTGGAAGTGGCCGTGATTGCGATGCGTCTCGGCCGGCATCCTCAAGCGCTGCGTTCCCTGGTCAAGGCGCACTCAGTTCTCGTCGACCGCCATCAGGATCTCCCAGAGTGGGTTGTTTTGGCGCAGTGTGCTTGGCTGCTTGCTGACACGGGGGAACGGACAAAGACCGCGATTGATATCCCGGCGCCCGGATTCACTTTGGGATTGCGAGATGAGATTCCGGGGGCTGAGCACATGTTGCCAGTTGCCCCTACGCTGATGCTCGCTCGGGCGTGCAGCGCGTACGAGAGTCCCCATCGGGCCTTAGCTTACTTTGACCGCGGCCTCGCACTGATCGGTAACCCAGACACGCGTGCCAGCACAGCGTGTCTCGGGCTCGATCCAGCCATCAATTCCGACCAACTCGACCGTGCAACTAAGTATGCGGTCCTCGCCACGACTATGCCTCCGGTCCCAGCCCCTGGGTCGGAAGGGATGGCGTTCAACTCATTCCTCCTGGACTACATCGTGGCAAGGGTCGTTCACCTCGCAATCGGAGTCTCCGAATCGGAAGAGGCTGTTCCACGCCTCGATGCGGCCTGGAAGGCAGGAAGAACACAAGTAACGACCGAGAACGAAGTGACACGGATACTGCTGGGTTCGTTGCGTGCGCTGCGGGACACGCTGGCAAATCGTGATCCCGCTCCGCTCGAAGAGGCCTACCAGAACGCAGTTGGACGCGGCGCACTGTTCGTCGCACGCGACTTGGCTTGGTGGTGGTGTTTCCGGTTCCACGTGGGCCGGCCGCGATCAACTGCCGAGGTGCTACAATGGCATTGGCGGTTGTGCTGGTTGACGATGGAAATAGGTCACAGCGACGATGCTTTTCTCGAAAGGTCGCTCGATCAGGAGCGACTCCTCTGGCATCGTTTGAGATCAGCTGGTGACCACCCTGTGGTCAGTGAGGTGTGCGGCGTCGTTGACGAGGAAGGAGAGTCCACTCGCTCTAAGCTGTCGGCCGTGGTGTCCCGGCTAGCGATCCATGTTTGTGAACATCTTGGGCCGAGGGCATTCGTCCTTGACGTCCAACAGGCTCTTGCAAACTCTCGCGATGGGTCTCCGGTCAGCTCGGCTGTACGGCATGCGATCGCCAAGGTGCTTGATGTGATTCTTGCGCCAGGAGCGGCAGGGATACTTGCCGACATCGACGAACTCACGCAAGCGTTGGCGGCCGCGGTCGATAACTCCAGAGGAATTGACGAAGCGACCCTCACGGGGTGGAAGAGCGCTATCCGGCGGCTGAGAGCGATCCTCGACGCGTTGCGCACGGGGAATCCGACCGAAGCCGCATTTGCTTCGTTGCTGAGCTTCGCCGGAGAGACTGCCCTGCTATCCCCTACCTCGGAAGCCAATTGGTACGTTTGGCTTCGACATTCCCTGGGAGGTGCGACCCCTGATCGATCAGTCTTCGAGAAGGTCACGGCGCTTTTGGCCTCCGGCCGGGCTGAGGAGTTGGTGCGCGATTCCAGGGTGACACGTGTGATTCAGCAGCGGTTGGCGGTTTGCCACGCGGCGGCTCGAGGTTACATTGCCTTCTCTCGCCTCGCATCAGCCGGAACGCTTCTTGCAGTCCAGTTAAAGCCTGGCTTTCCCAGTGGGCTTGGCGCGGTCTTCAGGGCGGAGAGACAAAGAGACGATGCCATTCAAGCGGCTGAGGCGGCGGTGCGCTCGTTAGACCAGATTGAACGGAATCTATCCAGCGACGAGGAAGTCTGGTCATGCAGCCATGAACGGGGCGGAATCCGGAAACTCGTAGGGACGTTGCTCTGCCTACAGCTCGGTTCGCCGGACTTGGGTGCGGAATGGCTGCGAAACGCGATTGCGGATTTCCGGCTGGCCATCACCATGGCAGTCAGAATCGCCAGCCCCACGCTCGTGTTGAACTCAGGTACGGAGGCCCTCGCTATTGCCGCGTACCTCAAAGACGAAAAGGAGCGAACGAGTCTCATGGAGATTGTTGACACGGCGCGGGCGAGTCTGGGCGACGAGTCTGTGGTACGGTCGACGGATGAGGCTGTGTCGCGTGATCCGCTCTTGACATACGGGGTCCGCGGAGATGAAGTACCTGATTGGCCGACGGATGAATCACAGCTTCAGCGCGCCATCGATATGATCCTGGAGGCGAGCGGTTTGCCTGAGGACCGCCGCCCGAGCATCGAGGATGATGTTCGCAAACAGGTTCGCACTGGCCAGGTGCAGCGCGAGTTCTGCAAGCACCTACAACCCTTGCAGAATCTTGTACATCTTGAATCGCCGGCGACAGCGTACCTGCTGAGGACAAAATACACCTGCTCCTGCACTTTGCTCGGACACAAGACGGCCATTGAGCATGACGGCATCGACGTTGTGATCGATGCCATGCAACGGGTTTACTGCGCGGGCTGCGTGCGTCGCGAGCCCAGGCATCCGTGAAACGCCACTCACCTTCTGAGGAGCTTTCCGTTCGCACCATCGGCAATATGCGCCCTTTGTACCCGGGCAAGCCGTCCGAGTGGACCAAGCGATCCCACGTCAACTTCTGTGTCTTTGAGAGCACCTGGGAGGCCACCGAAGCCTTCATCCTGGACCGTGATCCGAACGTTGATGCCTGGGTGAAGAACGACCACCTGGGCTTTGAAGTACTGTATGTCTTCAAGGGGGTGGTGAAGAAGTACCGCCCGGACTTCCTGATCCGGTTGACCAGCGGCAAGATGCTGGTTCTGGAAGTGAAAGGTCAGGACACCCAGCAGGACCAGTCCAAGCGGGCGTTCCTGGATGAGTGGTGCCGGGCCGTCAACGAGCACGGGACGTTCGGCACGTGGGCATGGGATGTTTCGCGTCACCCGGGTGACGTTAGGGACGTTTTGGCCAGACAGGGTGTTCCGCCTAGACGATGAAAGCCCCGGACCGCGACAACAATACGGTGAAGCTCTGGGACGCGGTCCGGGGGCAGGAGCTGCGCACGCTTGCGGGCCATGGGGGTAGGGTCATGGCCGTGGCCTTTTCCCCGGATGGTCACACCCTGGCGTCGGCGAGTGCGGATGGCAGCGTGCGCCTTTGGTCAGTGGTTGAGGGCCGGGAAATCTGCTCGTGGTGGTTCATCGCCGAGGGCGTCTGGCTGATCCTCCTGCCCGACGGGCGTTTCGACGCCTCCCCGCGCGGACTCCAGTACCTCGCGTATACTGAGCGGGATTCGTACAAGAGCTACACGGCCGAAGAACTCCGCGACGTCTTCTACCGGCCCGACGAGGTCCGCGAGGAGGTCCTTCGCTACGTCGGCCCGGCGAAGGCCTCCGGATGAGTGTTGTTCTCGCCGTTTGGGTGCGAGGCCGTGTACCGGTCGCACCCTACCGGGCCGACACGGCCCGGCTCGGAAACACGGCACGAAGGGGACCCACCAAGCGCCCGACCGCGACGATTTCACCGTGGCCACCAGCAACAAGCAGCTCAACTTCGTCGAGCACATCCTCATGGTGCTGAAGCCCAGCGGGCGGGCCGCCGTGGTCCTGCGCGGGCCGGAGGAGTCGGCGAGCGATGCGGTTGCGGAATCGACGGAGGCTGCGGCGGAGTTGAACGAGGTCCCGGCTTTACTGGAAAATGGAGGAAAAGCACAATAGTCAGAGCCGGGGCGCATGATATTCAGAGCCGGGGCGTGTCGCCCCGGTGATTCACCGCGCGTCGCGCCGGCAAGACAACCGGGCCGACGCGGCAGGGCTCGGCTCGCCGACACGGCCCGGCTCGGATAAGACGACCGGGGCGACACGCCCCGGCTCTGAGATACGGCACGATTCTGAAACACTACGCGTTCCTCGCAAGAAAGTCCCCCCATGGACGACACTCCGCTGGCCTACCACGTCACCTTCGGGACGTACGGGACGCGCCTGCACGGCGACCCGCGGGGCACGGTGGACCGCTCCATGAACCAGCCCGGCGATCCGATCATCGGCGGGGACCCGGAGCGTTGGATCCGCGAGTCTACGGCCATGCGATTCCCGCCCGTCCTGTTGACACTCGACCAACGCCGCTTCGGCGAGGCGACGATTCCCGAGGTCTGTACGAAGGGCGGCTGGACGCACGTCATATCCTCCGCGGGCGAGGACCACGTCCACGTATTACTCTCGACGGGCGCCGATGGGGCCGCGGTTCGCCGCTGGCTCAAGCGGTGGTTGGGCGAGAGGCTTTCCAGCCGCTGGCCGCTCGCGCCGGAGCAAGGCTGGTGGGCCGAGGGCGGGAGCGTCAAATGAGTTTGGAATGAGGACTACTTGGAGAATGTGTACGAGTACATTCGCAAGCAGCGTGCGACGCCGTGATGGATCGGGGCGACACGCCCCGGCTCCGATTGCGAGGGGTGAGCCTCAGCGGGCGGCCTCGGCGGCTTCGGGGCCGGTCGCGGTCTCGGGCGCGGCCTCGCCCTTGCCCGGTTGCGGGCGCTTTGCCGTGGCGTCGGTGCCGGGGACGATCGCCAGGCTCGGGCAGTTGGCCTCGACGATCTGCTTCAGCTCCTCGGCGTCGATGACTTCCTTTTCGATCAGGGTGTTGGCCAGCGCCACCAGGGCCGTCCGCCGCGTCTCCAGGATGTCGCGGACTTTTCCGAGAGACCCGTCGAGGATGCGGTTGATCTCCTCGTCGATCTCTCGGGCCGTGTGATCGCTGTGGAACCGCTCGCGGGGATACTCCGGCGGCCCGCCCAAGAAGACGGAGCGGCCGTTCTCGCGGTACGTCGCCCGCCCCAGCCGGCTCATGCCGTAATCCATGACCATGCTGCGGGCGATCTCGGTGGCCCGCTCCAAGTCGTTTTGCGAGCCGGTGGAGACGTCGCCGAAGACCATCTCTTCGGCGGCGGTACCGGCCAGGAGGACTTGGATCCGGCTCTCCAGTTCGCTTTGGGTCAAGAGGTAGCGGTCGCCTTCCGGCCGCTGCATGGTGTAGCCCAAGGCGGCCAGCCCGCGGGGAATGATCGAGACCTTGTGTACCGGGTCCGTGTTGGGGAGGCTGTAGGCCACGAGGGCGTGGGCGCTCTCGTGGTAGGCGACCCGCTGCTTCTCGTCCTTGTTGATGATCCGCTGTTTTTTCTCCAGGCCGGCGGTGATCCGCTCGACGCCCTCGTTGAACTCGTCCATGGTGACGGTTTTCTTGTCCTTGCGGGCGGCCAGGAGGGCGGCCTCGTTGACGAGATTGGCCAGGTCGGCTCCCACGAACCCGGAGGTAATGGCGGCCGCGTCTCTGAGGTTCACCGACTCGTCGAGCTTCACCTCCTTGACGTGGACCTTGAGGATGGCCTCGCGGCCCCGCACGTCGGGCCGGTCGACCAGCACGTGGCGGTCGAATCGGCCGGGGCGCAGAAGCGCCGGGTCGAGGGTCTCCGGGCGGTTGGTGGCGGCCATGACGATGACGCCGCTATTGG
>CAYGZA010000296.1:0-3853 GCA_964354135.1 uncultured Planctomycetaceae bacterium
ACGAACATGCCGACCCGCGCCAAGGGGAGCATCACGACTGGGGGACGATGATCTTCAACTACGGCCGCCACGAAGTCCGCAACTTCCTCGTGTCCAACGCCCTGTTCTGGTTCGACAAGTACCACATCGACGGGATCCGGGTCGACGCCGTGGCGTCGATGCTCTACCTCGATTACAGCCGCAAGGAAGGCGAGTGGGTCCCCAACGAATACGGCGGGCGGGAGAACCTCAAGGCCATCGCCCTTATCAAGGAGCTCAACGAGCAGGTCCACCTGCAATTCCCAGGGGCCCTGACCATCGCCGAGGAATCGACCGCGTGGGCCGCCGTGTCGCGGCCGACGTACGTCGGCGGGCTGGGGTTCAGCATGAAATGGAACATGGGCTGGATGAACGACACGCGGCGCTACATGCGCCACGAGCCGATCCACCGCAAGTACCACCTCGACGATCTCACGTTCAGCCTCATCTACGCCTTCCACGAGAACTTCATCCTGCCCCTGTCGCACGACGAGGTGGTGCACGGCAAAGGGTCGCTCCTGGGCCAGATGCCGGGCGACCTGTGGCAGAAGTTCGCCAATCTGCGTCTGCTCTACAGCTACATGTGGACGCACCCCGGCAAGAAGCTCCTCTTCATGGGGTGCGACTTCGGCCAGTGGAACGAGTGGGATTACGACCAGAGCCTCCAGTGGCACCTCCTGCAGTGGGACACGCACCGCGGCGTGCAGAAGTGCATGGCCGACCTGAACCGCCTCCTCCGCCGCGAGAAGGCCCTCTACGAGGTCGATTTCGACGGGCGCGGCTTCTACTGGATCGACTGCCACGACTGCGACTCCAGCACCCTAAGCTACGTCCGCCGCGCCAAGGATCCCAACGATTTCCTGGTGATCGCCTGCAACTTCACGCCCGTGCCGCGGATGACGCACCGCCTGGGCGTGCCCAAGGGCTGCTGGTACGAGGAGATCTTCAACAGCGATTCGATGTACTACGGCGGGAGCAACCTCGGGAACGGCCCCGGCGTGCAAGCCGAGCAGATCCCGTGCCACGGCCAGCAGGCTTCGATCCAGCTCTGCCTGCCGCCCCTGGCCACGGTCGTCTTCAAGCCGCGGGCGTAGAGAGCGGCCTCGTAACGCCCCCTCTCCCACTATGAGACGGGATCGAGTCCCCCCAATAGCCGACTTGCGGGTGCGTCTGCGCGCCCCGGTTGCCTGCGGCGGCAGCGCGCCCTGCGACGTATCTTTGTTGGGAAGACTTCCCATGAAAGCCAAGAACTTCAGATACTTCCCCCGCAAACCCCGGCATCCGGCGGCCGGAAACAACCAACTCCGCGTCGTCGTGGCGCGGTCCCGTGGAAGCGTTCCCAAACGCCTCCAGGCGGAGCTGACCAATTTCTCACGCCACGGCTTTCAACTCCGCGTTGCCTTTCCGTTGAAAGTCGAGGAACCGATCAACGTGCGATTTCACGAGGAGGCGACGGGGCTCCGCCTTGCCTTGCCCGCCCTCGTGCGGTGGCGCGGGCCGGAACGCGACGGCAAGTGGTTGGTGGGCTGCCTATCCGCCCGCGAGGTAGACCTGGAGACCCTCGGCGAGCTGTTTCTAAGCAACGTCCTCGCCTCGGAGGGCCCGTCGTCGAAAGCCGCCGCGACTACGTCGGCTTGATCGCCAAGACGACGGAACTCATGTCCTCGGCCTTGACGCGCAGCTCGGGACCGGTGAACCCGGCCGACTGGAGGTCGTCAGCGATCTCCTCGAACGTGTAGGTGCCGCCGCGCTCCGTGGCGGCGAGCATGTTGATGGCGAACAGGGCCCCGAAAACCGGCCGCGTGCGGCAGGGCTCCATCACAACGTCACGAATGGCGATCCGCCCGCCGGGCGTCAAGGCCCGGAAGACCTTAGCAAACAGCTCCCGGCTCTCTTCGCGGGAATGCTGATGGATAATCGCACTGACCCAGGCGAAGTCGGCGCCGGCCGGCAACTCGTCCCGGTAGAAATCCCCCGCGGCGAAGTCCACGCGGTCGGCCAGCTCCGTGGCCCCGACGCGCCGGCGGGCCTGCGCGATCGCGTCCGGGAGGTCGAAGATCGTCGCGCGGGAGCCCGGCACCGCCCGCAAGAAGGCGAGCGCCCAGGTCCCCGAGGCCCCGCCGACATCCAAGAGGTGCCGAAACCGCAGGAGCCCAAGCCGCGCCACCAGGCCGTCGGCGAAGGGACCGGAGATCGAGTGCATCCCCGCGATGAAGGCGGCCCGGTCGGCCTCAAAGCCGCGGATGCTCGCCTGCCGCGGCCCGGGAATCCCTGCCCTGACCACCCAGGCCAACTGCGACCAGCTCCGCAGCACCGTCATGCTGTGCAGGACCATCGGGAGAACGGTTTGCGGCGTGTCGTGGGTCAAGAGGAGACGCAGTTCGGCCGGCACCGAATACCGGTCGCCGTCCTTGTCGAGCAGGTCCAGCGCGGCCAGCGCATCCAGCAGCATCGTGGTGGCGCGGAGGTCCGAGTCCAGCTTGGCCGCAACCCCTTGGGCCGGCATAGACCGGTCGTCCAGAAGGCCGAACAGGTCGAGTTCCGCAGCGGCCCCCAGCACGCACGCAGGGCGGAATCCCGCCATCATTTCCAGAATCTCCCCTCCTGCGGGGAGTGCGGGTTTTTCAGTCATGATCGGTTCTCCATGGAGTTGGGTTAGTTGTTTGGGAGGGGGATGATCTTGCGGGGCGACCGGAATCCCGAATCCGGACCTCAATCCAGACTACAATAGAGAAAAGGCCTCCCCATGTGAACTGGGAGAGGCCCGGAGACGCCCGCCGTGCGGCTAGGACTCTTTCTTGCGACCGCTCCCTTCTGGATTCTGCCGCTCTCTGCCCGGGGGCAGTTCCAGGACGATGCACCGGCCACAACGAACCTCGGCGAAGTCGTCGTGCAGCGGTGGCGCATCGGAATGGTCGTCACCGCGGAGAGGAGCGGATTCCGGAAGATCGTCGGGACGATCGCGGTCCCCACCGACTGGCCCGAACAGCGGGTCCGCGTGATCGAGAACGAACTCTCGCGGGACGTCTCGATCGATTTCCAGACGGTGGAGAACACGGCCCGGCAAATGGTCGTCAAGATTCCCGCGCTGGCCGAGGGGCAGGAAGCCAAGGCCATCGTGGTTTTGGAAATCCAGCGGACCTTGCCGCTGCCGCCGGACGAGACGGACTCGCTGGTGCTGCCGAATCCGAAGAAGCTGGATCGGAGAATGGCGGTGCATCTCGGGCCGAGCCCGTACATCGAGAGCACCCATCCGGAGATTAAGAAGGCCGCGGCCGCCGCCGGCGCCGGCAAGCAAGCCGCGTGGCAGAAGGTGGAAGCGATCTACGACTGGGTGCGCCAGAAGGTGCAATACAAGGACGAGCCGCTCAAAGGGGCCCTGGCGGCCCTGCGCGACGGCACCGGGGACTGCGATGAGCTGAGCTCGCTCTTCATCGCCCTCTGCCGCGCCAACGACATTCCCGCCCGAACCGTCCGCGTGCCGGGGCACTGCTATCCCGAGTTTTATCTCTTGGATGCCCAAGGCAAAGGGCGCTGGTATCCCTGCCAGACCGCCGGCACGCGGGCGTTCGGCGGGATGCCCGACCCTCGCCCCATCCTCCAGAAAGGCGACAACGTTCCGGGGATCGATCCAAGCACAAAGAAAAGGGTGCGGTATCGCTTCCTGCCGGAGAACCTGATCGGGCTGCCGGCGGGCCCGGGAGGCAACTTGAAGCTTCAACT
Source organism: uncultured Planctomycetaceae bacterium (assembly GCA_964354135.1). Lineage (GTDB taxonomy): Bacteria > Planctomycetota > Planctomycetia > Pirellulales > Thermoguttaceae > CAYGZA01. The sequence goes on from CAYGZA010000296.1 coordinate 3,742, forward strand.
GGTCTGTGAGCCGGTCAAATAGGACGTTCAATCCTCAAGGTTCAATGACCAAGACCCAATGACCAAGACAGCCACCATCTCGACGGCGCTGAGTCTATCTCGTTCGTCATTG
>CAYGZA010000296.1:3953-8622 GCA_964354135.1 uncultured Planctomycetaceae bacterium
AGCCTTGGTCATTGAGCCTTGGTCATTGAGCCTTGGTCATTGAGCCTTGGTCATTGAGCCTTGGTCATTCCTGTCCGGCCGGACCCGGATCAACTCAACATCGAGGCAATTGCTGAGGGCGCGCTCGGTGAACCTGCAACGACTCTTAACGGCGGTCCTTATTCTCCTCTGCTCGGTCTCCTCGGCCTGGGCCCAGTTCCAGGAAACGCAGGACGTGAAAGGCCCGAAGCTGGGGGAGGCCCAAGTGCAGCGCTGGCAATTCGGGATGGCCATCCAGGCCACGGGCGGGCCGTGCAGCAAGCTGGTGGGCTACGTTCCGCTTCCCACCGAATGGCCCGAACAACAACTCTCGATCACCGAGGAGGACTTCTCGCCCAACGTCCGGGTCGGCTACGAGATGGTCGAAGGAACGGTCAAGCTGATGGTCGTGCGGATCCCACGCCTTGCGCCCGGCGAGGAGGCCAAGGCCATCGTGACCTACGAAGTCAGGCGCCGTCCCATGTCGCCGCCGGACCGCCCGGGCATCTATGTGTTCCCAGACCCGCAAAAACTCCCCCGCAACGTTCGCCCGTATCTGGCCAACAGCCCGCTGATCGAGAGCAGGAGCCCGAAGATCAAGGCCCTGCTCAAGCAAGTGGGCGCCGACAAGGAGAAGGCGTGGGAGAAGATCGAAGCGACGTACGATTGGGTTCGGGAGAACGTCCAGCACAAGAAAGGCCCGCCCAAGGGCGCCTTGGCGGCACTCCGCGACCGCAGCGGAGGCGCCGAGGACCTGACCGCGCTGTTCGTCGCCCTCTGCCGCGCCCGCGAGGTCCCTGCCCGGACCGTCTGGGTATCGGGCCACTGTTATCCCGAGTTCTACCTTCTGGACGACGAGGGCAAGGGTCACTGGTTTCCCTGCGAGATGGTCGGCGGCCGCATTTTCGGCGGCGTGGCGGAGCAGCGGCCGATCGTCGAGAAGGGCGACAGTTTCCGCCCTCCCTACGACCGCCGCGAGCGGCAGAGCTTCCTCAAGGAGTACCTCACCGGCGAGATACCGCCCGGCGCCAAGCCCAAGACCCGCTTCATTCGCGTGCCGGCGGGGCAATAGGCCCCCGCACCAGTAGGACAGGCGTCCTCGCCTGTCGCAGTAGGACAGGCGTCCTCGCCTGTCGCTTTGCGCCCGGATGCGCTGGCTACCATGAGAGGAGCACAGACCGTGACTGGAGTGCCGAAAACGTACCATCGATCGCGCATGTTGGCGGCGGTCGTCGGGTGCTTGGCTGCGATCTTGATTGTGCAGGCCGCAGAGCAGACGTCGCTGGGACAAACCGAGCAAGGAGTCTACTTCGGCAAGAAGCAGTACATCCCCGCGCCGCTGCCGAAATTCTCGGAGACCAAGGATCGGCTTCCGGGTCCGATCTACGATGAGACTCCCTTGTACGTCCGGATGTACTGGAAGACATGGGAGTTGGCTTTCCGCAACTTCTACGAACCCAAGCCCGCGAGCGGCTTCGTCTCCCAGTTCATCGACGCCGCGTTCAATCAGAACATCTTCCTCTGGGACACGTGCTTCCTGACGATGTTCTCGAACTACGGTCATCCCTTGGTGCCCGGGATCGGCTCCCTGGACAACTTCTACGCCAAGCAGCACGAGGACGGCGAGATCTGCCGCGAGATCGACCGCGCCACCGGCCGCGACTATGCCGAGTGGGTCAACCGGGAGCGGAAGGACCTTTTCAGCCGTTGGGGGCGATTCTCGGTCCGGTATGTCGGCCGGGAGGCCCCGCAGCCGCCGCCCCATCTCACGCTCGACGCCCTCAATCACCCCATCTTCGCCTGGGCGGAGCTGGAAAGCGTCCGCGTGACCGGCGACCGTTCGCGGCTGGGCTTGGTCTACGAGCCGCTGGTCCGGTACTACCGAGCGCTCCAGAAGTACATCCGCCAGGGAAGCGGACTCTACATGACCGATTGGGCCAGCATGGACAACTCACCGCGCGTGCCCCACCTGGCCGGCGGCGGCACGGCGGTGGACACCTCCTGTGAAATGGTCCTTTTTGCCGACCAGCTCGCCGAGATTGCCGACCTGCTGGGGAAGAAAGACGAGGCAGCCTCCTTCCGCAAGGAGGCCGCCGAACTCGCGCGGCTGATCAACGAGAGAATGTGGGACCCAAAGCGGAAGTTCTATTTCGACCTGACCGCGGAGGGCAAGCAAGTCCCCGTCAAGACCATCGCGGCCTACTGGGCGCTGCTGGCGGGAGTGGCTTCCCCCGAGCAGGCCGAGGCCCTGGCTGCCGAGTTGGGCAATCCCCGGAGCTTCGGCCGCAAGCACCGCGTGCCCACGGTCCCTGCCGGCCAGGAAGGCTTTGACCCGGCCGGCGGCTACTGGCGTGGTGCCGTCTGGTCGCCCACCAACACGATGGTCATCCGCGGCCTCGATCGCTACCGCAAACACGAGCTTGCCCGCCAGATCGCCCTGGAACACCTGCGGATCGTGGGCGAGGTCTTCCAGGCGACGGGGACGGTCTGGGAGAACTACGCCCCGGACTCCATCAAGCCCGGCGCTCCGGCCAAAGGGGATTTCGTCGGCTGGACGGGGATCGTGCCCATCCTGTACTTCATCGAATACGCCGTCGGCTTGCAGCCGGATGCCCCCAACAACCGTCTGACCTGGGTAATTGCGTCCCGGAATCGCTGCGGCTGCGAGCGGTTCCGGTTCAACGGCCATACCATCAGTCTCGTGGCGGAACCCTCCGGGTCCGATCAGCGCACCTGGAGAATCACCGTCGAAGCGGACGGCCCGTTGCAGCTTGTAGTTTGGCGTGACGGCAAGCAGCGGCAATTCGGGGTCCAGAAGGGTAAGAACAGCTTCGCTCTGGACTAGCGCCGGCGCGGCCCTTCTTGCCGCGTCCGTGTGAAGCAGCTCGTTAGGCGTGCTCCTGTGGCTTCGCTTGGCCGTTATTGGTCGCCTGGATGCTCTGGCTCGGTCCGTTCTTTCACCGGCGGCTGCAGTTGCCGTTTCAGGTCGTCCGCGAGAGAGTCCCATAGTTGCGGATGTGATTCGATCAGGCGGGCAATGTCAGCAAGGTCCTTGATCCTCTTGCTCTGCCGTCGCCCCGGCTCGCCCCATGCCTTCATCTTGCCCCTCAGAGTGTCCTCCAGCGAGGCAACCCGCAAGAGAATCCCATGAACGTCAGCCGGGACGGCTCGGGAGGGGAACTCCCGATAGAACTCTTCCGTCGTGAGCTGGATACTGAGCTTCGATCGTCCTTTGAAGTTGATGGACCAGTCGAATCTCTCGGATCGGAATCCCGCGTCCTCAAGCAGCGAGACGGTGCGCTCGATTTCGTCGCCGGCAACAACGAAATCCACGTCCTGGGTCACCATCGGTTCCAGCGCCCAGTGGTTCACCGCCACTCCGCCAATGGCGCACCAGGCCACGTCCGCCCGCTCAAGACAATCCACGAGTCTCATGACATCGTCCGTGCCCCCGGAGGTTTGCCAGTCGTAGAATTGCTTAGCCATCATGACAGCAGACTACCGAATCGATTGCTAACGCAGGATCACCGAAAGTGCGGCACCGGCGGCAGACTGAGTATTGAGAGTCTGCCCCGGACCTCCCCTGAGGTATAGCGCCCGGGTAGGCGCGACGCACTGGCTGGCCAAACGGCTACTCAACAGCCAGCCGCTTGCGGATTGCGGCATCCGCCAACTTCTTGATGAAATCGACCGAGGCGGACAGGAACCCGCGTTCCTTGATCTTTCCGATGACCTCATCCCAAATGAACTGGTTCCTGATCTTGTCGAGGAACTCATGCCCGCTCCAAGTTAGCTCGAACGGCAGAACATAGATGACGCGGTCACTGCTGCTAGACGTCACGAGCTCACAGCGAAGGTATCCAGCATCATGGAGCAGTACGAGGTGGTACTTGATCGCCGCCTCTTCGTATCCAGGAATCGCTGGCACTTCCACATGCTCAGGACCAGGCTTTTCGTCGAAGAAGAACAGGAGTTTGCGAACGAGTTCCAGATCACGCTTCATGTGGCGATTCCTCTGAAAAGGCGCTCTTGGCCGCGCAACTTACCATCCAACCTCTCTTCCACTCCTGTCAGTCTAGGTGGGCCGTCTCCCGCGACAGCACTCCCAGCACGATCTTCCGGAGCTTCGGTTCGGCAGCGGCCGCCGTGGCGAGGATCTCGTCGATGTTCGCCGGTTTGAGCGCGTCCGGCAGGCACAAGTCGGTGACGACGGAAAGCCCCAAAACCCGCATCCCACCGTGGACCGCCACGAGCACTTCCGGGACCGTGGACATGCCCACCACGTCGGCCCCGATCGCCCGCAAGAAGCGGTATTCGGCCCGGGTCTCCAGGTTCGGGCCGGTGACGGCCACGTAGACCCCTTTGTGGGCCGCGAAGTTCTCGATCCGAGCGATCTCCAAGGCCCGGCCGATCAGCACGCGGTCGTACGGGGCCGACATGTCGGGAAAGCGCGGGCCCAGCGTGTCGTCGTTGAGCCCGATTAACGGGTTGCCGTTCATCAGGTTGATATGGTCTTCGATGACGACGATGTCCCCGAGGGCGTAGTGAGGATTCAGCCCGCCGCAGGCGTTGGAGACGACCAGGAGGCCCGCCCCGAGGGCCTTCATCACGCGGACCGGGAAGGTAATCTGGCGTTGAGAGTATCCTTCGT
>CAYGZA010000297.1:0-1413 GCA_964354135.1 uncultured Planctomycetaceae bacterium
CGGGCTGGACGGCCTGATGACCTACCGCGTCCACCGGGCGATGGGCCAGCCGGTCGAGAACACCCTGCACGACATCCGCTGGGGCGACTGGGACCAGTCGGGCACCGTCAAGGATTACGTTTGGGTGTTCCTCATCAGCGGCTCTGCCCCGCCGTCGCACTTCGCCGGCGGCTGGAAGGGGGCCTCCAGCGAGCGGCAGCCGGCCATGTATTTCCGCCTCGGCGGCGGCACCCTCAAGGGAATCTCCAAGCCCGGCGAGATCGTCTGGTCGCGGGTCTTCGTCGATAGCGGCCGGCTCCGGATGGACCTCGGCCGCGCGGGCGTGGTGGAGCTTCCCAGAGAGGAGACCGACCGCCGCTGGCGACTGACGACCTCCCAGTGGCCCATCATGAGCGCGGTGCTCTACGGCGTCACGCGGGACCAGATGATGGCCCGGCACAAAGCCAACCACATCCAGGTGGTTTACGCCCAGAGTGCCAAGGAGGCCGATGCCGCCCTCCTGGCCAAAGCAGCGATGGCCGACGCGATGGGCATCGACGTGTCGCTCTGCGGCGCCCGCAAGAACGGCAAACCCTGGGCGTGAGGGGGCTGCAGCACACGTTCCCCGACGCAGTAGAGGTAGGCTGGGGCGAAGCCCCAGCAATGAGCAGGAGCATGTAGAGGGCCCGAATGAAATGCTGGGGCTGCGCCCCAACCTACCGGCTTGTGTTATGCTGAAGCATAACCTACGCGACTGCCGCCCATCGGCTCGCGGCGATTGCCGCCGGCGCATGAACAACCCGCGCCGGACACGACGCGGGTTCGATTCTTCACGATTCGGAAACAGGATTACGCGGCCGTCCGCTTCCGTCGCAGCCGGACACCAACGATTCCTAGCCCGGCGACAACGGACCAGACGATCAGCGAAGCGGGCTCAGGGACAACCCCGGCGACGGCGTCGATCTCGGGTTCAGACAAATCACCTCCGCCCCACGCCACCAGCTTCACGTATCGATATGCCCCGTCGAGTTGGAAGACACCGGATATGTCGTCGCTAAGCCACCCGTTGCCATTCGTGTCTTCGGCAGAATTGAAGGGGCGCCATCCATCGAGATAGACGTCGGTCACGCTGGCTTCGCCGCCCGTGGTACCCCAGAGTGTGTTGCTCCCGAACACTCGGTATTCAAGGCCCTCCGCAAGATACGGTCCGTGGTCCTGCGAGGTGAACACGGCCACCTTGTCGAACGCAGCGCCCAGGTCCCACCAGCCACCGTCTGAATAGATCTGTGCCCAAAGCCCATCAAGCCGGTCGCCGTTCGTGTTCGGGTCGCCTATGCCCCCCCACCAAGTGTCGTCCCAGCCCGTGCTTACTCCGCTGTCTCCATAGAACCCGGCGTTCGGATCACCGGCATTGCGCCCCAGGAAGTCACCCAC
>CAYGZA010000297.1:1423-8606 GCA_964354135.1 uncultured Planctomycetaceae bacterium
AGCCAATAGTCCCGCCATGCACGACGGCCGCCGCGTTGTAGTTTGGGTCCCCGGGGACCCATGAATACGCGCCAGCAGCTAACGCTTCGGTTCCCAACAGGCAAACCGACAGCAGCGCAAGCGCGGCGATTACGCGAGCAGTTCTCATCTCTCAATCCTCCTCTTTCATGAAAGGTTTGCCACACAAGGTCTTGCGGCCTGAGAGTAGGGCGAATTGGGTACCCCCACCCCCTACCCCAACGGAACGCTTCAGACCTTATCACCAAATCCGTAAGGTTAATGCCCGCTCACCCCCGATTCCTGACAACGAAAATGGGAATTTTGTCGAAATAATCTCACTAGAGGGGGTTTTGGACGATTCACGCCGCGGAATTGCCCCCGATGAGGGATAGACGCCCCCGACGCAGTAGAGGTAGGCTGGGGCGAAGCGGAGCGAAGCCCCAGCAATGAGCAGGAGCATGTAGAGGACCCGAATGAAATGCTGGGGCTGCACCCCAGCCTACCGGCTGGCGGTACCGGCGATTGCGGCTGGCGGTACCGGCGATTGCGGCTGGCGGATGCGGAGCGTCGCAGCATTGCGTTCCCACGCCGGAGCGTGGGAACGAGCGTAAGCAGAGCAGGCAGCCCAGTAGTAGCGTGCGGCAAGTGCCTGGCGCAGCGCCGGCCCGGGCTGCTCCTCCTCGGGCTTTGCCTCTTCATGCCGCGCCAGCGTTTCGCGTTGCCCCGCGCCGGCCTGTTCTACGGCGTTGGGAACGATGTGCAAGCGGAGCACGACCAGAAGCTCGTATCTCTCGACCGTGCCGCGATCGGCGTTGGAGGGCTGCACCGGAATGGAGAGATCCTGAGGGAGCGGCGGTTTCTCACTGCGCACCGTCGTTTTCTGCCGCCGGATTCCTCCCAAGAGCGCGGTTGTGCCATCGCGGACGACGACCCGCGAGGTGGTCCGCGATGACGGTTTTCCATCTCGCGCGTGTTCCGCGCCCTCACTGGTCAGGTCCGCCGAGGGGGCGACTTGGATGTCCAAACAGATCGAGCCCGTGGCGGAGGCCCGCGGCCACACTTGGAGCAAGTCGGCGGGCGGCGTCGCCCTTTCCGGGGCCGAGCTTTTGCCGGCTTGGGCCTCGGCAAGGGTGACTGTCAGCGGGCGATCGTCTCGCACCGTCGACCGGGAGACGCCCAAGAGCTTCGTTTCCCCGATCAGCTCCAGCGTGTCCAGCAACGCGGGAACGGGGCCGTCGAGGAGCCCGAACTTCAGGCAGGGCTGGCGGGTGCGAAGCATCGCCGGCGCATCGCCGGATGCATCGGGCGTGTTGAGTGCGTGAGGCGGAGCGGGCCAGGCGGGCCGGACATTCTTGTGCCGCTGGAGGAACTCAAAGTTGACTCCCTCCCGGCCGTCCGGCAAACGGACCCTGAGAACCATGGCTTCCAGCGTCACCTCAGGCGGCCTGTGGTCGATTTCTCGGACCGGCCGCTCCATCCGTCTCAAGGCAATCCCCGATGTCCCCTCTCCGCGGATACGCAACTCCGTCGTTTCGGTGGTGGGTTTTAGGTCGGCGGCTAAGGAGCGTTGCACGGTTTCGGGAGGGCGAGGCTCAACGCTGCGCTGGGGCACTTGGCGGTTGACCGCGTCCGGGCTGGAAAGCGTCGCCGGCCGTCGGGTAGTTCCTGTGGCCACGCGCCGCAACACGTTCCTCGGCTGACGCGGGGAGGCCAACTGCGTGGCGACGTCTTTCGGTTGGGTCGCCACTGCTGCCGATGCGGGCAACAGCGCCGGGCCGGCAGCCGCGGATGTGGCTCGGCGGGAGCCTCGCCCTCCCGGGATCAAGAGACCCCAATGAGAATCAGGAGGTAGGGTAAGGCAAAGGGCCAGCCCGAGGCCCGCTCCAGCGAGCGCCCCGAGCAACAGGACGCGAGAGAGGCTCTTCATGGGTCTTCCGTGACGGCGTTGTCAGGGTCGACATCGCATCCGGCGACTCCCGCCGACGCGGCCAACCGCAATCATCCGCCGTCTTTACCTTTATCGGATAGCCGCGCCAAACGGAACGACCCGAACGCCGCGAATTCCCCGCACAACCGAATCGCCGTGGCCGGCCCGCAAGGTCTCGTTCCCTTGACGGATCGTTACAACCGGAATAGCTTTCCACGGCGGGCGAAGCCGTCGCGGCAGAAGGCCAAGAGAATAGGCGCAGCGAAGTCCCCTCAATCCTCTCCGCTGCGCCCGATGAACCGCGCCTCTCCGCAGTGGCGCAGGTCAACCCAACCATAAGTCAGGAAGAGGCACAGTCAAATCGCCCGGCGAGCCGGCTGCCGACCGCGGTTGGGGGCAGGCTCACGGCTGGCTGGCGGTCCAATCGAGACCCAGATCCAGTGCGACGGCTGCGTGGGTGAGCGCCCCCACGCTGATGCGGTCTACGCCGCTTTCCGCGATCGCACGGACGTTGCCGAGGCTCACGCCCCCGGACGCCTCCAGCTCGACCAGGGGATTGACGGCGTCGCGGCGGGCCACCGCGTCGCGCAACTCGTGCGGCGACATGTTGTCCAAAAGAACGATGTCCGGGGCCGCCGGCAGCACGTCTTCGAGCTGCTCCAAGGTGTCGACCTCCACTTCAACGATCATCCCGGATTGCTGCGGCGCCGGGACGTTTTCACGGACCCACCGGCGGGCCCGGACCACCGCGTCGGCAGGCCGACCGCGCGGACTGCATCCCGGAGATGCGTCTGCCCAGAAGGCGAGATGGTTGTCCTTGATCAAGATAGCGTCGAAGAGGCCCGTGCGGTGGTTCCAGCCGCCGCCCATCCGCACGGCGTACTTCTCCAGCCGGCGCCAACCGGGCGTGGTCTTGCGAGTGTCGAAAATCCGGGCCTTGGTCCCGGCGACTGCCGCGACGTATCTCGACGCAAGCGTGGCGATCCCCGACAGGCGCCCGAGAAGGTTCAGGAGCAACCGTTCGGCGGTGAGCAGACTCGCGGCGGGGCCGTCGATGCGGGCCACACAATCGTCAGGCTGCACGGAGCGGCCGTCTTCCGTCTTTGGGGTCCACAGGAGCCGGGAATCGATCTGCTCCAACACAGCTTCGGCCGCCGGCAAGCCCGCGATCACGCCCGCCTGCCGGGCCATGACCATTCCGCGGCCGATGGCGTCCTGCGGCACCAGGGCCGCCGTGGTGCAGTCGCCGTGTACGCCCAGGTCCTCGCGAATCGCCAGCCGCACCAACTCCCGGAGATCATCCCCGAGCGAAGCGTCCCACGCGGTTTGCCGGAATTCCCTCTTCACGTGCATTTCCCATTGGCTCACAAGCGAGGACCAGAACGGTTTAGGATACCCCCGGGGGGCCTTGGTCGAAACCCCTTTCGGCGCGATAATGGGGCGCGCCAATGAGGAGTGTGGGTCAGGAGGTAATCTCAGGGCCTCGTAGTTTCCGGGCTTTCTGCGTATGTCCCAGGATCCTCAGAGCGATCTCCCGCGTCGCTCCGCCTAGCTGCTCCGCCGAGCGGATCAGATCGCGGTCGCCGTTCTGGTTGCACTCGGCATGGCGGCAACGCTCGGGTGGTGGGTTCGCCACGGAGGATTGCGAGGCGGGCTGGTCGAGGTCGAGCGGGCCGAGCCCCAGTTTGCCCAGTTCGAGGTGGACATCAACACCGCCGACTGGCCGGAACTGCTGCAACTACCGGCGATCGGGGAGACGCTTGCCCGGCGGATCGTCGAGTCCCGCCACGAAAAAGGGCCGTTCGCGGACCACAAAGACCTGAGGCGGGTCCGCGGCATCGGGCCCAAGACCCTCGATACGATCCGCCCGTATCTCAAGCCCATGCCAGAGAGGGGTGCAATTGCCGGCAAGGGGGTTCGGCCTCTGAAGGGCGGCGGTTAGCAGGGTTGCCAAGGGCGGCCCCACGCGACTTGGCCCTCCACCACGGTAGAACGGACGCGGAACTCCGCAACGTCTTCACCGGCCCGTGGGGCCACGAGGTCGAACTGCACGAGATCGGCCGCGTCGCCCGGCTCGAAGCCCCCCGGTTCCAGCCCCAACAGTGCCGCCGGATGATGGACGGCCATGCGAACCGCGGTTGCCAAATCGACGCCGGCGAAGTGCATCACGTTGGCCACCCCGGCGCTTAACCCCCGCGAGGCACCGGCCATGATTTCCCGTTGACCGGCGATCACCAGCCGCCCGCTGGGCAGAATCTCCACGTCGCAAAAGGGACTGGAGTAGAAGCCGGGGGGCTGGCCCGCCTGGCCCGAGATGTCGCTCACCAGGATACACCGCTCCGGGGTCTTGGCGCGGACGAAGACCTTGACCACCGCGGGCGGCAAGTGGTGGCCGTCGACGATCAGCCCGGCCGCGAGCCGGTCGTCGGCCAGTTGCTCCCAGAGGTAGTTCACCAGACGAGGGAGCATGACGTGGGAGCCGTTGCCGAGGTGCGTGCTCATTCGCGCCCCCGCGTCGACCGCGGCGCGGATCTGCTCGAGCCTTGCCGAGGTGTGCCCGATGGCCACGATGACTCCGGTGTCGGCAGCGCGGCGGATGAAGGAGGCCGACTCCTCAAACTCGGCCGACGCGGTGAGGATGCGAATCCGCCCACCGGCCGCTTCCTGAAGGCGTTGGAACTCGTCCCAGTCGGGCCGGCGGCAATGCTGCCTCGGATGCGCCCCGCGAGCGCCATCTTCCGCCGTAATATAGGGTCCCTCGAGGTGGATCCCCGGGATGCGCCGGGCCAGATCGGGCGACGCGTCGCAGGCCGCGGCGATGGATCGCAGCGCGTGTTTCAGTACGGGAAAACCCTCGGTCGTCAACGTGGGACAAAGCCGCGTCACCCCGAACTGCTCGAACGCACGAACGATCGGCTCCACCTTCTCAGGCGTCAGCGACGAGGAGCTGAATTCCTGCCCGCCGAAGCCGTTGACCTGCAAGTCAATCAACCCGGGACAAAGCCAGGACCACTCTTCGCGACGGGACGCTGCCTTCAGCTCCGGTCCGGCGCCCCCGATCTTCGCGATCTTCGCGCCATCCGTCTCGACGCACACCGGGTGGCCCGTGTCGAACCGCCGCCCCCAGACTTCCATGGCAAGCCTCCGAGGGCACTTTAGCGGATCCGCGGCCGGCGATAAAGGGACGGGCCGGGGGACGGAAACGCGGCCCGCCCGCGGTCGGCGGTCGGCGATCGGCGGTCGGCAAGAAAAAAACGGCCGGGATGCCCACTCGCTCAAAGTGGGAATCCCGGTGAGGTTTGACTCGCCGATAATTCGCCGGGAGACAAGTCGCCGTGTCGGCCTCAGTCGGACCGCGCGGCGGAGCGCGACGGGGTCACCACGGTGATTGCGGGGGCCTGCGGGCCGGCCCAGCGGAAGGGGCGATAGCCGTCGCTCGAGGCCCAATGGGGAGCGTATTCGCCGTGGAACGGGTCCCCAACGGCCTGCGGCCGGGAATTGGAGAACCCAAACCATCGAAGCGCCGCCAGACGCCTGGCCCGCTCCGCTGCCCGGAACTCCGCCTTCTGGCGAACCGCCGTCTTCGGGTCCTGGTACTGGCGTAAGGATTGTTCGTAGAACCACATCTCGGGCGTCGCACTCACCTCGCCCGGGGAGATGCCGATGCCCGATTTGGAGTCGCTGCCGACCGGTGACTTCGCCAGGCACGGCACCGCAAGGAAAAGGAAAACGACGGAAGCAAGGGGCAGCGATTTCATTGCCAGGTCTCCTATTGGGCCCAGAGTTTCGTTCCGACTTGTGCCGCGCGGCCCAACAGACCGGGTGCAGGCCGCCAGGCCCCCGAAGAATCATCCCCAAAGGGTGCCTTACTCAGGCTTTCGGCGTTCCGGCGGCGGTGGGTTTAGGGAAGTTCTAGCGGATATGACGGAGAAACGGGGGCGATGTGAAAATGGGGAGACTGCACAAATTACGAACCCCGTAGCGGTTGTCAAGAGGAGTGACATCTGCCAGGCCGTGGCGAGAGCGCCGAATCGGCCTCAGGTGACCGGCCCGCCACCGGTCTCCAGGAGGAATCGCTCGTAGTCCCGCGATTCCCCTTCGATGACCAGGACATAGAGGACGTCTCCCTCCTGCCAGATCGCGGTGCATCGCTGCCCGGTGGCTAACATCGGGGTCGGAGGAGGCCCCGCCCCAAGACCGGACAAGTTCCACTGGACGACGTACACCGTCCCCGAGATCCCGCTGGGCGCCGCGATATCGTAAGCGACGCCACTGCGCCCCAGGAAGCCGGCCACCGATCGCCAGCGGACCTGACGCGCCCGCGCGGGAATGGCCCGGCTGAGCGGATATCCGCCGGGAGGAGGCGGGCCGATGCCCAACAACACCCCAGTGCCCCGGGCGTCCTCGTTAAAGAACGCGATGGCCTGGTGCTGAAGCTCTTCCGGACGATCTGCGGAGGGCCTCGGCAAGTTCAGAATCACCGCCAGAAGCAGCGAGGCTGCCAAGGCCGCGCAACCGGTGGCGACGTACCATCCCCAGTGCAACCTGCGGCGCGGGGTGCTTACCGCAGCCTCCGGGGGCTCATTGAGGGCGGCAGGCTCCCGGGCGGCGGAAAGGACGCGGAGTCCGTCGGCAGGCTCGGGAGACGTGGCCGCCAGCCGGGCGAGGATCCGATCCGCCAAGCCATCCGGCACGGGCACGTCCTGAAATGCCTGAGCCAAGGCCCGGTCGGTCCGCTGAACTCGGTCGTACAAGTCCTCGACGTGCGGTGAGACGGCCAACTTCTCGGCCAAGAGCGCCATAGAGGGGTCCGAGATATCGTCGCTGCCGGGGCGGCATGCCTCCAGGGCTTCGAGGATGCGGGGATCGCGGATCGGCTGGTCTTCCACGTGCTTCACCCTTGGCGGCTTGCCGTCCTCCGCGGCCGCCCGGCTTCAGTCTGCCCGTCCATCTCGAACAAGTAGGATCGCAATTGCCCCTTGGCCCGGGCCAAACGGCTCATCACCGTGCCGATCGGCAGGTCCAGCTTTTCGGCGATCTCCCGGTAGGAGCAGTTCTCGAAGTAAAACATGATCAACACGAGGCGATACGGTATCGGAAGCTGATCGATCGCCCGTTGGAGCCGCTCCTTGTCGATCTCCTCCGCGGCGGGGGGCTCGGCGGGGATCGTCTCCACGCTCAGTTGAATACTCCCTGCGGGGGTGGGCCGGCATTTCCGGCAACTCTTCGCGAAACAATTCCGCAAGATCGAGAAGA
>CAYGZA010000298.1:0-8566 GCA_964354135.1 uncultured Planctomycetaceae bacterium
CTAGCCCCTCTCACGGGCGAGGTGATCGTCACCGGCACTCAGGCCGGCAAGCCGGTCCGCTATAGCCGGCAGGTCTCCCTAAAGGACGCGGAGCAGGGCAATTCCTTCATCCCCCGGCTCTGGGCCCGGATGCACCTGGACGTGCTGCTTGGGCAGGGCACGTCGCAGTCGATCATCGACGACATCATCGCGCTGTCGGAAGAGTACAACATCATCACGCCGTACACGTCGATGCTGGTTCTGGAGAGCGACGCGGACCGCGAGCGCTTTAGGGTCAAGTCCCGCTTTCGGATGCGCGACGGCGAGAAGTTCTTTGCCGAGGGCCGGGCGAACGTGAACTTCGACCTCGTCCAGCAGCAGATGCGACGGGCCGGCAACTGGCGGATCGGCATGCGCCGCACCGTGCTCCAGCAATTGGCCAATCTCGGCCGCGATGCTGGTGTTTTCCAGCAGCCAGCCTATGGGGGCCGGCAGTGGTACCTCGGCCTCGAGATGCGCTTCCCCGTGGGCTCTACCGGGGCTGGATACGGGGGGGGGGTTGCAGGAGGCCGATTCGCCGGGCTATCGCGGACCTCGCCCGCTGGCGGGGCACCCGTCGATTTCGAGTCTGACCTCAGCCTAGGGATCAGCAACACTCAATCGTCTAAAGGCTTCGACCTGTATGCTGGGGACCTTGAACTCGGGCTCAAAGACTCCAGAAGACTCTTCCTGGGCGAAGACGGCGATGAGTCCCTAGGCGGGAAGCTCGATGAGAAGGAGTCAGTCGATCGCCTCAACGTAATGGCAGGGAAGGAGAAGCTTCGCGAAGACGTGGCATGGGCCGATGACGTGGATCTTGCCGGGGCGCGGCCCCGCACCGCCGCACCGTCGCGGCCCGCAAGTGAGCCGTTCTCGTTCAGTATGGGATTCCCGCGCGGGGATATCGGACCGACGTATACGGTCGGCAAGCCGGTCTGGTCAGCGGACTTAGATCTCTCGTTCATGGGCGGTGCGGAAGTCCGCCAGCGCATCAGTGGCTTCGGCGGGGGCTACAGTGGCGGCGGCTTCGGGGGCTACGGCGCATGGGGGTATCAGGGAAGCGAGTGGCTCCGCACGCTCTTCCCGCAAGTGCCTCTCCCGCCCCGGAAACCCAAGGAGCCGAAGAGGCCCTGGCCGGAGCCCGCCCGCCAGTTGGCCCGCAGCCTGCTGCGCAGCGATCAAATCCTGGGCTTCAAGGACGGCCTGCGAATCGACCGGCAGAGCGAGTCGTACGATGCCCGCTGGGACCGGTTGACCGGCCGTTCCCGCACGTTGACCATCATTGCTCCGACCCGCTGGCTGAATCGCTCGGAAGGGGACGGATCGCAAACGATCGTTTCCTGGTGCGACGGCCAGAAGCGGGCCGTCTTCTCCACCGGCTTCCAGCTCGGCTCCCAGCGGGCGGCCAGGCCCGAGGACCTTCAAACGTCGCCGGTGGACCTAAGCGGCTTCGTGCTCGAACCGCTCGACCGGATGTACCAAGGTTACGTGCCGGAGCTGAAGCCGCAGGCCGGCGATCGCACGCTCCTGATTCTCCGCGACTCGCGGAACCGGCCCATCGAGGTCCATATCCTGATCGCCACCGCCCGCAAGGTGATCCTCTCGATTGAAAGCCACCGGGACGGGAAGGTCACTTCGGCGACGCGATTCGAGGACTTTGTCGAGGTTGCCGGGGCCTGGTACGCCGGGCGGATCGAGACCTTCGATGACCAGAACCGCCGCACCGGCCGAACGACGCAGCAGTTCCAGACGCTTGCGGCGGGCCAATTCGACCAGCAGTGGAAAGACCAGTTGGCCCCGGCTGCCGGAGTCCAGTTCCTCCGCGAGCCGCTCCCGCGGTTGGTGGATGCGAAGAAGGCCATCGCGGGCGGCAAGGCGATCTTCGAGGATGAGGTGGTCATGGCGGGGCACTTCGAGCGGAGCCAGCAGTGGGCCCGCGTGATGGAGCATTGGCAGAAAGCGGAGCAACTGGCCGGCGGCAAGCCCGGCCTGCGATGGGTCCGCAATGGCTTGCTCGATGCCGGCCGCCGCCGCGAGGAGCTCAAGGCGCGGATCATGGACGAGGCGGCTGCCCTGGCACGGACTCCCGCCAGCGGACCCGCCCTGGACGATCAACTCTTCCTGGTTGAGCACTTGACCGTTCAGGCGAGCCGCCATTTTGAGCCCAACGAGATGCTCGCCTTGTTGGACGTACTCAAGCCGGCGATCGAGCGTGGCCCGGCCCACACCAGGGGATTGAGACACTGGCTGGAGCGCCGGGCCGGGTACCTGCAATCGACCGGGCAGTGGGATCAGGCCCTCGCGCTGCGGCGGCAACTGGCGGAGAAGTATCCCCACGATGTCAATGTGCAGCAGCAATACGCGCGGGCCCTGGCCGACGGGCGGGACTACGACGCCGCGTATGCGTGGATTCAGAAGGTCCTCGGACCCGAGGCCCGGTGGCTCCCGTACGAAGAGGAGTCCTTGCGGAACGTCGTCAGCGATTTCATGCGGCAGCAGGGGCGCTACCCGGAGTTGGTCGATTACCTGGCCGGCTGGGTGAAGCTGAATCCAGAGAGCGACTCGCCCTATCGGCAGTATCTGGGGGCGCTGGTGTTTGCGGACCGGTTGGAAGAGGCCGACAGCGTGGCCGCCCGCTGGCTCGCCGAGGGGCAGAAGGGCGGGAAGCTCGCGCCGGACGCCGCGGCCCGGCTGCGGGCCGCCGTTTACCATGCCCTCGGCCAAGGATACAACTTCAACCGCGACCGGATGGACCCGCGGTGGCTCAAGCCGCTGGCCGAAGCCGTGCTCTTTTGCGCCCGGGACGATAAGGAACTCGCCGCGGCCCAGCAGATCATGGGACACCACGAGTTCCGTCAGAACGACGAGTGCCGCCGCGTGCGCCGGTCGATCGCCAAGATGCTCCGCGACCAGCTCGCCAAGCTCTCCTTCGAACGGGTCCGCACGTTCGTCGATTGGATCTCGGCCAACGACCCGGCGGTCGAGCCGGAGCTGTGGCACGAGATCGCCGCCGGCTTGCGCGAGCGGTGGTCGGTGGAAGCCGACCCGGACGTCAAGAACCAGCTCGCGGGGTTGCTGGTGCAGGTGCTTTCGGGCCATGCCACGCAGGCGGAGGTGCTTGAGTTCCTCCGGGTGCAGTTGGAGAAGGCCCCGCCGGACAATCGGGCCGGATACGTCGGGCAGCTCTTCAATACCCTGCTTAGCCAGCCTTGGTCTGCGGAATATGAGAACGAGGCATTCGGGCTATTGGAGCGGCTCTCGGACGCCGAGGAGCCGGCCGAACGTCTGGCGGCTCACGTCGCCGCGCTGCATCGGATGACGGATCGCATGGTTCAGACCCGCTTTGAGGCCCGGATGAAGGCCGTCGAGCATCAGGAGAAGCTCACCCGCACGGAGCTGGCCGCCAAGCGGGCCGATAACCTGAAGGCGGCCCGCGAAGGCTTTGCCGACCGCTTGCGCGACGAGGCCCGCAAGCGCCAGCCGCCGCTCTCTCGTTGGATGACCATCGAGCGGGTCTATCTGGACATTGTGCTGGGCCGGAACCTCGACCAAGCGGAAGGCGAATGCTGGGAACTTCTGGGGCCCGCGCCGCCGAAACCCTTGGCTGAAGATGATCGCGGAGCAGGCTTGGAGGAAGTTCTCCGCAATCGCTGCCTGGTGACTCTATTGAACCTGGCGGCGCGCAAGACGGCCAAGCCGGCCAGCATCGATCGCCTGCTCCAGTATCTCGACAAGGCGATTGCCGCCGATGCGGAAGACATCCGCTTCCGGCTCTTCAAGGTCCAACTCCTGATCGCCCTGGACCGGCCCAAAGACCTCCAGCAGACGCTGGAGGCATGGATCAAGGCCGGCGATGCCGACAACCGCTGGCGCCAAGCCTTGGCGTATCTCCTGGCCGAACAGGGCCGGCTGGAGCAGGCCATCCGGCAGTTTGAGACGATCCGCGCCGCCGACGAGCTTGGCCCGACCGACTACCGCGCGTTGGCCGACTGGTACATGGCGGTCGGCCGCCGCGACGACTACCGCCGGGCCATGATCGCCGTGTACGGCACAGTCCAGGAGCACCAGCTCAGCCGCTGGATCGGGCAGAGGCTCAGCCCGTGGCAAGACCGCAGCCGGCCGTCGCCCGGCCAGTTGGACGAGGAAGTGCTGCTCGTGTTCGCGGCCCTGTTCGAGAAGTCCTCGCACCCGCAGAACTACCTTGACGAGCTCCAGCGATTCTACCGGGCGACGCGAGATTTCCGGCTCTTGGAGGGATTGGCCGACGCCCTGATCGGGCACACCGCAGGCAAGGTCTATCCGTTTCTCCAAGGCATGGGCTCGGTCTTGTCCGAGATCCAGGACGAGGCCACGGCCGATTCGCTCGTGGAGCGGATCGCCAAAGTCAGGGTTCAGGGGTCAGGGGCCGGGAAAGAGGGGCTAGGGGCTAGGGGCTGGGGGCTGGGGACAGGAGCCGAGGACCGAGTGGAAAGAACTACCGCGCCCCTCGTCCCTCGCTCCTTTCCTCCAATCCCCAATCCCCAATCCCCAATCCCTAATCCCTTGTCCCAGGTGGACCAGCGGGCCCTGGACCTCTTGGAGGTGCTGGCGGAGCGGCGCGCGGCAGAGCTGAAGAACCAGCCCGGGCCGCACGGCGACCGGGCTTTGGCGGCGATGAAGCGGGCCTTCAGCCGCCCATGGACCCCCGGCGAGCCGCGCCTGGCGGCCGACTTCCTCGGCAGTCTCGGGTCGATCGCTTATCGCCCCCTGGCCGAGGAACAGGTCCGCCAGTTGGAGGCTTTACAGGGGCAGGCATCCGCCGGCACGATCGACCGGCTCCACATCGCCCATCGCCTGGCCGAACGCTACTGGGGCTACGGCCAGCAGGAGCGGGCCGTCGACCTGTTGAAGAGCGCCCTGGCGGAGCACCAGGCGGCCATGGGCGGCGTGCTGCCCGTCGCCGCCAACGGGGCGATGGAGACCTTCCTCTCGCATCTGGAGCAGCGAGGACTTTTTGCCCGCGGCGAAAAATACCTCCAAGAGCAACGGAAACACCCGGCCGGAAGGCAGCAGGTCTTCTGGCTGGTCGAGCGGCTGTACCGTCTCTATGAGCAGGCCATCCGGGACGAGGGCGACGTGTCGCCGGGCTCCGGCCTGGCACTCTACCAGGCCGTCGAGCGGAGGCTCCGGGCCGATCTCGCAACCGCCGACGAGAATCACCGCCATGCCCTGGTCGGGCGGCTCCTGGGCGTCTATCGCGCAGCCCATGAAAGGAAGCTGGCCGGAGTGACCGACGATCTCAAGCGCTTCGCCCTGAAGCACGCGCCCGACGTGCTCAAGCGGCAGACCAACAACTACCAGTCGATCGTCCGCGAGGTGGCCAACGCCGTCCACGAGGTGACCGGACACCGTGACGGGCTGGAAGTCCTCATCGCACTGATCGAGCAGGAGCCTCGCTGGCTCCAATACAGCGGCCAGGACGCCTGGAACTGGCACGGCCAGACGCTCGCCCAGTGGCGCAAGGAGATCGGGCAGTTGGGCGATCTGGACGCCCGGCTGCTTCGCATCGTGCTGGCCGAATTGCGCCGCGACTTGGAAAGCCGCCGCAATCGCAACATCAGCATCTACTGGGAAGGCAACACCCACTTCTGGGCTGAGAAGAGGCAGGACTTCGTCAACACGGCGGAGGAGGTCCTTGCCCGCAACAAGGATTCCGGGGCTGCGGTCGCGTACATCACCAACCATATCTACCGGGGGTTGGGCCAGCACAACCGTGCGGTGGACATCCTGTTGGACGCGAACCGGCGCGAGATCCTCGACGAGGTCGGGCAGTCGCAACTCGTCCAGTTCGCCCACGAACAGAAGCGCTACGCGGAAACCATTCCCGTGCTGGAGCCGCTGGTCCAGCGCCGGCCGGAGAACGTCCAGTATCACGTCTGGCTCATGCGGGCCTACTGGGGCACCAAGCAGCAGGCCAAGCTGCTGGACCAGCTCAAGAAGACCGACGCCTACTTCCACGAGCAGGGCCGCTGGCAGGAGCCGGTGATGGCCGCCTTGGCCCGCAGTTGCCTGGAGATCGAGCTCTATCGGCAGTCCGTGGACTACTACACGGAGCTGATCCCGCTTCACCAGCGGACGCAGCCGCGGCGCGGGATCGGCAATTGGACGCTCTCCAACTACTATTCCAATCAGGCCCGGGCGTGCGCGGGCTTGGGCAAGACCGCGGAAGCGGTCGACGCCGCCTGCGGAGCGGTCGTCAGCTCGCGCCGGGATCAACGGGCCGAGGCCCTCCGGTGGCTCAACGAAGTCATGCGCCAGGCGCCTGACCTCGATGCCTACGCCGCCCAGCTCGACAAGGAAACGGCCGCGACCGGCCAGGACAAGCCGATCGTGCGCAAGGCCCTGGGGCAGGTCTACCTCGAAAAGGGCCAATTCGCCAAGGCGATCGCCCAGTTGGACCTGGCCGCCCAGCTTCAACCCAACGACGCCGAGACCTACAAGGCCCTCATCGAGTGCTACGACAGGCAGAAGGACCACGACGGGGCGATCCGCCAGATCCTCCGCGCCGTGGAACTCTCGCGCCGCGACATCGAGCGCTACAAGGACTTGGGCCGGCGATTGGCGAACCTCGGCCGGGCTGAAGAAGCCGAGCGGGCCTACACCTCGATCGTCGAGGTCCTGGCCAACGAGTCGGAAGGCCACGCCATGCTTGCCGAGCTGCGGCAAGAGCAAAACCGGTGGGCCGATGCCGTAGTCCACTGGCAGCAAGTGGCCCGGATCCGCGCCCTGGAGCCGACGGGCCTCTTGAAGCTCGCGGCTGCCCAGATCCACGAGCGGCAATGGGAGGAAGCGGCGGCCACCGTCCGGAAGCTGCGTAGCCGCAGTTGGCCCGACCGCTTCGGCGACGTGGCCTCGCAGGTCCACGACCTGGAAGGGAGACTGCCGCAGAAACGGTGATCTGGCTCGAGAGAGGCGGTCGGCTGTCAGCTATCGGCTATCGGCTATCAGCTATCAGCTATCAGCTATCAGCTATCAGCTATCAGCTATCAGGATTCAGCGGCAGGGGTGGCTTATCTGGCGGGACACCCGCGCGCCCCTTCTTTCTCCCCCGCACTCCCCGGTGTATAACTACGGCGACCGAAGACCCGGGGAGGAAATCCGATGGCCAAGACGGTGGCTCTCGTGGGAGCCCTGGACACCAAAGGGGCGGAATACGCCTTTGTCAAGGAGTGCATCGAGAAGCGCGGCCACAGGACGCTGCTGGTCGACGTCGGCGTGCTGGAGCCGCCGCGGATCGAGCCGGACGTCTCCCGCCAGGAAGTTGCCCGCGCCGCCGGCGTCGAATTGGACGACCTGGTGCGGAAGCGGGACCGCGGCGAGGCCGTCGCCGCCATGGCCCGCGGCGCCCAGGCGATCATCCCCCAGCTTTACGCCGAGCGACGCTTCGACGCGATCATGGCCCTCGGCGGCGGCGGGGGGACTTCGGTCGCCTGCTCGGCGATGCGGACCCTCCCGCTGGGCGTCCCCAAGGTGATGGTCTCCACGGTGGCCGGGACGGACGTATCGGGCTACGTCGGCGTCAAGGACATCGTGATGGTCCCCAGCATCGTCGACGTTTCGGGGGTGAACCGGATCAGCCGTGAGATCTTTGCCCGGGCGGCCGGGGCGGTCTGCGGGATGGTCGAGACCGAGGTGCCGCCCGGCGAGGACAAGCCGCTCGTGGTGGCCTCGATGTTCGGCAACAGCACCCCGTGCGTCGAGGCCGCCAGGGCGATCCTGGAGGAGGCCGGCTACGAGGTCCTCGTCTTCCACGCCACCGGCACCGGCGGCCGCACGATGGAGAGCCTCGTCGAGGCCGGCCTCATTGCCGGCGTGCTGGACGTCACGACGACCGAATGGGCCGACGAGCTGGTTGGCGGCGTCTTGCGCGCCGGGCCGACGCGGTTGGAGGCGGCCGCGCGATCGGGCGTGCCGGCGATCGTAACGCCCTCGTGCCTGGACATGGTCAACTTCTGGGCCCCGCCGATGGTTCCCAAGCAGTTTGAGGGGCGGCGGTTCTACCAGCACAACCCGAACATCACCCTGATGCGGACCACGCCTGAGGAGTGCCGCCGGCTCGGCGAGATCTTCGCCGAGAAGCTCAACCGGAGCACGGGCCCGGTGACGGTCCTGATTCCGCTTCGTGGCTGGAGCATGATCGACGCGCCCGGCGGCCCCTTTTGGTGGCCGGAGGCCGACGAGGCGTTCGTCGCCGCCCTCAAGGGAAACCTCCGGCCGGAGATCCCGGTTGTCGAGATGGACGCGAACGTCAACGACCCGGCGTTCGCCCGGTGCTGCGCAGAAACACTGTTGAAGAGCATGAAGATAGGGATTGGGGATTAGGGATTGGGGATTGGGGGAGAGGGAGTGAAAAGTGACAAGTGCAAAGTGAAAAGTGCAAAATGACAGTTTCAGATCGCTCGCGTCATGCTGCATCTTGCACTTTGCATTCCGCATTTTGCACTTTGCACTTTGCGTTTTCCACTTTGCACTATTCACTTTGCGTTTTTCACTTTGCATTCTGCCTTTC
>CAYGZA010000299.1:0-8531 GCA_964354135.1 uncultured Planctomycetaceae bacterium
AGGTCATATTGCCGCTGGACTACGTCCTGGCGGTCAACGGCCCGTGGATCGACCTACCGTAATCCGAGGCACGCCCGAGGACGCGAGAGAGAATTCCATCCGTCGCCTGCCATCCAGCTTCCTGGGAGCGCGGCTGGCCGGCGTGGAACTGCCGACATGAGCAGGAAGCGATTTCTCGAGGCCGTGGTCCGGCGGGCCGCGGCCTCTTCTGTTGTCTTCGGAACGGGCACCTCCATCGTCTGCCGGGAGCTGATGGAGTGCGTGGGGGCGTTTTTCCCCGAGGCCCACCTGGACGCCGAGAAAATGGCGGCCCTCGCGATGGCGGGCCACACGCTCCTGGGCTTCGACGTGGTGCGGCAGGGAGAGCCGCGCTTTCTCGCAGCCTGCACCCGATGAATCCTGACGCGGGGAGGCGGCGGCCCAACGGACTTCCGAAGTCATCGAGACTTCGGAAGTCTAACGCGGCAACTCGGTCTTGCCGAGGCTGGTCGAGGCGAAATCGGCCGGAAACGCCTTGCCGGTCGGGCGGTGCAGCAGAACGTACCATAGCCCCATCGCCGCCGCGAAGATGATCACGCTTGCGACCTGGCCGATGGTAAGGATGGTCCCAAAGACCGCCGGCTCATCGGTTCGGACGAACTCCATCAGGAAACGGCTGATCGGGTAAATGGTCAGGGCCAAAGCGATGAGCTCGCCGTCGCGGCGCCGGAACGGGTCGTAGGCCAACAGAAACAGGCCCAGCAGGAGGGCGTCGATCGCGCTGTAGAGCTGGGTGGGATGAGTTGGAAGGCTGCCGGGGAGCGAATCGGCGACGAGCCATCGCGCGGAGGCCGGGCCATCCGCCGTCGCAACCTCCACTGGCGAGCCGGGGCGGTGGACGCTGAAGAGCGCTATCTCGGCTTCGCGGACCGTGGTCACGCGCACGCCGTTGATGGCGCGGATCGTCTGCCGGGGACGGAGACCCTGCTGCTCGGCCGGCGAGCCCGGCTCTACGGCGGCGACGGTCGGCCCGTTGCCCGATCCGACGATCTTCAGCCCATGAAGGAAGAGCCTTCCCTCCTCGACTTGCCGCACGTGGGGGGGCGTGCCGAAAGGGAAAGATACCGCCCAGGGCAGCTCGCACGGGCCGCCGAAGCAGCAGCCGTTCAAGAAGCAGCCGATCCGCCCCAGCGTCAGCCCCAGAAGCATCCCCGGGGCCACGAGGTCCAGCGTGGCCCATACGGGCCACTTCTCGCGGATCGCAAAGGCGATGAACCCCGCGACCCCGCCGGCCAACGAGCCGTAGACCACCAGGCCGCCTTGGGTGATATTGACGATTTCCCAGAGCATTTCGGAGAGAGTCTCTTTCTCGAAGTCGGACCAGTACTCGACGACGTAGAAGAGCCTTGCCGCGATAATCCCGGGAATGATCCCCCAGAGAACGAGCGTGATGACCCGGTCGGGATCGAGACCCACGCGGTAGCCGCGCCAGGCGGAAACGGCGGCCCCGGCGACGACGCCCAGGAAGAACATGACCCCATAGCCCCGGATCGGCAGACCGTGGTACGGCGCGGCGATCTTCGGCAAGACAAACCAAATCACGGCGCCGATCAAGAGCGGAATGGGCAGGTGGCTAAGGGTCTCGGCGCTTAGGCCGTGGCGGCGGCCGACCCAATAGAGCAGCACCGCGGTCCCGACGGCGCATAGCGCCAGGAGCAGCCCGGCACCGAATAGCCGCAGGCCGCCGACTTGTTCCGGGATGGTATAGATGGTTTGCAGCATGGTTCATTCGGCCGGCGGTTCCAGGAAGCAGTTGTCGATCAGCCGGGTACTGCCGAAGACGACCGCCAGCGCAGCCAATGTCCGGCCGCGGACCTCGGCCACCGGCTCCAGGGTCTCGGGATCGACCAGGGCGACGTAGTCGATCTGCGACGGCCCGGCGGAAAGGATCACCCTTCGCATCTGCTCGGCGATCGCGGCCGCATTGCGGTGGCCCTGGGCCATCAGGTCCCCGGCCAGGCACAGGCTGGTGAAGAGGACCGCGGCCCGCTTGCGCTCCTCGGGCGCGAGATAGCGGTTGCGGGAACTCATCGCCAGGCCGTCCGGCTCCCGCACGATCGGGCACACGCGGATCGAAAGCGGAACGTTCAAGTCCTCCACCAGCCGGCGGATCACGAGGGCTTGCTGGTAGTCTTTCTGGCCGAAATAAGCCGCGTGCGGCCCGACCATGAGAAAGAGCTTGAGCACGATCGTGGCCACACCGCGGAAGTGCGTCGGCCGGAACTGGCCCTCCAGCGGCAATGCCGCCGGGCCCACTTCCACCCACGTCGAAAAACCGGGGGGATAAACTTCTTCGTCACGCGGGGCGAACACGGCGTCGACTCCGCAACCGGCCAACAACTCCAGGTCCTCCGCGAGCGTTCTGGGGTAGCGTCGATAATCCTCGGCGGGACCGAACTGGCTTGGATTGACGTAGATGGAAACGACGGTGAAATCGCACTCCGCCCGGCACGCCCGCACCAGGCTCAAGTGCCCCTCGTGCAGGGCGCCCATGGTCGGCACCAGGCCGATCCGCTTTCCGTCCCGACGGACGGGAGCGAGCGCATCGCGGAGCGCCGCCACGTCGGCAATCAACCGCGGCTGGCCCGATGGGCTCATCGTTCCTCTCGCCGTCACCTACTAGGATCAGCCCCGACCCAACAAGCCGGTACTCCGCCCCCGCGGAGGGTCTCTACTGCATCGCGTCGATGGCCGCGAGGACCTCCTGCGCCGCGCCGTCGAGGTCGCGGTCTTCGCAGCAAAGCACGGGCCCGACGTCCGGCCGGCGCGATCGGCGGAGGATCGCCTCGCGAATGCGATCGAGCGTCTCCGGCCCGAGCCGCGGCTGACCCGGAGCCCCACGCGGGCCCACTGGCTCCGTCAGCCGCTCACTCGGTGCATCCAAGACCACGAGCAATTTCGGCTTCACGAGGGATTCGGCAACGCTCTCCCAATACTGCACGACCGCCGCAAAGCCCTCCGCAGCGAGCCCCGTGGCGGCAAGCCCCAGCGACTGCTCGACCCAGTAATCGCTGATTGCCAACCCTTGCGGCACGCGCCATTCCGGGGCGTCGGCCGCCAGGAGTTCGGCCCTTTGTCGGAGGAATTCTATCGCCAAGGCGCAGGCGTTTCCAGACGAGTCGGCCAAGAGAGCCCCCTCGCAAGCAGGGTCCACTGGGTCGGCAATCAGCCTGGCGGCACCGGCCCGGCGGCCGTTGAGGACCTCGACCAGCCGGGAGGCAAGCACTGTCTGGCCCACACCTGACGGGCCGGTCACTGCGACGTAGCCTGCGGCCGAGTTGAGGTGCCTCAAGAGCCGGGCAATCGTCCAGCCGGTCGTCGGATGGATCATCGACGCGGCGATCTCCGCAGCCGGCTCCAGCACGAAGCGGCGCCAGGCCATGCGCGGATGGGGCAAGACCAGCGTCGGCGTGCGAAGGACCAGCCGATCGTACAAGAGGAGATCGAGGTCGAGCGTGCGCGGGCCCCAGCGATGCCGCCGGAGCCTCCCAAGCTCGCCTTCCACCTCGAAGAGCACGTTGGCAAGCGATTCCGGCGGGAGCGAGGTCTCCGACAGCAAGGCGCCGTTGAGAAAACGCGGCTGCCCGGGCGGGCCGCCGGCGGGCGCGGTCTCGCACCACCGGCTCTGCGCGACGACGCGGACCGCATCGCACCGCTTGAGAAGCTCGACCGCTCGATCGAGTGTTTGCCGCCGGTTCCCAATGTTGGACCCCAGACCGATCAGACAGGTAGCCATGCCAGGAAGCCGGCGGGAAACATGGGGACAATAGCGCGACGCTCATCCCCCGGGGCGCGAACGAGAGACATGGGGGAGGCCTTCCCGGCCGCGACAAGAGCCGCCGACTGTCGTTCCTGCGGTCGCCGTTCCCCCGAGTAGCGCTTGGTAGCCATCCATTGTGCGCCCGGGGCTTCCGCTGTCAAGGATGGTGAGGCAGTCCCCCGGGAATCTCCGGCAAAGCCGTCACAACCGGCCGAGGCTGGGTGCGAGCACGGCGGGACGGGGCCTTGAGAACGTAGCCAAAGCGATTAAACTGGGAGCTATGCAAAACCTGAGCCGTCGTCCAATCCAAGGAGAGGACCCCATGAAGCCAGTTCGTCCAGCCATTTTCATCCTGGCGGCAATCGCCACGCTGGCCGCACTCAATCGGGCGGACGCCGCCCGCTGCGTCCGCAAGAGGTGCGCAGCCGTAGCCTGCCAGCCGGCGTGCCGGGAACCGGCAACGGTCGCAATGAAGTCGGCGGAGCCGCCCCGGCAAGCTGCGACCCAGCAGATTATCTGGGAACAGGCAGGCGGGACGGAGCCACGCGCGGCGATGGTTCCCATTCCAGAAAAGCTGAATGAGCCCACTTTGGCCCCGCCGGAACCACCCGAAGCGGAGCGTCCCGGGCAGGTGATCCTCGTCCGGATCGAGGCCGACCAGGCAGTCTTGGCCGAGCCACTCCCACCGCTGGTGCCGGTTCCCGAGGAGCAGAACGAGCCGACGCCGGCCTCGCCGGACCAGGCGGACAACGAGCGTCGCGGTCGAGTGATCGTGGTGCAGGTGGAGGCCGAACAAGGCATGCCCGGCACGCGCGACGTGCCGGTTGAGGACGGCGATTGACCTGCCGCCGGTGGACGCTATGGTAGACTGAGCCGTTTGGCCGCGCTCCGGCCGGAGGGCGGTTGGATGGCCACCCCGGTCGGATCGAAACCGCCGTTTCGCCGGTGAGCCGTCTGTGTCTTCTCCGCAGTCTCTCGAACAATCGCTTCGCCGGGCAAGCCGGGCAGTGATCGCGGCCCAAGTCGCCTCGCAACTGGTTTCGCTGACGGTGCTGGCAATCCTCCTCCGCCGGCTGGGGCGCGAGCCGTACGGTCTCCTGGCGATGGTGATGCCGCTGTTGGTGTTAGGGCGGATCGTGGTCGCCTCGGGGCTCGACGTGGTCACGATCCAGCGGGAAGAGTTGACCGATCGGCAGGTCTCGGCCCTATTCTGGATGAACCAGGCCTTGGGGGCGGGGATGGCCGCGGTCACGGCGGCGTTTGCCCCGCTCTTGGCCTGGTTCTACGGACAACCGGGAGTCCTCTGGCTCACGGTCGCCCTGGCCGGCACCCCGGCGGCCTTTGTCCTCGGAACGCAGCACCAGGCCCTCCTGCAACGGCGGCTCCGCCTGGGCACGCTGGCCGGGCTGCGGCTGGTGGCCCTGACGTTGGGCGGGACGGCGGCGGTGGCCCTGGCGTGCTGGGGCGATTGCGGCGTGTGGGCCCTCGTCGCTCAGCAGTATGTCGAGCTTCTGGTCCTGGCCGCTTTAGCGTGGATCGTGGAGCCCTGGCGGCCCACGCTCGGTCTCCGCGGGACCGGGGGCCGCCGCCTGGTACAGTTCGGCGGCCATTTCACGCTCAGCAACTTGATGCTCTATCTTGTCACCAACCTGGACAAGGTGCTCGTAGGACGCTTTTTCAAGGTCGATCCCCTGGCACTCTACAGCCAAGCCTTTACCTTGGCCATGAAGCCCGTCCACGTGCTGATCACGCCGCTCACGGGAGTGATGTTCCCCACGCTTTGCCGGGCCACGGCCGACCACCGACAGTATACCAAGCTGTTGCTGGGCTTCTTCCGCTTCATCGTGCTGGTGATGCTCCCGGTCGGCGTGGGATTGGCCATCGTGGCCCCGGAGGCGATGCACGTCTTGGGAGGCGCCGATTGGGCTGCCGCCGGCCCGATCCTGGGCGTTCTCGCCTGGGTCATTCCGGTGCAGGGCTGCTACCAGCTCCTGGCCTACGTTTTCGCTTCCGCCGGCCACGGAAGGCGGCTGTCGCTGGCAGCGGTGACCGGGGCGGCCATGATTTGCCTTGCCTTTTCGCTCGGACTGTACCTGGGCTGGTTGGCGGGGGAGCCACTGCTGGGTATTGCCTTGGGATACGTGCTGGGGCTCGCACTGTTGGTCTTTCCGCCGTACCTGGGATTCGCCCTGGCGACGGTCAAGGTGCCGTGCCGGGCATGGCTGGCCCAACTCTATCCTGCCGGCCCGGCGGCGCTGGGAATGGGTCTCTTGGTTGCCGCGTGTCACTGGGCTTTGGGCCGTCTTTTGGGGTGGTCTGATTCAGCCCCCTTGGCCTTGCTGACCGTGGAACTCCTCCTCGGCGTCGGGAGTTACGTCCTGTTCGCCCGTCGAGCGATCCGCTGGTTCATTCGCGAAGGACTCCGCGACCTGTATCCGCATTGAGACCCGCGCCGACGGGCATGGCCGGGCCTGGGACCGCAAGGCCGGGGTTATCGGCGGCTCGGACCTGCCTCCGGGTCTTGCGGCGACGTGGAGGCTTGCACGCCCGCCGAATCGGGCTATGATGCACAAGAGGGGGGCCCGGATCGGCCCGGTCGCCAGGTACGCCCAGTCGCCGTTCTCAGACGGGTCGGAGGGGGCGACGATGAACAACCTCTTCAATCTTGTCGTCCGGCTCCTGCTGGTGGGAGTCCTCCTGGCCGGCGGCTACTCGGTCGCCCAGTACTGGTGGCGGAATTCCCGCACGATCCGCCAAAGCCAGGCCGAGGTGATCGAGGCCCTGAACCGGCAGCTCCGGGCACTGAAGGTGGATGAGTTCTCTTCGATTGACTTTCCCGAGGCATCGCGCGTGCTGGGCGTACCGCAGGAATTGGCGTTCGAGCAGTACGTGTATCAAACGACGGAGTTGCTTGGGCACCGGCCGGTCGGCAAGACCAAGGGGACTTTCGACCGCGCCACCGGCACGTTGGAGGTCGAGATCGACTTCGCCGAAGGGAGGAGCCGCGACACGCGGCTGCGGCTCCAGCTCCGCCCCGTGCCGTAAGGGAAGGCGCTCGCGTTGTGCTCGCGGACTGAGCCTCAGCCGCCGCGGCGGGGCGGTGCTGCTCGCCTCCACTGGCCCGGATTCGGAGGATTAAAGTCCCGCCGGGGCGTGGGAACGAGTCATCGTCGGGGGCGGTCCCGCAAAAGGCCTGCCCCCCTTTGACCGGGGAATAGTGTCACGCCCGGCAGCACAGCGCCACGAATCGTGGTAAGAGGTGCGCGCCCAGGGCCTGCATTCGCGGCAGGCACTGTGGCGCGAGCGCACGAATCGTCTCCGGGTCGATGTAATCCAGGCCCGCCAGCTCGGAGCGGTTTTCCGAGTCAGCCAGCCAGTCCTCGATCAATCCCGCGGTCATCTCGACATGGAACTGGAGGCCGTATGCCGATGGTCCGTAACGAAACGCCTGGTGGCGGCAAACCGTGCCCGATGCCAGATGCACCGCCCCGGCCGGCAGGTCGAACGTGTCGCCGTGCCACTGGAAGACCGTGTGCCCAGGGCCAAGACCCGAGAAGAGGGGGTCCCGGGCAGCCTCAGGGGTCAACTGGATGCCGTACCAGCCGATCTCCTTGACTCCACCCGGGTACACCGTCGCGCCCAATGCCTTCGCCAAGAGTTGGGCGCCGAGGCACACCCCCAAGATGGGGATCTGTCGCTGGACAGCCTGCCGGATCCAGCGCACCTCGGACTCCAGGAACGGGTACTCAGCGACTTGGTCCACGTTCATCGGGCCACCGAGCACAACGAGCCCGGCAGCCCGATCCAGTTCAAGCCCCTCCGGGCACGCGGTGAACAACTCCACGTAGCGGCAATCCAAGCCCGCTTCGAGGAAGTACGGCTCCAGGGTCCCAAGCGTTTCCCGAGCCACGTGTTGCAGGACAAGGATCAGCTTCATGAGGGGTGACCTTCGGCAATTATACGGGCAGGGGAAGGCGCAGTGGTGTCCGCGGCCTGCAAACAAGCCGTAGATTGCCGCCAACCGAGGGGAGGCGGCTGGCTTCCGGCGGTGAATTGTGATACCTTGTGGGGTCGATCTCGACCAGATGGTTGCCCGGAGAGCCTACACCGGCGGGGCAAGCACGGGTAGCTTCTTGGGAAGGCGTTGGCAGATGGAGATGGAAGAACGACTCAGGAGACCGGGTTCCAGGAACGGGGCGGGTTCCAAGAACGGCGAGCGGCTCGTAAGAAGCCCTCGCCGAACTCCCAGCGGCCAACGCCCCAAGCCGCACCGGGACGACTTGGCACCTGGGGAGGGCCTTTGCAGCCATTGCCCCGCCAAGTGCTGCAAGTATTTCGCCCTGCCCATCGAGACCCCCACGCAGTGGGAGGATTTCGAGTACATCCGGTGGTACCTGCTCCACGATCGGGCCGCGGTCTTCACCGAAGACGGGGATTGGTATCTCCTGGTCTACGGCCGGTGCCGGCACCTCCGCGAGGATAATCTCTGCGCGATTTACGAGGAGCGGCCCCGGGTCTGCCGCGAATACAACACGAAGGACTGCGAGTACGAAGACGCTTGGGTCTACGACCAGTACTTCGAGACCCCGGAACAGATCGAGGAATACGCGGAGGCGTTGTCTCTGGGTCCGCGCAAGGGCAAGGCAGTCCGCAGCCCTAAGCCGCGGAACAGGGGTTAGGGGCCAAGTGTCAGTAATTCAAGGTCGGCCCTATACTGCCAGAATGCGTATGC
>CAYGZA010000300.1:0-8471 GCA_964354135.1 uncultured Planctomycetaceae bacterium
ATCGCAAAGCCGCTAAAACGGTTACGTACAAAACTTAGTGCCATTGCCTACCGCCTACTCGACACATGCCCGAGAAGATCGTCGTTTTCGGCGCCGGGGCGACCGGCCGCGGGCACGTCGGCCTGCTGGCCTTTCAGGCGGGCTTCCAGGTCGTCTTCGTCGACAAGAAGCCCGAGCTGGTCGAGGCGCTCCGCCGCGCCGGCCGGTATGTCGTAAAGCTCTACGGCAGCCGGTTTCGGGAGATCACCGTCAGCGGCTACCGGGTTTACCTCTATGAAGAGCGGCAGGCGATTGCCGAGGAGATTCGCGACGCCACCCTGGTGCTCTCGGCCGTCTTCGATCAGAACTTGCCCGACGTTGCCCGGACCATCGCCCTGGCGGTCTCGGTGTGCCGGCAATCGGGCCGCACACGGCCGCTCAACTGCATCGCCTGCGAGAACATGATGGATAGCTCGTCGACGTTGGGCCGGCACGTCCGGGCGCTGCTCGGGCCGGACGACCTGGCATGGTGCGGGCAGTTCGTCGGTTTTCCCGACTCGATGATCAGCCGCGTGGTGCCCAGGCCCGAGCCGGACCCGCTGGTGATCGTGGCGGAAGACTACAACGAGTGGACTGCCCGGGCCGAGGCGTTCCGGGGTGCCAAGCCGGCGGCGCTCGGGTGCCTGGAGCTGGTCGATAACCAATCGGCCCGGCTGGAGCGGAAGCTCTTTGTTCACAACGGCGGCCACGCGGTTTGCGGCTACGTAGGCTTTCACCGCGGCCACAAGTACATCCACGAGGCGGTGGCCGACCCGGTGGTGGCCAAGCACGTGCTGGGGGCCTTGGATGAACTCGGCGAGGTGGTGCGGCGAAGGCACGGCTTCTCGGCCGAGTCGATTGCCGAGTACAAGCAGGACCTCTGCCGCCGGGGCGCGGTGCCCGAGATGCGGGACGAGATCCTCCGCGTGGTCCGCGACCCGATCCGCAAGCTCTCGCCGCGGGAGCGGCTGGTGGCGCCGGCCAAGCTGGCCGTCGAGTACGGCTTGCCGCGGCGCTGGATCGTCCGGGGCATCGTCGCGGCGCTACGGTACTCTCATCCCGGCGACCCGCAATCGCAGGAACTCGCCCAGCGGCTCGCGCGAGGCAGGCTCCAAGACGTGTTGAAAGAGATCTGCGGAATCGAACCAGTGTCGCCCCTTTCCGGGGAAATCCAACAGGCACGGCGAGATTTCACCGTGCTCGCCGAGTGATCCGGATTCTCGCGCCGCGAACCGTGACAATAGCCCCCGTTTTCAACTCCTCTCCGTGGCGTGTCAGGATCTCCTGCATCAACTCGATGCGTTTACTCGCCGGGACGTCAGGCAGGCGCACGAGTCCCGCGTGAACCGCCTCTTCCAGAAACAGCAGCTTTCCGAAATCCGTGTCGATTGTGACCAGGACCTGCCCTTCGCTCGCTGCAAGCTCCAGCAAGGCACGATCGCCGGGATCAGGTCCCAGCGCCCGCGACTCCACGACATCGTGGCCCTGGGTGCGCAGCCATTCTGCCAGCCGCCGACCGGCACAGCGATCGACCAGGAATCTCACGACTTGGCGACCTCCACCGCATCCAGCGACTCATGCGCGATGACCGCATGCGCGTAGGCCAGGCAGGCTCGGATGTCGTCCGGCTCAAGGTCGGGATAATCTGCCAGCACGTTGTCCCACGTTTCGCCTTGTGCCAAGAGGCTGAGAATCAGCTCTACCGAAACGCGCATCCCGCGGATAATCGGCTTGCCGCTGAAGATGGCGGGATTAGCCGTGATTCGTTTTAGCAGATCGCGGTCTACCACCACGTTGCTCCTTTGCGCAGACCCCCAGAAACTCGGCCTGCACCCATTATGGGGTTCTTGTCCGCCGGGTCAAGCTCGGCGACCCTCATTCCGCCGGTTGCGCAAGGGCCATCTCATCCGGCGGCTCGGGCAAGAGTAGCGCGACGGCCGCGGCGGGCAGGAAGACGAAGCTGGCGTACAGGAGCGCGAACCGGTGGTCCCCCACCTTGGAGAACATGCCGAAGAAGACAGTTCCTCCCGCAGCGGCCAAGCGACCGATGTTGTAGCAGAAGCCCGCTCCCGTGGTCCGCAGGAGCGTCGGGAAGAGCGGCGGCAGGTACATCGTGAACAACCCAAAGAGCCCCTGGCAGACCCCGATCGCGCCAAGGCACCAAAACAGCACTGAGTAGTCCAACTCGGCCCGGTAGGTCAAGAACATGGCCACGAAGTAGCAGAGGCACATCCAGGCGATCGACCGGCGGTAGCCCAGCCATTTGGCGATGCCTCCGGCCACGAAATTGCCGCACACCGATGTGACCATCACCAGCACCATTGCCAGGCTGGCAAACTGCTGCTTATCGGTATCGGTCCAGCCGGCGAGATCGAGATCGGGATGATTCCGCAGGTGTTGCAGGAACCAGTACATGAAGGCCCAGTGGGCCGATAGCGACAGCGCGCAGACGAGAATCGTCAGCACCGTCGTGCGGCGGACCTGCCCGCGAAACAGGTCCCGGATCCGCGGCTGGACGTGGATTGCCCGGTCGCGGGCGGTCTGCCATTCCTCCGGCTCCGGTACGGCGCGGCGGATCCAGAACACCAGCAGGGCCGGCACGATGCCGACCAGAAACACGGATCGCTTGGGAAGTGCGGCCATCACGTAGGTCGCGACCATGGCCAGCATCACGCCGATGTTCACGGCGCTCTGGAGCGTGGCGGCGATCCAGGGGCGCCAGCGCTTGGGCCAGGTCTCGGAGAGCAGGGCCGCCCCGACGGCCCATTCCCCGCCGATCCCCAGTGCCGCCAGGAACCGGCAGATCATCAGGTGCCACCAGGTCTGGGCGAAAAACGATAGTCCGGTGAAGCACGCGTAAGTCAAGATCGTCAAGCTGAGGGCCCTCGCCCGGCCGATCCGGTCGCCAATCCGCCCAAAGAACCCGCCTCCCAGGGCCCAGCCGACGAGGAAGGACGCCTGGATCAGCGACCCGTAATACCGGACCGACTCGTGCTTCTCGCCGATTTCGCGTCCCAGCTCGCTGGTCAATAGCAGGGCGACAAAGGGCGTGGCCACGACCGTGTAGAGGTGCATGTCCAGGCCGTCGAAGAGCCACCCCAGCCAGGCGGCGATCCCGGATCGCCACTGCTGCGGCGATATGTCGCGGAGCCGGGTCGCTTCCCGGCCGTCGCACACCGGGGCGGTTGCCGCCGCTAGATCAGCCGCAACGGGGTCCTGCGGGTCCTGCATGAGTTCGCTCTTTACCGGTCTGGAACAAGAGGACTGAGTTCACCACGAAGCCGCGGAAAACACGCAGCCAGAACATACTCGGAAAGCCCACCGGCTGCAACCGGTGGCCTTCGGGTCTGCCCCGTGCTCTCCGGGCCTCCGTGGTGCAAATCGGGCAAAGCCGCTAAGCTAGGTGCGGCTCGAAAGCGTGGCTACCCAAGACAGAACTGGAAGGAAACTCCAGTGGACCGCCCTGCACCGATTCGGCCGGAAGAGCAGCCGCATCTTCTGCGGCGGTTTGGGCTTCTCCAAGCCTCCGCCCTGAACATGGCCAACATGGTCGGCGCGGGGCCGTTCATCACCATTCCCATCTTGCTCACCGCCTTGGGCGGCCCGCAGGCCATGCTCGGCTGGCTTGTGGCCCTGGCGATCACGCTGTGCGACGGGATGATCTGGAGCGAGCTGGCCGCGGCCATGCCGGGCTCGGGCGGGAGCTACGTCTACCTCCGCGAAGGGTTCGGCCGGGGGACCTTCGGCCGCCTGATGGCCTTTCTGTTCATCTGGCAGTTCATCTTCAGCGGCCCCCTGGAGATCGCCAGCGGGTACATCGGCGCGGCGAACTACCTGGGCTACGTGTGGGAGGGAGCGGAGAACTACGCGCTCCTGGTCGCTACGGCGGTGGGGTTGGTGAACATCGCCCTCCTGTACCGCCGCATCACGGCGATCGGCTGGCTGACGGTCGTCCTGTGTGCGGGGACGATTCTGACCATGGCCGTCGTGATCGTCAGCGGAATGGCGAGGTTCGACCCGGGCAAGGCATTCGATTTCCCGCCGGGGGCGTTTCGGTTTTCCTTCGGATTCCTGCTCGGGCTGGGGAAGGCGACGCGAACCGGGGTCTACGACTACCTCGGCTACTACGACGTCTGCTACATCGGCGACGAAGTGAAGAATCCCGGGAAGGTCATCCCGCGATCGATCTTCATCAGCCTGGTGGTCATCGCCGCGGCCTATTTCTTGATCAACCTGAGCATCGTCGGCGTGGTGCCGTGGCGGGAGTTCGTGCCGGAAGAGGAGCGCCGGCCGGCGTCGCAGTTCATCGTGTCGATCTTCATGGAGCGGATTTACGGCTCCGGCGTGGCCAAGCTCTTCACCTTGCTCATCCTTTGGACGATCCTGGGCTCGGTGTTCGCGCTTCTTTTGGGCTACTCGCGGATTCCGTACGCGGCGGCGAAGGACGGGTACTTCTTCAAAGTGTTCGGGAAGCTGCACCCGACGAAGAACTTCCCGCACGTGTCGCTCCTGGTCGTGGGGGTCCTGTCGATCCTCTCGGGCGCGCTGGCCCTGGGCACGGTCATCGACGCCCTGGTGGCCACCCGGGTCTTGGTGCAGTTCATGGGGCAAGCCACCGCGGTGATGGTCCTGCGTCGCCGGGCCCCGGAGCTGAAGCGCCCTTACCTGGTCTGGCTTTACCCGCTCCCGAACCTGATCGCCCTGGTGGGCTGGAGCTTCGTGTTCGTGACCAACGAGCCGATCATCATTCTCTTTGCTCTTGGGATGCTCGCCGCGGGCGTGGCGGCGTTCTTAGCGTGGAGCTACTTCACCCGCCGCTGGCCGTTCGGGGCGGGTGAAGGGGCGAGAGACGAGGGGCGAGGGGCGAGCGAGGAAGCGTAGCGGTGGTCGGCCAGGGCCCGCGCCAGGATTTGCCGCAGCCAAGCCGCTTGCTCGGCCACGCTCCGGCCGCGAAACCGGCCGGGCGTCGCTGCACTGGCAGCTTGTCTCGCCAGTGCTGGGCCCGAGAGAACGGGCAAGCCGCCCGAGCGACTCAACGTATCCACAGCCGAGGACGGCTATGCCACAGGAAAGGGCCGCTGTGCCAAGGATATTGAGACAGGTCAGCCCTCTTCGACGACCTTCAGTCCCATGAGCACCGCGAGGTGACGGACGTTCTGCATGTGGTCGCCGTAGAAGACGACGCGGTGCAGAAGGGTCATCATGTCGTCCTGAAGGACCCCGCCGCCCCAGTTGTCGAGCATTTTGTGGGCGTCGCGCACCGCGGTGGTGATCTGCGTGCGGCAGCCGCGGTCGTCGAAATCGGTGATCTCGATGACCTTGCCGGTGGAGATGAGGACCGTGTCGAGGTTTACCAGCTTCGCGCAGGTGATCGGTTGCCCGACGCGCATCTCGACCTCTAGCGAGGCCCCGCGATTGTCGTCGCGGTGGGTGCGGATGAGATACGGGGCGGCCTTGCCCCCTGGGCCGTCCATCTTCGTCGGGGCGCTGCAATGGGCGTGGATCACCGCGTTTTTCGAGGTGTCCAAGAGCGGGTCGCTAATGAAGCCCGGCACGCCGAAGGCATAGGTGAACAGGATCATCGTAAGCGTCGAATCGACGTCCGCCTCGCACGCCCCGACCAGCCCCAGGTCGTTCAGCCGCGAGAAGCCCAGGCACGGGTACCCCAAAACGTCGATCGGCATCCCGCCCAGGCAGCGGATGGTGATCGCCCGGGCCCGCTCCTCCTCCATGAGCTTCTTCATCGCCAGGAACGTCTTGGCCGACTTGAGGATCTCGGCGGGCGAGGGCTCGACCACCTTCTTGGCCTCGGTGATCCAACGCTGGGCTTCGGCCTCGGCGGCCTTGGGGTCGACGGCCTTGTGGGCCTGGATCACGCGATCGACCGTGATCGGCACGACCTCGGTGCCAAGTTGCCTCTTGATTTGTTCCGGCGAGCATGCGGCCGGCGTGCCCGCGGGCGAGCCCACCAGGATCATGCGAGATTGCCGCATCATCGCGGGCGTCTGCAAGAGGGCTACGCCCGCGGCCAGCTCGCCGTAGTCGCTCGTGGCCAGGAGCACGACCCGCTTGCCCGCCTTCTGCCATTGCGGGACGTACATCCACTCGTGGCCGCTGAAGGGCTGGGCGAAGATGACCGTCGGCCGGCCCGCGTCCACGAGCTTCGCAAGAAGGTGCCCCGTGCCCAGGGTGAGATGGACGATCAAGAGGCCATCCGCGTCTTTGAGCTTGGCGGCGACGGCGGCGGCCTCGGCGGGAGTGCCGACCATCTCGCGGCCCACCAGACGCACATCGCCGACCTTCTTCTCGACGTCGGCCAGACGTTTCTCGAACAGGTCCCGTTCCGGGCGAAGGTCCAGGTCCGGCCGGGGCCAGGCCGTGCTTGGAACGCCCACGTAAGCGACGTGGATCTTCACCTGGCCCGGGTCCCGCGCCGCGGCGGCAGGAGCCGGACTTGCCGCAGCATGCGGAGCGGCACCCGGAAGCTGACTCCCCGCCAAGAGCATTCCGCCCACGGCGGTCGTTTCCAGGAACTGTCGTCGATTGCAGGCATGGCACATGGTGGGGTCCTCACAACGGGCGGGCGAAACCTCATAGGGCACAACCGGCCTCGGCTGTGCTTGCCAGAAGACCATCATCGCTGCACCGCGCATGTTTGTCCAGCCCAGGCATACCGTTCGCAAGTGGAAGTGTGCCGCTCCGACCGGCAATCACTGGCGACGCGTGGAACGCCTGCGCAGCACCAAGAAGGCCACCAATCCAAACAGAGCCAAGACCGGAACCCAAGGCACCAGGGCAACGGCGAAGATCGAGATCTCCGTCGCCGTAAACACCATCGCCCTGACGGAACCATCGAAGGCCCGGCGCACCCGCGTGAGGTAACCTGCCGATTCTTCCGGCACGTAGCCCTTGATCTCCTCGACCGAGAGATTCACGGTACTCATCGCGGCCAGGTCGGTGAGCATTCGCTTGCGACCTTCCATCTGCTCGATTTCACCCCGAACGCGACTTAGTTCTCGCTCCACGGACAGGATTTCGTCGAGTTTGCCGGTGGCGTTGGCGAGAAGCTTCAATAGGCGGTCTTCCTCCTGTTTCTTGTTGCGGATCCGGGCCTCAAGGTCATAGTACTCCTCGGTGATGTCCTGCGAGTTGGAGCTCACGTTGCGGACTTCGCCCAGTTTCCGAGCAGCCGCAAGACAGTCCTCGTACCGCTCGACCGGTACGCGAATGGTCCAGGTCCCCCTTCGGGCAGCGCCCGGAAGACTCGTGAGCTTCGAGCTGGCCAAAAATCCGCCGAACTGCTTCGCTAGCGCCTCAACCTGGGATGGGATCGTCGAGAAGTCTTCGACAACCAGGTCGACTTGCCCGCTGTAGATGATCTTCCGTGCCAACGCACTTCCGGAAGGAACGGGCGCATCCGACTTGGCGGTTCCAGGAGATGGGGACTCGTGCGGGACTGTGGACTCTACCCCGCTAGGGGAGGGAGCGACCTGACCGCGAAACTCTGTTTTTCCGCAGCCGAGGACCAGCCCCAACAGCGCGACAACCAGGCAACGCCTCATGTGGCACCTCCTTTCGAGCGGTGAGCGATGAGGGCCTGCCCTCTAAACTAGATCCCTCTAGACTAGATGCTGTTGGACTGGCAGTTATTCCAGCGTCCGGTCGTCTTTGTGGAGGTCTGTGCGCAAGGGCACTGGCCGCGGGGGAGCGGAACCCGTACACTCCTGGTTAGGATGCGAAGACTACTTCACGGAGAGTCCCCCGATGGAAGGTTTCCTGAGATCCGACGGCCGCAAAGGGATCCGCAACGTCGTGGCGGTGGCGTACCTCGTTGAGTGTGCCCATCACGTGGCCCGAGAGATTGCGGCCCCGTTTCGCGACCAAGGGGTCCACTTGATCGGCTTTCCCGGCTGTTTTCCGAATGCCTACGCCGCGCGGATCATGCGGCAGCTTGGCACGCACCCGAACGTCGGCGGAGTGCTCCTGGTCTCCTTGGGGTGCGAGAGCTTCGACCGCCGCAGCCTGGCGGAAGCGATCCGGCAGTCGGGCCGCCCGGTCGAGACCGTGGTGATCCAGGAGTCGGGCGGCACGCGAAAGACGATCCAGTCGGGCCGGGCCTTCGTGATGGAGACCCTCGGACAGCTCCAGAAAACGCCCAAAGCCCCGATGGACGTTAGCGAGCTGATCGTGGGCACGATCTGCGGCGGCTCGGACGCCACCAGCGGCCTGACGGCCAATCCGGCGGCCGGGCGGGCCTTCGATCTCTTGGTCGAGCGGGGGGCCACGGCCATCTTCGAGGAGACCGGCGAGCTGATCGGTTGCGAGCACTTCATGGCCGAGCGCGCCGCGACGCCGGAGCTGGGCCGCGAGATCGTCGCCTCCGTGGCCAAGGCGGCCCGATACTACCGGACCCTCGGCCACAGCAGCTTCGCCCCCGGAAACGCGGAAGGCGG
>CAYGZA010000301.1:0-8360 GCA_964354135.1 uncultured Planctomycetaceae bacterium
CCGAAAAACGCTCAATCGGTCAATAACAATCCCCTGTAATGATGCTACAGACTCCCTTTTTCAAGGCAATGGGCAACTGGCTAAAGTTCGCTGGCTTTCCCTTCGGTGACCGCATGACGGTGAAGCCTGACGGCAAAAGGGAACACGACTTCGGTCTCGGCACGGGCGGTGTAAAAAGCTTTGCTAATTCCCAGCGCCGGCATGACCGTTGGAAGCAGAAGCGAGAGGAATCCTCGGGTTATGTCGACGCCGATCACAGGTTCCGCCGTCAAGGTGAGGGCAAAGCATATACCTACAAGATGTTCGTTGAAGTTGCACACGCCATCCTCCGCAATGGTGGTCGGTTTGGCCTTATCGTTCCCAACGGCCTTTACAGCGACCACGGCGCCAGTGCCCTCCGAAAGCTCCTCTTAGACCAGTGCCATTGGGAATGGATATTCGGCTTCGAGAACCGGGAAGGCATCTTCGACATTCACCGCTCGTTCAAGTTCAACCCGGTCATCGTCTCCAAGGGCGGGCAAACGGCCTCGATCCGCACGGCTTTCATGCGGCGGCAGTTGGCCGATTGGGAACAGGCCGAACGCTTCGTAACCGAGTATCCCCGCGAGCGGGTCTCGCAGTTCAGCCCAAAATCGCTGGCAATCCTCGAAATCCAATCGGCCCGCGACCTGGACATGCTGATCAAGATCTACTCGAACTCGGTGCTGCTGGGCGACCAAGGGCCGGACGGCTGGGGCATCAAGTACGCCCAAGGCGACTTCAACATGACCAGCGACTCGAAGCTCTTTCCGCCGCGGCCGAAGTGGGAAGAGTGGGGCTACCGGCCCGACGAGTACAGCCGCTGGATCAAGGGGCCGTGGAAACCGATCGAGCAGCTTTACGCTGAATTGGGCGTTGAGCCACTACCCGATGGCGAATGCCGCTGCGCCCAACCCCCATACGGTCGCCTGTCGATTCCCCGTGCCGACATCCCAGCAGGCGTCATTCTGTCCCGTGAGGCCACGCACTATATCCATGAAGGTGAGATCCCGACAGTCACGTTCACCGACGGCAGCGGCAAACCCCTTAAGATGAAGATCGTTGACGAAAACGCAGAAACAGATGAAGACGAGATTCGAGGCCAAGCTGTCGCGTTGCCGTTGTATGAAGGTCGCATGATTGGCCAGTTTGATTTTAGTCAGAAAGGTTGGGTTTCTGGCAAGGGCCGCAGCGCTGTCTGGACAGAGATTTCGTGGGTACAGAAGGTAATCGAGCCGCAGTACTTAATGGGCGAAGGTGTGTACCAGCGTGACAAGTTGAACGCCCATCTCGACTTGCTCGGAACGGAGGACAGGGACCTGATGGCAGCCGAGGCCTCTCGCTTGGCAGACTCGCGCGAATTTGCAGCGTGGTGGCTCCATAGGCCGGAGGGTATGTCGATCATGGACGTAACATCCGCCACAAATGCGCGAACCATGATCGCGTCCGGCACGCGGATGGCGCCTAATGGCCACTCCGCGCCCAAGCTGCGATGCCAGTTCTCCCCTTTCGTTTTTTCGGGAATCGTCAATACGCTCGCGTGGGACAGCATAGTTCGGTTGCGTACCAGTGGCCTTCACTTGCTGTGGGCAATCCTTGAGGAAACGCCCCTCCCAAAGGCATCATGCGCGTTCCCATTCGTGAGCCACTGTAGCACGTCGCTAAACTCGGCGAACGTGCTGTTTGCCCCAGATTGGTTGTACGTATCTGCGCAGAAAGGCACATCCATCGCATGGCGGTCGCATTGGGCAGTCACGCACCACGAGCGATTGCGTGTGTTGTGTTCACTGGAAGCGATCGTGGCCGTACTGTTGGGACTCACTGTTGATGATCTCGCGACTGTTCTATCCGATACTGATTATCCTAAGGATGTGATCGGCAACAAGGTATTTGCCTCGCAACTTAACGCGAAAGGTCTGTGGCGTATCGACAAGAACAGCCCCCCTGAGCACCGACACACGGTGCTCACACTGGTGGCCGCGAAAGATCTTCAGGCTAAGATCGATTCATGCGGCGGGGATGTGTGGAATGGCATCGAGGCATTCTTCCATCAGAACAAAGGCCACGGGTGGATGCTCCCGGAGACGGTTCGCTTGGCGGACTATGGCTTGGGACACGATAGCCGGGCCACGCAGCAACAGCCCGTGCGAGACTGTTTTGGCCAGCGGTTCTACGATTGGCAGGTGTCTCAGGATCCCGAAGAATCGTGGCGCGAGTGCCACCTCCACGCTCGCAACCTCCTTGGCCCAAATGGCTATCAGGTTTTGCTCGATGAGATACAAGGCAGATCAGTGTCCAAATCGGCTAGTCCTACCAAGGCGCCACCGAAGCGAGAGGAACAGCAGGTGTTCTCCGAGACCAAGAACCTTCCATTGTTTCCCGACTGACCCGACAACCACTGACGTTGGCAAGAGGGCCTGCACTACGAGATTCTGCTGGACGGAGGAATTGCCGTGGTAACTGTGCATGAAAGGTTAGACCCAAGAGCATGCGAACGTGTGAAGGGGTCTGCTTGGGATGGGATTCGAAGCCAATTCCTCGAACTGAGCAAGATACTCCTTGATGTCGCGCCCTCTACGGTGTCCGAATTGACGACCATTTATGTCAAGTACCTGCCGATGCGAAACGCAGAGGCAAAGCCGTTTGCTGTTGTCTGGCTGAAGAATTCCAAACAGATGACGGTCGGCCTTGCACTACCAATCAGCGCACAGTCCCATGGTGTTGGCCCGCCGCCACTGGGGATGTCGTATGCAGGTTTGACAGGTTACGTGACAATCAGCGCCGGTGAATCGCTGCCCGATGAACTATCCGAACTTGCCCGGCTGGCGTTCATCCACAGTTCAGGCTGTGGCTAAGAGCCGTGGGGTTATACTACGGAGGTAGCAGAGATGGCCATTAACCCGATCGTCTACACCGACAAGATCGTCCGCAGCTTCCTGAAATACCAGTTGACGACGTATCCGCTGGCCGACCCGCGGCTGTACGACCAGATGCGGGAGCAGTTGCGGCTGGAGGGGGTGCGACGGACGCCGCTTCTGCGTGGGCCGTATATCAGTCTCTCCCAAGGCTTTCGGCAGGGCGCCTCGGTCGACCAGCTTGTCGCCGACGGGGTATTCCATCCCCACATGCGCCACATCATCCCCTTGGGCCTCACGCACCTCTACGGCCATCAGGAAAAGGCGATCCGGGCCGTCCACGACGGCAAGACGACGCTGGTTTCCACCGGCACAGGCTCCGGCAAGACCGAGTGCTTCCTGGATCCGATCATTAGCAAATGCCTGGACCTGAAGGATGCCGGGACGCCGGCCGGCATCTGCGCGGTGATCGTCTATCCGATGAACGCCCTGGCCGAAG
Source organism: uncultured Planctomycetaceae bacterium (assembly GCA_964354135.1). Classification (GTDB taxonomy): domain Bacteria; phylum Planctomycetota; class Planctomycetia; order Pirellulales; family Thermoguttaceae; genus CAYGZA01. The sequence continues at coordinate 3,373 of CAYGZA010000301.1, forward strand.
ACCAACTCGACCGATTGCGGGGGCTTCTGGCCGGCACCGGCATCGCGTTTGGTATGTATATCGGCAAGACGCCCGAGAATGAGCGCGATGTGACCGGCCATCGCGTGCCACCGGGCAAATCGAACGCCGACTATCAGGTTGTTCTGAAGAACTACCGCGATCAGGGCCGGCCCGACGCCGTCCATCCGCCCGAGGAAGTCTGCTCGCGGGAGAAAATGCGCATCGTCGGTAGCCAACCGCGAATCCTGCTGACCAACGTCAAGCAGCTCGAGTTGCTGCTGACACGCCAGAAGGACGTCAGCCTCTTTGCCGACGCCCGCCTGGACTTTCTGGTCTTCGACGAGGCGTACACTTTCAGCGGGATCAATGGCGCGGAGACGGCCTGTTTGATCCGCCGGCTGCGGAAGTTTTGCGGCCGCGACGCCAGTCAGACGACCTGCGTGGCCACGTCGGCGACGATTGTGGACCAAAGCGACCCCGACGCCGCTCGGAAGTTCGCCTGGCGTTTCTTCGGCGTGCCGGCCGAGACCGTGGTGACCGTCAACGAAGAGTATCAGCGCGATGAGTGGAAACCACAGCGATACCTGCCGCCGGCGCCGGCCACTGATCCCAGCGCCCTGTTGGGCGAGAGCCTGGCGGCCGTTGATGCCGAGAATCCCGAACCGGCGGTGCGGGCCGTGTATCGCAAGCTGACAGGGCAGACGCTGCCGGAAGGCGACTGGAAAGAGGCGTTGTTTGAAGACCTGCGTGGCAACGAGGTAGCCGCCCAAATCCGCGTCTCGCTCTTGCGGCCTCGGGAACTGTACTTGCTGCTGGGCGAGCTTGAGAAAACCGTGGGGCGTGCGATCTCCGAAGAGGAATTGCTCTGCTACCTGACGCTTGGGGCCGCCTCGCTCAAGGAAGGACGCCCCCTGCTGCGTCCCGTGGTCCACGGCTTCATCCGGGGTATTAGCGGCGCGGTGGTGACCTTCCCAAAGAACAACGACCCGAAGCTTTGGCTCAGCAGCGAGGACGATCTGAAGCGGGGCAACGACGAAAAGTGGTGGCGCCCCCGCGTGTTCACTTGCACGACCTGCGGCCAGCACTACTACGTCAGCTTCCTGAAGGATTTTGGATTCACGAAGACCGAACCGGAAGGCGGCCAACTTGCTGAGGAGGCGAAGCACTACTGGGAGGCCCTCGATGCCAACAACGGCGGCAAGCGTGTTGTGCTGGTAGATCGGATCATCAGCCAGGAGGACGAAAGCGAACTGGAGGAGGCGGCGCGAACGCACCCCCTCTACTTCTGCCGGTACTGTGGCTCGGCGCACCCGTATGAGTTCGGCCGCTGCTTCGGCTGTGGTTCCATGGGCGAGCCGGTCAAACTGTTCGTTGTGCGCGAAGGCGCCAAGAATCCAGGGCAGTTGAGCAGTTGTCTGTCGTGTGGCGCCAGGGGAAAGCGGATGGGGCGCCGCTTCCGGGAGCCCATTCGTGAGGTCCGTGCGGTCAACGTTTCCGATGTCCACGTCTTGGCCCAGGACATGGTGCATCATGCCGAGCGGAAGCGGCTGTTGCTGTTCGCCGATAACCGCCAGGACGCCGCCTTCCAGGCCGGCTGGATGAAAGACCATGCGCGTCGTTTTCGACTGCGGACCCTGATGGCCGAGGCGATGAAGGCGAACCCCTGCACGATCGGCGATTTGACACTGAAGCTGAGCGAGGAATTGGACCAGAACGATGGCTTGTCCCGGGCGTTGATCCCCGAGGTGTGGCGCGCTGTGCCCAAAGAGGGAACCGGCGGCATGCACGAAGATGAGCGGTTGCACTTCCTGCGGATTCAGGTTTTGCGCGAAGTGACGATGGCCGCCAACCAACAGATCGGCCTAGAGCCGTGGGGGCGGCTCAAGGTCACCTACCGGGGGCTCGATTCGTCGTTGCGGTTCGTGCAAACATGGTCCCGCAAGCTCGGCCTGCCGCCGGAGGATCTGACGGCTGGGATCGCGACGCTGCTGGACCACTTCCGGCGGCAACGTCTGTTATTCGACAGCAGACGGGCGATTTTCTCACGGTACTGGAACGAGGGCGACCGTGAGGTGCAACGTGGCTATTTGCCGGTGCTGCCGGGCCCGCGCGGTATGAAGCTCCGCGCCGCGGCCGACGACGACAAGAGCCGCGTTTTCCAGTGGCTTGGCAGCCGTAACACGCTAGTCCGCGAGATCACCAAGAAGTGGGGCGTGCCGGAGGAAGAGATTGCCGTTTTTCTGGAGCAGCTTTGGCAGCACCTGACCGACCCCGCGGTCGGACTGCTCACGCCCGTGACCCTCAAGGGCAGCAAAGACCGTGCTCTGCCGAACTGTAGTGGAGTGTACCAGATCGACTCCAGCAAGCTGGTCCTCAGCGAGAACCACGGCTATTACCGCTGCAAGCGATGCCGGCGCAAGATCATGCGGCGTCCGCCCAACAACAAGTGCCTTGCCTGGCAATGCGACGGCGAGTTGGAGTTCGTCGGCGAAGACCCGGACAACTACAACCTGCAATTGATCGACGAACGCTACTCGATGATCAGGCCCGAGGAGCACACGGCGATGGTCCCCCAGGCAGAGCGGGAGCGATACGAGAACTTCTTCAAAGGTTCCGGCGACGTGGTCAATACCCTCGTCTGCACCCCCACGTTGGAATTGGGCGTGGATATCGGGACCCTCGATTCCGTGCTGCTGAGGAACGTGCCTCCATTGCCGGCAAACTACTGGCAGCGTGCCGGTCGGGCAGGCAGGCGACACCGCATGGCCGTGAATGTGACCTACTGCCGGCCCACCTCCCACGACCGCGCCTACTTCAATGAGCCGTTGAAGATGCTCGACGGACGAGTCGATCCGCCCGCCTTCAACCTGCGCAATGACGTGATGGTGGCCAAGCACGTCAACCGGATGACCGACGAACTGGACGCCGTGCTGACTCGGCTGCGAAAACGCCTCCAGTGGGCCTTCCGAGAGATCCAGCGACTGAACAAGGTTCGGCACAAGGAGGGCACACTCGACTACCACCGACGCCAGGAGGCCGAGGGTATCGATGACATCAACACCTGGGGGGTGCTCGCAGCCGAGGGCTTCTTGCCCGGTTACGGCCTGGACTCGGGCCAGATCATCGGCATGGCCGAGGTGCCTTACTGGCAACTGGGGAGTATGGATTTCAGTCTGCCACGTCCCCCCAGCATGGCTCTTCGGGAGTACGTGCCCGGCAATCTGATCTACGCCAATGGCCATCGTTTCGCCGCACGGTGGTTCCACCGGGAGGCAGACGCCGACAGGAGCGAGATGCCGGTCTTCGAGGTCAATGTGGACCGGATGTGGCAGGAAACCCGACCGAATCGGATTCTTCGCCGACATTGTTGCCGATTGCCTTACGCTGCCTGCCTGTGCCAACCAATCGGAGGCCTATAGCGTCCTGGAGGCCATCCGCATGTCGGCCGCCCACGTGCTGGACATGCACTTGGAGGACCTCCAAATCCTGGTGATCGGCCACGTCGACCGGGACGACGTGGATGCTGTGCTGTGGGACCCGATGCCGGGCGGCTCCGGGTTGCTGATGCAGATTCGCGACAACTTCCCTCAGATCGTCGAGCATGCCCGGGAAATCGCCCTGGAATGCCCGTCGGCCTGTGGAAGTTCGTGCGTCGACTGCCTCCAGACGTTCCGCAACAGCTTCTATCACAAGTACCTCGACCGGCACGTCGCCGCAGAACTGCTTGGCCAGTGGGGGGGGACGCTCAAGGAGGAAAATGACATCCCGCCGACGCACCCGTCCACTCACGTTCACGATTCCAGTGCTCAGCCGGTCAACAATCCGGAAACGAAGTTGAAGCACCTGCTGGAGGCGGCGGGCTTTATGTCCGGCAGTTTCCAGCAGCAAATTCGGTTCAAGACGCCGATCGTGCTCGATCACTTGATTGGAAGCACGACGCCCGATGTCTACTACCTGGGCGATGAAGACGACGATACGGACAAGGGAGTCTGCATCTATCTGGATGGCCTGAGTGGCAGCCTTCACGGCGACCCGCAGATTGCCGCCAGGGACCGGGAAATCCGCAGTTGGCTCCGAAACAACGGTTACCAGGTCATCGAGATTTCGGTCGTTGAACTCGACGACCGAGGAGCAATGGTGCGTCACTTCAAGAAGCTGGCGCGTTACTTGGAGGGGAAGGATCTGGCGAAACGGATTGAGGAGGATTCCTCGTGGTTTGGCACCGAATAGCAGCATTGCATGTTCTGGAGACTAACGATGGCGGAGATGGTGCCTGACAGCTTGCCCGCCGGTCGGAGCGTGGGGGAGCGACGGTTTTCCGCTGTTCTCACGCGGCGCAGTCTGGCGATCCACCCGCGTGTTTGAGTGCCCGCACCGTCGATGCCTGTTTGCGTAATAGACTAGACCTTATGGCTGCCACGTTTCCATTCCTGACGAGTTACGACCCCCCAGGTACAAGCGAGGGGACGCTCGATCCGCTCGGGCTGTATCAGATCGCCGACCAGTTGGCGGTGCAATTGGTGCCGGCGGTTCGCGAGCGGATGCAGCGGATTCGGTTTCTCACCACGATGACGGTGGCCGCATTGGTGACGGAGGGATTGGAGGATGATCCGCGCCAGCGCGATGCTTCGCCGCACCTCGTTTGGGAGTGGCTGGTCGTTGAGGCGTTGATCCGGGAGATGGGCGACGCCCCCGATATATGGGGTGTACCGGGGACGCTCGTGACGCGGCGCGCGCTCGATCAGCACGGCTACCTCGACGCGCGCAGCTACCTGAAAACACCGCGGATTTTCGGATTCCACGGCGTGTATAAGAGACTGGCGTGTCATCTGGGACTCGTCGACGTCCACCTGGCGCCGGGGCCAAATGCGGAGGGACTCGCGGATTCGTGGGCGCGCGGCTTGGGCTACACGGGGCTTGCTGATGCCAGATCGCTGCTAGTGTCCCGTCAATCTTCGATTGACGGGTGACGCGGAATCGTGTTTCAT
>CAYGZA010000302.1:0-8357 GCA_964354135.1 uncultured Planctomycetaceae bacterium
CCGGGCAGAGGGCAGAGGGCAGAGGGCCACGTTGTACGACCGGCCCGGAAGCGGTTGCCTTGGCCCAGGACTGCAAGACCTTCGCCCGACCGGCCTCAGCAGTCGGTATCGATGTCTGCCCCGGTGAGATACCAGTTTTCCTTGTCCGCCAGCCGTCCGGAATCCGGGCCGAAATCCCGCGGATCGGCGTACACGAGGATCTTCCCGGCCGGCGGACGCTTCCGGAAGCCGAGCCGCGCAAGCCGCCCGCCGACGGCTTCGCAGCCGAGATACACGGCCGCGACCGCCTCGATCCGCCGGCGGCGCATCCGGCGGAGGAACTCGGCCAAGAGCACGTCGAAATGCTCAAGCCCGGCGAAGAAGAAGTCGCCGATGCGGACGATTCCCTTGCAGCACCGATACACCAGGTACGCCAGCAGCTCCCTGCGGGCGTTTTCGAGACAAACGACCTGGTAGCCTGCACCGGGGCACCGGCCGAATCGCCAGCGGAGATAGGCCGAAGTCCTCTCCCCGATCACGGCGAATTGCCCCGCCGCCGCTTTCCAGAGGGCGTCGAACCGCTCGTCGAACTGCTCGGCCCCCTCGACGCGGAGACCCGGCGGCAGGCGGCAGAACCGCTCGGGCGATTTCAGCAAGAGCAGCGGGTTGATCACGGCCGCGGCCGCCTTGCGCATCCGCGGATGGGGCAGTTTTGCCAGCAGGGCGTCGCCCAGGCGGAGCGGCCGCGCCCAACGCCCCAACGGGTCGAGCACCCGGTAACCGCACCGCCGCAGCACCGGTTCCGACTGCGGGTTGGGAAGGCCGTAGATCAAGCGAAGCCGGCGCTCTTGAACGGCGCCCGTCACGGCCCGCTGTAACCCGATCGCCGGGCCGAGGGTGCGGTGCTCCTTGTCGACGTTCAGGTCGATCGCCTGGCCGGCCTGCACCACCTCTCCGAATACCCTCATGGTCCGGCGCATCAGGCCGGTCGCGCCGACGACCGCTCCCGCGTCCGACTTGACGACCCAGCCGGCAGCCGCGCCCGACTCGTAGAGCCAGGCGTACCGGTGGTCCGAGGCGTCGGGCAGATTCTGGCTCCAAAGGCCGAGGATGCCGGCCCGGTCGGCGTGGAGATCGGATGGCTCGACCGCGTAGCTCACTCGGGCCTCCGGGAAGCATCGTCCGCCCCGGCCGCTGCGAGTTCCCGCTTGTCGATTTTGCCGTTGGCGGATTTGGGGAGCGACGCGCGGACCTCGACCTGCTGCGGCACCATGAAGTCCTCCAGGTGGTCCGTGCAGTGCCGCAGGACGTCGTTTTCCGAAAGCCCGCGGCCCTCCTTCGGGGCCACGAAGGCCTTGATCGCCTGGCCGAGGATCGCGTCGGGAATGCCCAGCACGGCCGCCTCGGCGACGTCGGGATGGGCGTAGAGGACGTTTTCGACTTCTCTGGGGCTCACCTTCTCGCCGCGGCTCTTGATGATGTCGTCTTTGCGGCCGACGAAGTACAGGAAGCCCTCCTCGTCCGTGCGGAACAGGTCGCCGGTGTAGAGCACGCGCTCTCCCGGCAGCGGGCCCGGCCGCAACATGCGGTCGGTCTCCTCAGGCAGCTCCCAGTATCCCTTCATGACGTTGGAGCCGCGGACCACGAGCTCCCCGACCACTCCCGGCCCGACGCGGCGGCCCTCGTCGACGACGATGTAGACCTCCTCGTTGGGAATGCCGCGCCCGACCGAGTCTGGCCGCTGATCGATTTCGCCGGGCGGCAAGTAGGACGCCCTCATGCACTCCGTGAGCCCGTACATCGAGTAGAGTTTTACGTTCGGCAACAGCCGGCGGAGCTGCCGGACGTGCTCCGTTGGCAGCGCCGCGCCCGCGTTGGTGATGTACCGCAGGCTCGACCAGTCATACTTGGCCAGGTCCATCTGGAGCAGGATCGCCGCCATGGTGGGCACCAGCGGAAAGCCAGTGGCGCGCTCGTGGACCAGCTTCTGGAGGAGCGCGTGGGGATACGCAAACGACCGCTCCAGCACGACCGTGGCGCCAACCTTCGCGGCGGTCAAGAGCTGGCACAGCCCGTAGCCGAACGACAGGGGGAGCACGTTAAGGATAACGTCGTCCGGGGTGTTCTCCAGATAGGTTGCGATCGAGGTTGCGGCGGCGATCATGTTCGCGTGGGTGAGCATGACCCCCTTGGGGGCTCCCGTCGAACCCGAAGTGTAAGCCAGCGATGCCAGATCCAAGTCGATGGCCCGTTTCGGCGGCGGCGCGACGTCGCCGGCGTGGCGCTCCAGGAGCGCGTCCAGCGCCAGGCATCTCTTCCCGGGGATCGAGACGGCGCCGCGGGCGGCGGTTGTCAGGACCGTCTGAAGGTGCGGCGTACCGGCCCACTCCGTCGCGAGCGATTCGGCCTTGCGCTCGGGGAGGATGATCGCCCGGGCGCGGGAGTTGTTGAGAATGTAACTCAGTTTGGCGGCCTTGGTGGTGGGGTTGACCACCATGAAGACGGCGCCGATCTTGAGGGCCGCGAAGATCGCAATCACCGTTTCGACGGAGTTGTCCAGGTACACCGCCACGCGGTCGCCGCGATCGATGCCTTCCGCGGCCAGGGCGTGCGCCAGCCGGTTGCAGATGCACTCCACCTCGGAGTACGTCAGTCGCCGGCTGCCACAGACCATGGCAGTCTTCTCCGGCCGGCACTTGGCACTCTGTTCCAGGAACGATTCGAGCTGCACGGGTGAATCCCCAAAATGGAATCACGCCACCTCATCCAGAGGGCGGTCCGTACACGCGCCCTTGGACGCAATGAAGCGGGCCAGACGGTTGATCGAGTCGAAGTTCTCGGGCACAAGCTCCTCGTCGGCGACCGTAATCTGGAACCGGGACTCGACGAATAACACCAGCTCCAGGACGCCGGTCGAATCGACGATCCCCAGCTCCAGGAACGAGTCGTCGTCGGAGAACGTGATCTCCTTGCCGAAGAGGAAGTTTGTCTGGATGTATTGCCGCAGCGTCGGAACGATGTCGTTCATGCCGGTTCCTGCCTACGTGGATTCTCCATGGCGCCGGCGCCCAAACCTCGGGGCAGCACAGGCCGGCCAGTAGCTTGGGACCTTCCAGAGAGCAAGACTCGTGCCGTCCCTGTGGGGTCGCCTGCAAGTCCGCTCTCCCCGGGGAGTTCCGCGCCCACTTGCGGGCGCCCAAGAGGGCAAAGCGTCACCGCAGCGGCCCCGGGGGCGTTGCTTTTCGTCAACACGCCGAATTGTGCCCGGGAATCGTCGCCCCGTCAACGTCCTTCCTGGATTTCGCCCCCGCCGCCGGACCGCACGGCGAAGTTCCTGATGAACTGCTCGATCACAAGCTGCGTCGAGAGGATGCCCACCACGGCCATGTTGTCCTTGACGCCGATGGCGCGGCCTTGGCGCACCTTCTCGACCAACCGGGCCACGCCCTCCGGGTGAAACACGCCGTCTTGTTCGATCCGCTCAGGCGCCAAGAGCTCGTCGACGTACTCGTGCCGGGCCGGCCCGTCGCCGCGGCCCAGGAAGCTGGCCGATTCCGGCGCGCGATACGGCTGCTTGGTCCGCTTCAACACCACGTCGGGGACCAGGCCCTCGACCGCGCGCTTGAGGATGTACTTCTCCTTCAGCCCCTTCATCTTGAAGCGGGGAGGAATCCTCGCGGCGAACTCGGCGACCCGGTGGTCGAGGAACGGAAACCGGCCCTCGACCGCATGGGCCATCGCCACCCGATCGCCCTGCGAGGAGAGGATGTACCCCGGCATGAGCATCACGGTCTCCAGGTATTGGGCCTGGCAGAAGGGGTGCCAGTCCGCGTAGGCCTTCGGGAGCAAGGCCCGGCAGTCGGCATACACGTCATGGTCCCGGACCAGCGCCTGGAAGCCCGGCGAAAAGAGCATCTTCAGCCGCGAGGTCACGTCCCATCGCGGGACGTGCGAGAAGAACGGATTGGGAAGGTCCTCCGGCCGGAAATGGAAAAATGCCTTCCGGTAGGCCAGCGGCTGGGCCTGGATGTTCGGCAGGTAGGGATAGAGCTTGCGGAATAGAAGCCCGCGCCGGCTCGACTCGGGCTGGGCCGCGCAGAACCGGCGGATCTTCGCCTCCTTGAAGATGTCGTAGCCTCCGAGCATCTCGTCCGCCCCCTCGCCCGTGAGCACGACCTTGTATCCCTCGTCGTGTACCAGCCCGGAGAGCAGGAACAAGGGCGCCGGCGCCGTCCGCACCACCGGCCGTTCCATGTGCCAGACCACGTCGGGGAACACCCGGCCGATGTCGTCGCAGGAGCAGCGGATCGCCTGGTGATCGGTCTGGAGGGCCTCGACCGCGTGCCGCTGGTACTGGCTCTCGTCGAATTCGGCGTCCTCGAAGGCGATCGAAAACGTCCTCAGGTGGGCCGTGGTACACTGTTTGATCAGGGCCGTGGTCACCGTCGAGTCCAAGCCGCCGCTCAAGTAGGCGCCCACCGGAACGTCCGACCGCAGGCGCAGCCGCGTGGCATCGGTCAAAAGGTCCAAGAGCCGGCCCGCGCACTCCTCTTCGCTCATCGCCGCGCCGTCCGGCTCGTAGTCCAACTCCCAGTAGCGGCGGACCTCGACTTCTCCGCCGCTGACGACGAGATTGTGGCCGGGCGGCAACTCGCCAACGCCCGCAAACACCGTGGTCGGGGCCAGTGTCGACCAGAAGGTGAACACCTGGTTCAAGCCCCGCGGGTCGAGCGCCCGCGTCACGTCCGGATCGACGAACAGGGACTTGACCTCGGAGCCGAAGAGGAACTTCTTTCCGGCAACGGTGTAGTACACGGGCCGGACGCCCAGCCGATCCCGCGACAGGAAGAGCCTCCGCCGCTTCCCGTCCCAGACCGCCAGCCCCCACTGGCCGTTGAAATGCCGCACGCAGTCGTCGCCGTATTCCTCGTACGCGTGGAGGATGACTTCCGTGTCGGATTGCGTGGCGAAGCGGTGTCCCTTGGCCCGCAAGACCTCGCGCAGCTCGATGTAGTTGAAGATCTCGCCGTTGAACGTGACCCACAGCGAGCGGTCTTCGTTGGACATCGGCTGGTGGCCGCCGCTGAGGTCGATGATGCTCAGCCGCGCGTGGCCAAGGCCGGCGCCTCCGTCGACGTGGATCCCGCTTTCGTCGGGGCCGCGATGGCGCAGTTGGGCGATCATCCGCCTGAGGAGGGCCGGGTCGGCCTGCGTGCCGTCGAAATGAAGAACACCGGCAATGCCGCACATGAGGGGAGTTCCACGTTGGGAGCCAATCCCGCCGCAAACCGCGCCGATACGATCGGCCCCGCCCGCAGCCGCGCGATTGACGGTATGCCTTTTGCGGCCTAGGGTTTAGGCGTACGCCAGCCGGGGACGACTTGCGCCCTCCGGGAAGAAAACGGTCTACTATGCTGTTATATAGGCCGCGGCCGGGCCACGTCAAAGCCACCTGGCCTGGCGTACCCTCTTCGGTGATCCTCACATGTCGCAGCCCGTCGCCGTGATTTCCGCAGAAGCCGCCGCGGCACCGCCGGTTGCCATTCCTGTGTCGTCCGGTGAGGAATCGCCGGACGTGGCCATCGTCGCCAGCGCCCGCATCCAAGACCTGGCGCCCGACGCGGACGGCTTGAAGACCGACTCCCTGGCTGCCAGCGTAGTGATTCTGCTGGTTCTGACGGTTGTGCAGCGGCTGGTCGGTTTCTTGCGCGGAATCCTCTTCTGCCGCTGGCTCGACGCCGAGCAGTTGGGCCAGTGGGACATGGCCTACGGCTTCCTGATGCTCGCCGCCCCGCTGGCCGTCTTCGGGCTTCCCGGCAGCCTCGGACGCTACGTGGAGCACTATCGCCAGCGGGGGCAGCTCCGGCCGTTCTTGCGCCGCACGACGGCCTGCACGCTCTTGCTTGCGGTGTTGGCCGTTCTGGCCGTGGCCTGGGGCCGGACGTGGCTCTCGGACCTCGTCTTCGGTAGCGCAAGCCACCGCGAGATGATGCTGCTCTTGGCGATCGGCCTGGGAGTGGTCATTGTCTACAACTTCCTGATTTCGCTCTATACCGCGCTGCGGCAGGTCAAGCTCGTCTCTGCCATCCAGTTTGCCGGCAGCGTCCTGTTTGCCCTCGTGGGGGTCGGCCTGCTGCTGGCGTGGAGAACCGGCCCCGAAAGCGTGGTGATCGCGTTTCTCGCGTCATGCCTGCTCGCCTCCGCAGTGCCCTTGCTCTGGTGGAAGAGCATCCGGCCGAGACCGTCCCCAGCCGCCGCTTCCCTGCCGAACCGCTCGCTGTGGGCCAAGGTCCTGCCCTTTGCCCTCTCGCTCTGGGTGACCAACTGGCTCTCCAATCTCTTCGCGCTGGCCGACCGCTTCATGATCGTCCACTACGGCGGGCTGCCGCCGGCCGATGCCCTGAACATGGTCGGCCAATACCACACCGCCCGGATCTTCCCCGTGCTGTTCGTCGGCGTGGCCGAGTTGCTCGCCGCCGTGATCACGCCGCACCTGAGCTCCGATTGGGAAGCCGGCCGGTCCGCCCGCGTGTCGCAGCGGCTGGGCCTGATCCTCAAGGGATCCGGCGTCGGGCTGGTCGCGGCCTCGACCCTCGTGCTCGTCGTGGCCCCCGTGCTCTTCAACGTGGTTTGGCAGGAGCGCTACGGCGACGGCCTCTTGGTCCTGCCGTGGGCGCTCGTGTGCAGCGTCTGGACCGGGTTGGCCCTGATCTCCTGCAACTACGTCTGGTGCGCCGAGAAGTCCCGCTACGTCAGCCTCACGCTCCTGGCCGGCCTGGCGCTCAACGTGGCGATGAACCTCTTCCTACTCCCGTACCTGGGCCTCTTGGGTGCGGTGTTGGCCGCCGCGGTCGCCCGCCTTGCCGCCCTGGGGCTGCTCTGGTGGTTTGCCTGGCGGCTGGGGATGCACGTCGACCGCGGGCTGGTGATCGTTGCCACCCTGCCGCTCCTGCTCTGTCTGGGGCCCTGGGCTGCGATGATCGCGCTGGTTGCCGTTCTCCTCGGACTCGTCCCGGGCGCGCATTGCTTCAATCGAGGGGAAAAGGACCGCTTGGCCGATATGGCCCGGCAGGCCTGGCTCTCGCTCCCGCGAAGAACAAACGAGCGCGTTTGAACGGGTTTGCGTGATCCCGGGAGGGCGAGGCCCCTGCCGAGCCGAGAAGTAAGCGCGAGTCGGGCGACCAGCAGCACGGCTCGGCCTGAGCCTCGCCATCCCGGAATCGTGCAACGTCCTTCGGGGGCCGCTGGCGTCCACGTCTGGTAGTGCCCAATCGTTTGGCCGTGTGGTATGATCTTCGCTATGAACCATCTCGACCGCTACGTGCGGCAAATCCGCTATCCGCCGTTGGGCCCCGAGGGACAGGCACGGCTCGCCAAGAGCCGGGTGCTCGTCTGCGGCTGCGGGGCCCTCGGGAGCATGTTGGCCAACACGCTGGTCCGCGCCGGCGTGGGCCTGGTGCGGATCGTGGACCGCGATTTCGTCGAGACCAACAACCTCCAGCGGCAGGTGCTCTTCGACGAGCAGGACGTTGCCGAGCAGTTGCCCAAGGCGGTTGCCGCCGCCCAGAAGCTGCGGAGGATCAACTCCGAGGTCCAGGTCGAGGCCATCGTCGCCGACGTCGATCACCGGAACATCGAGCGGCTCTGCGACGGCATCGACGCCATCGTCGACGGCACGGACAATTTCGAGACCCGCTTCCTGGTCAACGACCTCGCGGTGAAACGGGGATTGCCGTGGGTCTACGGCGGCTGCCTCGGGGCGGAAGGGCAGACGATGACCATTCTGCCCGGCGAGACCCCGTGCCTGCGGTGCCTCGTGCAGGAATGCCCGCCGCCGGGGACCATGCCCACCTGCGACACGGCCGGGATCCTCGCGCCGATCGTCGGGGTGATCGCTTCCATCCAGGCGGTCGAGGCGATCAAGATCCTCAGCGGCCACCGGGAGGCGGTCTCGCGGCATCTCACGGTCGTGGAGCTATGGGACAGTTGCATCCGGCAGGTCAGCGTGGCGTCGCTCCGCGAGCAGGTCGACTGCCCGACGTGCAAGCGGGGCGAGTTTTCCTGGCTGGCCGGCAAAGAAGGGAGCCACACGGCGGTCCTCTGCGGCCGCAACGCCGTGCAGTTGACCCACCAGGGAGCCGGCGTCTCGCTGGAGCAACTCGCCCGCCAGCTCGAAGGGGTCGGCCAGGTGAGCCGCAACCAGTTCCTCCTGCGCCTCAAGGTGGACCAGTACGAGCTGACCGTCTTTCCCGACGGCCGCTCAATCATCGCCGGTACCAACGACGTTCCCACCGCCCGGACGGTTTACGCCAAGTACATCGGACACTAGTGTCCCGTCAATCTTCGATTGACGGGTGACGCGGAATCGTGTTTCATGG
>CAYGZA010000303.1:0-8323 GCA_964354135.1 uncultured Planctomycetaceae bacterium
CGTCCGATTCCGGGACCGAATGGAACCGGTCGACTTGGGCCGCGTCCACGATGTCCTCCTCCATGCCGATGGCGACCAGCTTCTGACCCGCAAGACTCTTGCGGAGCTCTCCGGCCAGCCGTTCCGAGTCAACCTCCTCCGCCCCGGAAGCCGTCGGGCCGGGGAACGTGGAGCCCCAATTCTCCCGGGCAACCACCGCTTGAGCATTCAGTTGGTAGACCATTTCCCCCGTCCGCTGGAGGCGTTCCACCAAGAGGCCGGCCAAGAGCACGTCGTCTCGCGTTATCTCGCCGTCGGATCCGGCACATAACAGGTGGATTTGGGGTTCTCCGAGCAATCGCTCGACCACTGCCGAGGCATTCACGAAGGCCCCAAGGTAGACCCGATCTGCCTGACGGCACCTCATCATGGCCCGGGTCCCGTTGGTGGTGGTAAAGACCACGGTTTTCCCGCCGACCGACTCGGGCGTGTAATCCGCCGGGCTGTTGCCAAGATGAAAACCCTCGATCGGCAGTCCGTCGCGCTCTCCCCCGAGGATACACTTCGACCCGCCGATCCGGACCGCCGTGGCCAGGGCATCCTTAATGTCGAGGCAGGGGAGGACCTCGTTTGCCCCTGCCTCCAGGGCGTGGACGATCGTTGTCGTCGCCCTGAGAACGTCGATGACGACGACCGTGCCTCCGGCCAACTCTTCCGGGCTCACCAGAGAGGGAATCGCATACACGTTTAGCTTGTGTGCCATGGTGGCGCCGCCTCGGGGCTCGGGGTTTTCACAGCGGGGAATCGCCCGGGTCTCCCCACGCTAAACCCCGTTTCCTACAATATCGCCATGCCGTATCACAGTCTGGCCGAATTCCTTGAGAAGTTAGAGGAACTAGGGGAACTTGTCCGTGTGGGGGCGACCATCAGCGCCGATCTTGAGGGGGCTGAGATCAGTCGCATGTCCTCCATAAGAGGGGGCCCGGCCATCCTTTTCGCGGCGATTCAAGGGTATTCTCTTCCTGCCCTGAGCAATCTCCTGGGAACAGAAGAGCGGGTGTGCCGGGCGTTGGAAGTCCCTTCGCTTCACGAGGTTGCGCAGCGGGTTGCCGACCTTGTCCAGCCCTCCGAGCCGGAAGGGTGGTTCGAGAAGGTGAGGTCTTCGGCCGGTCAGACGGCCCTGCGGCGACTTCCTCCCAAGCACGTCAAGACCGGGGCCTGCCAGCAGGTCGTCCGCCTGGGGAGCGACGTTGACTTGGGCGAAATCCCCGTGTTTCGCGCCGATCCGCAAGAATCCGGCCCAACGATCACAGCCGGACAGCTCGTGCTTGCCGATGCGGAAACCGGTCATCAGCACGTCGGCCGCTACGACCTCCGGGTGCTCGACCGGGATCGTCTGGCGGCGTGCTGGTATCCCCACGAAGAGCCATCCCTCCTTTGGGCAGGCTATCGGGAGCGGAACGCCCGGATGCCGGTGGCGGTGGTCCTTGGCGGCGATCCGGCGGGGCTTTTGGCAGCGATGGCCCCGCTCCCGCCGGAGGCCGACGCATTGGCCCTGGCCGGGCTCTTGCGGCAAAGGCCGATCGAGCTGGTCCCGTGCCGGACCATCGACCTGGAAGTGCCGACCGATGCCGAGATCGTTCTGGAAGGATACATCGACCCTCAAGAGCCGCCGGCCGACGTTGGGCTTGTACTGGGGCCCAACGGGTTTCTGCGGCCCGGCCCGCCTGCGCCCTTGGTCCACGTGACCGCCTGGACGCACCGCTCGAACCCCGTATACCCGGCGATGGTCCGAGGCCGGCCGCCGCAGGAGGAGACGGTGATCGAGCGGGCCTTGCAGCGGATCATGCTCCCGCTGGTCAGGGCGGCGGTGCCGGAGCTGGTCGACTCCGATTTCCCGGAATTCGGGGCGGCTCGCCACTGGGCATTCGTCTCGATCCGCAAGCATTACGCGGGGCAAGCCCGGCGAGTGGCCTCCGCCCTTTGGGGCCTGCGGCAATGGATGTTCGCCAAGTTCCTGGTGATCGTCGACGAAGAGGTCCCGGTGGCGGACGCGGCGGCGGTCTGGTCCGCCGTGGCCGCCAACGCCGATCCCGGGCGCGACGTCTTTTCCCAGCAGGGGCCGCCCGACCCCTGGGACCCCGCCGGCCCGCCCGGCCGGCTCGGACACCGGCTGGGCATCGACGCCACCCGAAAGCTCCCGAGGGAGGCGGCTGCCGAGCCTTCCCGGCCCGCGCGGATGAGCGGGGAAGTCCGCCGTCTGGTCACCCAGCGCTGGTCGGAATACGAGTTGGGCGGCCCATCGCCATGAACGTCGACAAATCGCCTGCTCGGGTCCGCCAGATGTTCGGGCAGATTGCCCGGCGGTACGACCTGCTGAACCACCTGCTTTCCGCCGGGATTGACCGCTCCTGGCGGCGGCGGACGGTCCGCCTCGTGCCCCCGGCCGGCGGTGGTCCCGTCCTCGACCTTTGCACGGGGACTGCCGACCTGGCCTTGGCATACTGGCGGTCGGGCCGAGGAAACCTCCGCGTAGTCGGGATCGATTTCTGCCGCCCTATGCTGCTCCTGGGCAAGGAGAAGTCCCAGCGGGCCGGGGCAGCGGAGCGCGTCGCGCTCCTGGAAGCCGACGCCCAAGCGATCCCCTTCCCCGACAATGTATTCGAGGTGGTCAGCATTGCCTTCGGGCTGCGGAACCTCAGCGACGCGGACCGCGGCCTGCGGGAAATGGCCCGGGTTTGCCGGCCGGGGGGGCATGTGGCCGTGCTGGAGTTCTCGATGCCGCAATGGCGGCCGCTGAAGGCGGTCTACGGCTGGTATTTCCGCCGGGTGCTGCCGCGGATCGGGCAGGCATTGGCCCGAAACCCGGAGCGGGCCTACAATTACCTTCCGGCCAGCGTGGGGGAGTTCTATCCGCGGGAGGCGCTCGCCCGGAAGATGGAGCAGGCCGGCTTGCGGGAAGTCCACTGGCATCCGTTCACTTTCGGGATTGCCGCGTTGCACGTGGGTACCAAGGGATTAGGGGCTAGGGACTAGGGGTTAGGGACTGGGTTAGCCCCGGCGACCACGCCGTGGCAGCGTTATGTTGGGGCGCTGTGTTTGCACGGCGCGGTTTCCCCGGAGGATACGATGAAGCGCAACTTGGTTGTCGCCATTACGGGGGCCAGCGGGGCGACCTACGCCGTGCGGACGATCGAGGTCTTGCTCGCCGCCGGCTGCGACGTCCATCTGACGATCAGCTCCGCAGCCGCCAAGATCCTGAAGCAGGAACTCGATCTGACGGTCGACCTGGACCACTTCAACCCTTCCACGCTGCTGATCGATGCCAGCGGCCCGATCCAGGACTCGAAGCTTCAGCGACTCCGTGCCATGGCGGGAATCTCGAGCGAGTCGAGCAACGTGCTCTCCGTGGCCAGCGGCGAGCCGGGGGCGATCCACTACCATCACTACCGCGACTACACGGCCCCCATCGCCAGCGGCTCGTTTTTGACCGACGGCATGATCATCTGCCCCTGTTCCAGCGGCACCATGAGCGCCATCGTGCAGGGCACGAGCACCAACCTCATCCACCGGGCGGCGGAAGTCCACCTCAAGGAGCGCCGCAAGCTGATCCTGGTGCCGCGGGAAACCCCGCTCTCCCTCGTGCAACTGAAGAACATGAAAGAGGCCGCCGAGGCGGGCGCCGTCATCCTCCCGGCCATGCCGGGCTTCTATCACGGCGTTAGCTCCATCCAGGACCTGGTGGATTTCGTGGTCAGCCGGATCTGCGACCAGGTGGGGATCCAGAACTCGCTGATCCGGCGTTGGGGGAGCTAGCCGAGCGTGCTGAGCCGCGTCCGCCAACTGCTGGAGATGATCCGCTTCAGCCACACGCTGTTTGCCCTGCCGTTTGCCCTGCTGGCGGCGGTGATGGCCTGGGCCGCCAATGCCCGTAGCGATCCGCCGCTGCCGTTCCGCTGGCAAGACCTGGCCGGGATCCTGGTCTGCATGGTGTTCGCCCGCAGCGCCGCGATGGCCTTCAACCGTCTGGCGGACCGGCGACTCGACGCCCTCAATCCGCGGACCCGGAACCGGCACCTGCCGACGGGCACGCTGAGCGTGGCGGGCGTCGCGCTATTTACGGCCGCTTGCTCGCTGGGCTTTGCGGCGGGGACGCTCTTCTTCTTGCCGCAAAACCCGATTCCACTTTACGCCGCCGCACCGGTGCTCGCGTTCCTCTTTGCCTACAGCTACGCCAAGCGATTTACCGTGCTCGCGCATTTCTGGCTCGGAGCCGCGCTGGCGCTGGCCCCGGCGGCGGCGTGGGTTGCCTTGCGGGCGGAGATCGCCTGGCCGCCGATGGTCCTCGGTGGTGCGGTCGTGCTCTGGGTCGCGGGGTTCGACATGATCTACGCCTGCCAGGACGTGGAGTTCGACGCGAAGATGAACCTCTTCAGCGCTCCGGCCCGATGGGGCGTCGCCGGAGCCCTGCGGCTGGCGGCCCTCTGCCATGCCGGCATGGTGGTTTTGCTCCTCCTGCTGCCGGTGGTCTATCGCGAGTTCGGCGCGATCTACTTGAGCGGCATCGCCCTCCTTGCCGCGCTACTGATCTACGAGCACCGGCTCGTGCGGCCGGACGACTTGAGCCGCGTCAACCGGGCGTTCTTTCACGTCAACGCGGTGGTGAGCGTGGGGCTGCTTTGTGTGGGGACGATCGACGTGGTAATATAGAGCCGTCAGCCATCAGCTTTCGGCTATCAGCGGGAAGGGGCGCGGCATGAGGGATTTCCACAAACTGAAGGTGTGGGAGAAGGCTCACTTGCTGACGCTCGCGGTGTACACTGCAACCCGAAGGTTCCCCAAGGAGGAGCTGTTCGGCCTGACGGCACAGGCGCGGCGGGCAATCGCCTCGATCCCAGGGAATATCGCCGAGGCGTGCGGTCGGAATGGGGCCAAGGAATTTGCCCGCTTCCTCGACATCGCCGCCGGGTCCGCCAGCGAACTGGAGTATCATCTCCTGCTGGCGAGAGACCTCGGTTTGCTTGCGGATTCTGAGCACGCGAGACTTGCTGGAGAAACCCGACAGGTGAAACAAATGCTAACGGTTCTGCTTCAAAGGGTACGTACCCCTGACCACAAGAGACTGAACACTGATAACTGACGGCCGATAGCTGAAAGCTGATAGCTGACGGCTGATAGCTGATAGCTGAAAGCCCTTGTCATGACCAGCAACCTCGAGTCCGTCCGCCGCAAGGTTGAGTCCGGCGAGCGTATGTCGCCGGCTGAGGGCGAAGCCCTGTTCGATCCGCTGGTGGATCTGCACGCCCTGGGCGAGCTGGCCGATGCGGTCCGCCGCCGCAAGCACAGCGACGCGGCGTACTACAACGTCAACGCCCACTTGAATCCCACGAACATCTGCACTTACCGCTGCCCGCTCTGCGCCTACAGCCGCGACCCGGACGACCCGACGGCCTATGCGATGACCCGCGACGAGATCCTCCAGCGCGGCGGGGAAGCGGCGGCAAGCGGCGCCACCGAGCTGCACATCGTCGGCGGCGTACACCCGGACAAGGGGTTTGACTGGTACCTGGGCATCCTTTCCAGCCTGCACGCGGCCTATCCCCGGCTGCACTTGAAGGCGTGGACGCCGGTGGAGATCGCCTGGTTCGTCCAGGTGACGGGGCTTTCGATCCGGGACGTACTCCGGGAGTTGGTCGCCGCGGGGCTGGGCAGCTTGCCCGGCGGCGGGGCGGAGATTTTCCACCCCGACGTCCGCCGCCGGATCGCTCCGCTGAAGGCCGACGCGGCAACTTGGCTGGAAGTCCATCGCACGGCCCATGAGATGGGACTCCGCAGCAACGCGACCATGCTCTACGGCCACCTTGAGACCCCGGCCCATCGCGTCGATCATCTCCTGCGGCTCCGCGAGCTCCAGGACGCGACCGGCGGATTTCAGGCGTTCATCCCCTTGGCCTTCCATCCCGACGGCACACAGCTCGGGGGCACACAGCTCGGGGGCACACAGGTCGGGGGCACACAGCTCGGGGGCACACAGCTCGGGGGCGTACAGCCCCGCGGCCCACAGCTCAGCGGCACACAGGTCGGGGGCCGTCCAGCAACAGCTCCCCTCTCCCGTTCCGGGAGAGGGGCCGGGGGTGAGGGGGCGCTGCGGTCAGAACAGGAAGATGTCGTTGGACGGTCGCCACGCCCTCTTGTCACCCGCCGGCCCACGGCCCTGGAGGACCTCCGCGTGATGGCCGTCAGCCGGCTCTTCCTGGACAACTTCGATCACGTCAAGGCCTACTGGATTTCGCTCGGCGTGGGGACGGCCCAAGTGGCCTTGTGCTACGGCGCCGACGACCTGGACGGCACGGTCCGCCACGAAGCCATCCACCACGAGGCCGGCTCCGAAGGCCCCGAGAGCCTCTCGGTGGAGGAACTCTGTGCGCTGATCCGCGAGGCGGGCCGCGAGCCGATCGAACGCGATACGCTCTACCGGCCCGTGCACCGCGAGGGAAGCCGGTGGGAAGTCGCGAGTTGACTCGGGCACCGGAGAACGTCATATGTCAAGCGATTTTTCCGAAGAGGCCTTCGCGGCGCAGGAAGTGACGTACGCGCTGGAGGTTGGCGGCCGGTTTGTCATTGTCGAGCATGTTCCCGCCCGCGTGTCCCTGCGAACCGGCGAGCGGTTCTTCGCTCCGGAGACGGTCGAGCGGCTCCAGAAGATCCTCTGGGAAACGCAAGTCCCAACCCGGGTCGTAGAAGCCCCGGTATTCGATTTCCCAGCCTCGGTTGCTGAGGCTTAGGAGCGGGCTGTTTCTTGCCATGGCTCGGATTGATTGAAGCGACGGCACATGCAATCGACATTTGTCTTGTGTATTCGGAACGACGGCTGCGAGGACTTGGAGCCGCGCAAGGTCTACCAAGTCCTGCCGGACGAAGCGGCTGCCCAGGAAGGGCACCTCCGGATCGTCGACGAGTCGGGGGAAGATTACCTGTACCCGGCGGACTACTTCGTGCCGGTGGAACTGCCGGAGGCCGCCGTCAAGGTGCTCGCGGCGCCCAGCTAGCCGGGCGGCTGTGCATGCATAGGCTGAGCCCATCGGATTGGAGCCGAAGTTGATGCACTTCCGCCGGGCCTCGCGGCGGGTCGCACTGCCGACTTGCCCGGCAGTGAAGAGCCCGGCGTGAGGCGGCGGTTCGCCGTGTACGAGTAGTATTGGCAGCACTCTTGGACAAGCCAACCCTGCCACATCGCATCGCTTGACGTACGCGGCGAGAATGCGTATACTTGCGTACACTCACCGGTCTGATGAACGCGGAGGGGACAGGCCGGCAAAGTCACGGAAGCACTACTGATCTTGTGACGGAGGCAACCAAGCGGTATTCTCCTCCCTGTAAGGGGTCACTCAACGGAGGGGAACATGGCGCAAGCCTCTTCGATCGAATGGACGGAAGCTACTTGGAACCCGGTCACTGGCTGCACGAAGATCAGCCCCGGATGTGTTCATTGCTATGCGGAGCGGATGGCCAAGCGGCTTCAAGCGATGGGCCAGGTGCGTTACCGCCACGGGTTCCGCGTGACTTTGCAGCCGGACGTGGTGGAATTGCCGCTTCACTGGCGTCGGCCGCGGATGATCTTCGTGAACTCCATGAGCGACCTTTTCCACAAGGACGTTCCCGCGGAGTTCATCAAGGCGTGTTTCGCCGTAATGGAGGAGGCATCGTGGCACACCTTCCAAGTCTTGACCAAGCGCCCGGAACGTGCGGTGGAACTCGCTCCGCAATTGTCCTGGCCGCCGAACGTGTGGATGGGAACCACCGTCGAGACGGCCGGGTTCCTCCGCCGCGTCAAGCTCCTCACGCAAATCCCGGCCCACCTCCGCTTCCTGTCACTGGAGCCACTTCTTGGCCCGATTCCCAACCTGCCGTTGGAAGGAATCCACTGGGTGATCGTCGGCGGCGAATCGGGACCTGGTGCCCGCAGGATGGATCTCGACTGGATCCTCCAGATCCGCGACCGGTGCTTGCCGCGCGGGGTGCCGTTCTTCTTCAAGCAGTGGGGCGGTATCCGTAAGTCGAGAACTGGCCGAGAACTGGATGGTCAGACGTGGGACGATATGCCCGGCCCGGCGTGGGTGGAATATGCCGAGAGATCGGTGGCGTGAGCTTTGCGACTCGATGGCGGAAGATGACGGCCTCCCAACCTGGGAGGAAGCTGGTGATTGGACACATGACAAGCTGCGTTTCTGGCATCGGTACATCGACATTACCACCACCGCGATGGTGGGCAATCCGAGTTGGCCAGGTGGCCTAGTGTCCCGTCAATCTTCGATTGACGGGTGACGCGGAATCGTGTTTCATG
>CAYGZA010000304.1:0-8290 GCA_964354135.1 uncultured Planctomycetaceae bacterium
GGCGTGCCGAAGGGGAGCGTGTGCTGGCAGTCGCAGGCGGCGCCCCAGAAGACGATCCGGTCGCCGAACTCGCGTTTGAGCTTCACCGGGTCCATGCCCGCGGCCGTGGTTTGCACCGGGTTGAGAATGTCGACGCCCATCTCGATAAGGGTGGGGATGAAGTCGAAGATCGCCCCGTCGTTGTGCATGAAGACCTTCATCTTGGTGTTCTGATGCACCCAGTCGAGGCCGCGCTTGTAGTGCGGCATGATCCGCTCGCGGAACATGCGGACCGAGAGGAACGGGGCGTCCTGGGTGCCGAGGTCGTCGTTGAACTGGAGAATCTGCACGCGGTCGCCCACCGCCGTGGTGAATCGCCGCAGGTTCTCCAGCCACGCATCGACCAGGCGCCCGTAAAGGGCCTCCACATAGTCGGGCTCGGTGGCCAGGGTGATCATCCACGCCTGGAAGTCGCCCGTGCCGAGGCCGAAGAAAAGCTCATAGGGCGGGCCCATCGCGGCGATGATCGCCAGGTCCGTGTTCCGGAAGAACGCCTCAGCCTGGGCGTGGAAGTGGTCGCACTCCTCGGTCGAAAGGAGCGGGAGATTGAGCTTCTCCGGATCGGCGTGGGCCGCGCCCGGAAATTTGTCGAGGCGGTCGAAGTAGAAGCCGTCCTTGGGCATCCGGGCGACAGGAAAAGGAAAAGGGGTCAGAACTATTTTCTGGCCCGCGGCGCGGCTTGCGGCCGTCGTCGGGTCGCCGGCCGGCTCCGAAGAAAATAGTTCTGACCCCTTTTCCAGGAGCAAGTCGCCTCTGGCGTCGGTCACCGGATTGAAGCCGCCGGGGACCTCGACGGGCGTGCCGTCGAAAAGCCGCCACGGCTTCCAGGCCTCGTTGCGGATGCCGAAGGCGACCGCGGGGCGATTCAGGCCCACACAATCCGCCCCGAAGCGCTCCATGACCGGCCGCTCGACCTCGGCCAGCATCTGGTAGAGGTCGTAGACCCGCGTCGGTGTGCTGACGCCGAGGCGCTCCTTGAGCTTGTGGTACGTCGAGGCGGCGATGCCCGATTGCCGCGTCCCGCCGAAATCGATCGGCACGCGGTCGGGCTCCTGGTGGTTCAGGGCACAGAGGACGCGCTCGCGGGAAGTCATGGAGAAGAGCAGGCAGAGGGCGGTAGGCAGGGCTTAGGGTTGGAGCTTCCGCTTGATGGCGGCGATGAACGCCGGCTCGGTGCCGCAGCAGCCGCCGACGAAGGCGGCCCCGGCCTCGATCAAGGCCGGCACGACGCCGGCGAACTGCTCCGGCGTCTGGACGTAAACCACCTTGCCGTCGACGACCTGCGGCAGTCCGGCGTTCGGCTTGATCCAGAGCGGCCGGTCGGTGGCGGCACGAAGCCGGCTCGCGATTGTCACGAACCCGTCGATCCCCTGGCCGCAATTGGAGCCGATGACGTCCGCTCCCGATTCGGCGAGCCTCCGGGCGGCCTGCTCGGGCGTTGTGCCCATCAGCGTGCGATCGTGGTCCTTGCCGGAGTCGAACGTCATGCAGGCGACCACGGGCAGCCCGGTCTCGCGCACGGCGGCAATGGCCAAGACGACCTCGGCCGGGTCGGAAAAGGTCTCCAGCACCACGGCGTCGGCCCCGGCGTCCGCAAGGGCCTCGGCTTGTTCGGCAAACGCGGCCTGGACTTCTTCCGCCTTAGTCTCACCCATCATGAGCATCACGCCGGTAGGCCCGACGGAGGCGAACACACGGGCGCGGCCGGCGGCTCCCCGGCGAGAGATCTCGACACCGGCGCGATTGATCTCGGCGGCCTTCTCGGCCAGTCCGTGCCGCGCGAGCACAAAGCGATTGCCCCCGAAGGTGTTGGTGAGGATGACCTGGCTCCCGGCCTCGACGTAGGCCCGGGCCACCTCCTCGACCTTTTCGGGCTCAACAAGGTTCCAAGCATCCGGGCAGGCACCCACGGGCAGGCCCTTCTGCTGAAGCTGCGTGCCCCAGGCCCCGTCGGTAATCACGGGCCCGGCGGCAACAAGTCCTGCAATCAGTTCGTTCATTGTTGTTCCCTGAAGGAGAACCCCATCCGACCCAAGACGACTCAATGACCTTGGAGATCCTATTGGGAGATCTCGACGAGCAACTGTTGGGGTGTCAAGACTTGGACGGGACTTGCCTAACGTCCTTGTCGGTGGGCGGCGGTTGGTCGCTGGCGAGCAGCCCAACAAGATCGCCAAGCGTCTTGGGCTGCTCAGGGTGAGCGCTCTGCAAAGACTGAACGATCTTGGACGCAAGCGATTGCCGCATCCAATCGGGCCAGTCCTTGATGCGCCCCCAAACGTCTAGCACTTCGTCGGCCATGGTTACCTCCTTCTCTGATATTCTACCACCTTCGGTGGATCGGAGAAGGGCGCCTCGCCTTACGAAGACAGCCGGCTGTTGGCCAAGGTTCGCCTCACGCGTAGAACTCCCGGACCCGCATGATCGACTCGAAACCGCCGGTGCGGATGCAGTCTTCCAGGCAGAGCATGGCGGGGTGGTCGGGCGGAAGGAGTTCGTAAGACCGCTTCACGGAGCCGATCACCATGTCCAGACCCAGCGGCATCGCCTTGGTCAGGAAGGCGCTTTCCAGCGGACCTTTGACCGGCGATCCGTCGGCCCGTTTCGGGGGGAGCATCACGGTGAAATTGCTCAACCCGACCGACGCATGGACCCCGGCGAAATCGGGGTCGTCATGGATCATTTCCATCGCCGCGAGAAGTCGTTTCAGATTCCCTTCCACGTCGCTGCCGATGGGTGCAATGCCGGGGTCGAAGACCAGGTCGTCGTTCGGAATGCCGCCACACGCTCGCCGGGCGGCAGCCAGCAGGAACTTCGCGGCGTCGCAGGTTTCCTCGGCCGTGCGGCAGGGACGCGAGCGGCCGCCCTCAACCCGCTCGGAGATGAGCAGGATCGGCCGGAAGGGCTGCACGCCGTAGAGATCGAACATGCCTACCCGCAGCGCGGAGATCGAATTCAACAGCGGCTTCTTGCCGCCGGCGCGGGCCGGGTTGTATGCCGCCAGGCCGGCGCGGGCGATGTCCGGATCCGGCGTGTCGATCGCCAGCGGCTTCGCCGTGACCTGCTGAATCATCTTGACCAGGTCGGCCATGAATTCCGGCGCGCGCAGGCCGACGTTCACGTCGATGTAGCCCGCCCCCTTTTCGTCTTGGAAGCGGGCCAATTCGAGGATTCCGCCGGTGTCGCCGGCCTCGTAGAGCTTCTTGGTTGAGGGGACGGAATCGTTGATGGACTCGCCGATGATGGTCAAGCCGGGGATGGGCATCGCGTCAGGTTCCTTCTATGGCTGAGGAAGGGCCGCGGTACGCACGGGTCTGCACGTCGCGCCTCATCCGCGCTCATTCGCGTCGATCTGCGGTTTCTCCTTCCCAAGGCCCTCCACGAACGCCCGGAGCTGGTCATAGTACCGCCGGTTGCGGGGATCGTTGTGATCGCCGCCGGGGACGGTGAGGAGCTGTTTGGGCTCGTTGGCGGCCTCGAAGAGCCGTTTCCCGAAGTCGTACGGGACGATCGTGTCGCGGTCGCCGTGCGTGAGCAGGAGCGGGCCGCGGTATTTCTTGACCGCTTCCAGGGCGTTGAGCCGCGTGCGCAGGAGCCACCGGAGCGGGAGCCAGGGATAGTGGTAGGCCGCGACCTCGGGGAGCGAGGTGAAGGTGCTTTCGAGGATCAGGGCCCGGGCGCCGCCGTCGGCCGCGAGGTCCGCGGCGACCGCCCCGCCGAGCGACTCGCCCATCAGGACGAGGTCCTGCTCGGCCACTTTGGCCCGGCGCGCGAGCCAGCGCCGGGCCGCCCGGGCGTCGGCCAGGATTCCGGCCTCGTTGGGGCTCCCTTCGCTTTGCCCGTAGCCGCGGTAGTCGAAGATCAAGACCGAAACGCCGACCACGCGCTGCAACTGCTCCAGGATGTAGTCGCGGTGCGTGACGTTGCCGGCGTTGCCGTGGCAGAAGAGGACCACGGCCCGGGGCTCGCGGTGCGGCAGGTACCAGCCGTGGAGCCTGGTCCCGTCGGAGGACGGGAACCAGGCGTCCTCGAAGGTCAGGGCAAACGGCCGCCAGTTGCCCTCCGGGTAGCGCGAGGGGATGAAGATCAGCCGATTCTCGAAGATCATGACGATCAGGAGCACCACAAGGTAGGCGATCAGTACGGGGCGAGCAACCCACCGTATCATACGCCACCGCGGGCGAAAACAAAACGACCTCGCGCCGTCCCGGTCGGCGGCGCGAGGTCGCGGACTAAGTGAAGAAGACTTCTCTTCCGCGGCTTCATCGCTGCTGCGGCTTGAAGGCATAGTTCGGGTTGCGGATGTCGAAGTCGGCGTCCGAGAAGCCGTTGTTGAGCTTGATGTGGAGGTAGGTGTAGGACTCGATCAACTCCGGCCGGCTGTCGGGCTGGCTCGGCCAGTCGTACGACTCGTAGCGGATGGGCAGGTTCATCTCGTCGTCGACGAAGATCCGCACGATATGGAAGAGGAAATTTGCCCGCGGCACCGGGTGGACCACCTGGACGCAGGTGCAAACCCGGTCGTTGATCTTGGTTCCCGGGAAGTACTTCACCTCGCACTCGCCGAACTTGGTGTCCTTCTCGCCCACTTCAACCAGGCGGCGGATGAGGTTCAGCACGCCCAAGTCGGTGATCGGGTAGCGGTTCCCCTTCATGGCAATCGGGCCGGTGGGATCCAGCGTCACGGTCCCGAAGACCTTGCGGATCCCCGGGGCGTGTCCCCACATCTTCCCCTTGCCGCCGCTCGTCCCGGCCACGTAGATCGTTTCCTGTCCCTTGAGATCGTCGGGCTTGAGAAACCGCATGTAGACGCTGAACGGCCGGTGCCGCACCTTCGTGAAGATGTACTCCTGGTCGTTCAGCTTCCCGTCGATCCGCTCCTGTTTCACCACAATCGCCGAGTAGTCCTCGATCTTCTCGATGTCCCGCAGCCCCTGATTGGCCCAGCGGAGGGTGGGCATCAGCGGGTGTTCATTCGGCTGGGCGGCCCCGAGGATCGCGCGCGGCTGGTCGGGCGCCGGATTCGAGCGATCGGCGACGCGGTACGCGGGTCGGCCGGAAGACGCCCCCTCGTTCTGGGCCCCTGCCGGCCGGGCGTTCCAGCCAAACGCCGTCAGTCCCGCCAGCGCCGCCAGCGCCAAGGGACAAGTGCGGGAAATCAACTTCTTCTTCATGAAATCCACTCCTCCTTGAGTCCTTCCAGGCGGGGAGGCGGGCCCCATACTCGGCGGGGTTTCGGAGACCCGAGTCCGTTCTTAGAAAGGGAGACCCCGAACTACCTCCGGCACACCCTGCCGACAGAACGGCTTCCCACAAGCCCGCGCGCTCTCCGGGCCCTCTGGGAGCTTATCGCTGATTTCTGTGCCGACAATTACAATGTTTCTGCTTGTGCCGCCGGATTACCTGACCGTTTCAGCCCCTAGGGCCCGATACCCTCCGGCAACCGCTTCAGTTTACCCAATTCCCCCGGTGTTGAGGAGACCAGTTTGTGAACCGCCCCGAGGTCCAGCTCGCGACGATCGTTTCCGTTGCCTTTGAGGAGAACTGCTACGTGACCCAGCTTCCGGGGAGAACCGACTGCCTGGTGATCGACCCGGGCCTGGAGCCGGATCGGGTCCTGGACTACCTGGACCAAAACGGGCTTACCCCGGCGGCGATCCTGAATACCCACGGCCACAGCGACCACATCGCCGGCAATGCGGCCCTCAAGGACCGCTGGCCCGAGTGCCCGCTGGTCATCGGCCGCGGCGATGCCCCCAAACTGACCAACCCGAAACTGAACCTCTCGGCGGCCTTCGGTTTTTCCGTGGTGAGCCCGGCGGCGGACGTGCTGGTACACGAGGGGGAGGTCTACTCGGCGGCGGGCTTCGATCTCCACGTGCTTGCCATTCCCGGGCACAGCGCGGGCCACGTCGTCTACCTCTGGAAAGACCACAGCCCGATTCTGGCGTTCGTTGGGGACGTCATCTTCGCCGGGAGCATCGGGCGGACCGATTTCCCGGACGGCGATTTTGAGGCCCTGGCCGCCGGCATCCGCGCCAAGGTGTACACGCTTCCCGACGACACGGTGCTCCACTGCGGTCACGGCCCGGCCACCACCGTCGGCTGGGAGAGAGGGAACAACCCGTTCGTCCGTCCTTAGCGATGCCGTGGCCGTGCTTTCGCCATCGTGTAGCTTTCCGACGGCTCACGGCGGCACGACGAGATTCATGTCAATCCGGATGCCCTTGTTGCCCTCGTGGCGCAGGAAGACCAGCGGGAGCGGCTGATTCGGCTTGGCCTTCTCCAAGAGCAGGCCGGCTTGCTCCAGGCTGCGGGGGCGGATGCGGCCGATGCGTGCCAGGATGTCGCCCTTCTGCGGACGCACGGGCAGCTTGTCGTAGAGCTTCCCATCCACCGCCTCGATTACCAGCCCCCACGGAACCCGCAAGGCCATCGTCTTCGCCCGCTGTGGATCAAGCGGGGTTGCCTCCAGACTGAGCCTCTTCTTGAGCAGGGCAGCGGCGTTCGGCTTCGCGCGGCGGCCGAGCACGAGCGACGTGCCCCACGGCTTGCCTTCGCGGAGGAACTCGAGGCTCAGCGTCTCCCCGGGCTTGCGGCCGATCATGGCCAGGTGGTAATCGGCGACGGTCGGGATCGGCCGATCGGCGAGCTTCACCGGCACGTCGCCGACCTGCAGCCCGGCCTTTGCCGCGGGAGAGTCCGGTGCAACGCCGGTCACCTGGCAGGGACCGTCGCCGGCTGTCTCGAGCCCCGTCGCCAGCCCGTAGCGGCGCTCCACGTCGAGCATCTCCGGCAGCAGCTTGCGGAGCGTCGCCGCGGAGACGGCAAAGGCGATGTTCTCGGCGTCGCGCTTCATCGACGTTGTGAAGCCGATCACCTCGCCGACGACGTTGAACCACGGGCCGCCGGAGCTGCCGGGATTGATCCCGGCGTCGGACTGGATCAGGTTCTGGAGGGTCACGCCGGGGACGTCGGCCAGGCGGCTGGCCCGGCCGATCGCGCTCACGACGCCGGTCGTGCAGGTGTGCAACAGGCCGTGCGGGTTGGCGATGACGATCACCGTCTCGCCGATCAGGAGGTCGCCGGAGCGGGCCAGGCGGACTGCCTTGAGCGGCCGCCCGGCGTCGATTTTCAAGAGGGCCACGTCGTGCTCGTGGAACGACCAGACCAGCTCGCCGGGACACTGCTTGCCGTCGGAAAGGACGACCACGGGGGCGATCAGTCGCTCGGCCGCGTGGGCGTTGGTCACCACGTAGCCCGACTCGTGGACGATGAACCCCGACCCCACGCTGCTTTCCTGCGGGCCGGGACCGGCGGGCACGAAGAACTCCCTGGCCGAGGGCTTCTCCTCCTTGACCATCGGCCCGGTCACGAAGACCACGGCCTCCTTCCAGGCATCGAAGACCTCGACGGCCGGGGTGCGGCGCAGCGCCCGGGCCTCCGCGGGCGTCGGCTCCGCCGCCGGAGCGATCGCTTGCCAGCCGGCAAGTCCGGCGACGATCCACGCCCAGACGATCATCCGAAACCTTCTCTTGTAGCCGCTGCGCACGATGGTCATTCCGAAAGGCGATCGATCCGAGCCGCATTCAGCCATTGACGTATTATAGCGGCCGGCAGTGCTGTGCTGCGAGCGCGTTGGGTAGCACTGTGGGCTTGCCTCCACGGGGCTTGCCCCCGTGGAACGCCGATTGCCCCCTACTCGCCGCCGCGTTCCCCAACTCCTCCCTCGCCTCTCGCCCCTCCTCCTTCCTCCTCCATTCTTCATCCCGTATCCCCCGCTCCTCACCCCTGGCTTACTGCCCCCCCAGACCCTAGAATACGTCTTTTCCGTGGGTCATCCATCCTCGGTTGGGTCATCGGCCATGACTCCCACCGATTTCGTCGCCAAGTGGCAAAACGTGCGGCTGAGCAAGCGGAGTGCCTGCCAGCAGCATTTTTGCGATCTCTGCGACGTGCTGGGCCACCCCAAGCCGGCTGAGGCCGATCCGGAGGGCACGCACTTCACTTTCGAGCGCGGCGTTCGCACCGTGGAGGGATCCCAGGGCTGGGCCGACGTCTGGAAGCGCGGCCACTTCGGCTGGGAATACAAGCGCCGCCACCGCGACCTGGTCGACGCCTACCAGCAACTCCTGCTCTACCGCGAGGACCTCGAAAACCCGCCGCTCCTGGTCGTCTCCGACATGGACCGCTTCGAGGTCCACACCAACTTCACCGGCACGGCCAAGCAGGTCCACGCCTTCAACCTCGC
>CAYGZA010000305.1:0-8254 GCA_964354135.1 uncultured Planctomycetaceae bacterium
ATCCGCTTCCTCAAAGAACACGGCATGCCCTTGGGCGACCTCGAGGACGAGGCGATGGCGAAGGTCCTCATCGTGGCCCAGGACCAGATCCTTGTCGAGAACATCAAGCGGGAGCTGCCGCTGGAGCGCTCGTTCAAGGTGGCCGTGGCCGGCAGCGGTTTCGACGCCGGGATCCAGGCAGAAAGCTTCCATCCGGACTGCATCATCGTCGATTTCTCGATCGGCCGGACCGAAGCGCTCCAGATCTGCCAGAACCTGCGTCGCAACGCGGAGTTTGCCGACGTGATCCTGATTGCCCTTCTCCCCGACGACGGCAGCTCGTTGAGCTTCGATCGCTCGAGCATCAACGAGACGTTCAAGAAGCCGTTCGACGCCGCCCTGCTGGCCGAAAGGCTGCGGACGCTGATCGGGGCCAAGAAGGAGCTTGTTTGAGCCCGACTCCCTGGGAAGGGCTCCCGTTTACAACCGACTCGCCGGTTTGATTAGCCCGTCGCGGCAAGACCCCCGCGACGGATAATCTTTTCTTGGGAGAGTTTTGTGCGTTTGGGGCGCGGGCTACCAGTTTTCGGCTATCAGCTTTCGCCTTTCAGCTCTTGGTCGGGCCGGCTGGCAGGCTGAGGGATAATCGCTGATTGGCCGATGTGGGCGAGGCACGGGGCCATTCGGGGCGCGCCGTTACTTCGGCAGAATCCGCCCGCGGAGGTCGTCGATCTGTTTCTTTCTCGTCTGGGGGTCCGCGGCGGGGTCGAAGGTGATGGGGCCGCCCAGCAGCGCCCCCAGTTGCCTGACGGCCAGCCGCCGCGTCGATTCCTCGGGGCGGGAAAGCATGGCCAGCCAGATTGCCGGATCGCCCGAGAGCCACGAGGCCAGTTGCTCCGGCGCGTCGTCTCCGCTAGAGGTAGTGAGGGCTTGGACGATCCGGCGGATGCGGAGCTGCTGTTCGGCGTCGAGCCGGGCGGGGTCGAGCTTCTGGAGGTAAGGGACGACGGAGCGGCCGGCTTCGCGCAAGCGGCGGTCGGCGGCCTCCCGCGCGGCGAAGCGGCCGTCGCCGAGCTGCCGCACCAGCTCCGCCCAGCGGCTCTGGTCGGGCAATGTCCCTGCGCCGGCCATCCGCAGCAAGAGCCCTTCCACCTCGTCGCCAGTCTTTGCCAGGTCCCAGTCCGAATGGAGGAGGTTCAAGAGCGGCATGAGCCTCTGCCGGCAGACGGCCGGCTCCTGGACGAAAAGGTGCCACAGGCTCGCGGCTTGGTAAGTCTGCGGATCCGATTTGCCGACTTTGAGTGAGACGGGTCCTGCGGCTGGTTGGTGGAATTCCACTAAAGCCGCGTCCGACTCCACTTTGGGCACGCGGCGGATGTCGAGCCGGTTGGCAGCCGAGAAGCGAACGGTGATCTCCTCGGCCGGGGTGGCCAGATCGTAGTCCAGGACCGGATCGGTGCCCGCCGCGCGGAGGGAAAGCCGCTCCCGCCGCTGACCGGAATGGCTGCTGGTCGAGGTCTGGATCCCGCGGTTGCTCTTCAGGAGCACCCGGCCGGAGACCATCCCCAATTGGACCCAGGTTTGCCGCAGGGCGTTGGTCAGCAGGGTCCCGCGGGTCGGCTCCTGCCCGAAGGCGGTCTGAACCGACAGGAGCCCCGCCATGATCGCCGCGACCGCCGCCCTTCGCCCCACCTTAATGCGAACTCGTGCCATCCGTCTCCTCCGACCCAATAGCCCCATCACAAGCCATGTTTGCCCCCGCACGGGCCCCGGCAGGTTGTGCCCGAGTCCCGGCCCGCATCCGCCGGGTTCACCTCCCATTGTAATCCACCCCCCGGCACCTGGTATCGGGGTACGTCATGCGCCGTCCAACAACACGAAGTCATCCTCCTGCAGGCCGACGACGTGGAGCCGGAACCGCTTCCCCGTTCCCTCGGGGCATACCAAGACGGCCCCGATCTCCGGCCGCGCGCGGCAGAACTCCTCGGTCCGCTCCGGGCCCATCACAAAAAAGGCGGTGGAAAGGGCGTCGGCCAGGGTTGCCGTCGGGGCGGCGACCGTCACCGCGAGAACCCCCTCCGCAGGATGGCCTGTCCTCGGGTCCAAGATGTGGCCGTAGCGCTTTCCTTGGTGGCGGAAGAACTGCATCGTCGAACCTGATGTCCCGATGGCACGGTCGCGGAGGCGGATTTCCCCCAACCGGCGGCCGGGATGGAGCGGATGGCGAATGCCGACGGTCCACCCCAGCGGCCGGGCTGCGGAGGGCGCTCCACGCGTTCCAGGCGGCCTTGCACGATTCCTGGAGGGCGAGGCTCCCGCCGAGTCACGCGGCAGGCCGCGAGTCTGAGGTTCTTGCTCGGCTCGGCAGGCGCCGCGCCCTTCCGGAATGGAGAAGCCCCACCCGGTCCCCCGCGCCAAGACGCTGCTCTGGCCGCCGTGGAAGAGGAAGTCGTGGACTGCGGCCGCGGCGAGGATCTCGGCGGCCCGATCCAACGCGTAGCCTTTGCCAATGCTGCCCAGACTCAGCCGCACGCGGGGCCTCAGGAACCGAACGGTCTTGCGCTGCCGGTCCAGCTCCACCCAACGGCTGCCGGCGGACTCGACTGCCTCGCGCAACTGCTCCTCGGTCGGGATCGTTCCCCGGCGCCGCGCAAAGCCCCAAGCCTCCCAAACCGGGGCCGAGGCAATGTCGAAAGCCCCGCCGGTCGCGGCGCTGAGGTCTATCGCCATCTCCAACAGCTCGAATAATCGCGGCTCCACCTCCACGGGCCCGTCGCCGGCCAGGACGTTCAGCCGGCCAAGCTCGCCGGTGGGGCGGAAGTAGCTCATTTGCCGCTCGAGATGCTCGACGAGGTCGAGGGCCTCCAGGGCGGCTTCGGTGTCATTGGCGTATTGCCCGGCATTGAAGAGGAGCTCAAACCGGCAGGCCATCGCCGGCCGGGAAATGCGGATCAAGTAGGATTCCGCCGGCGTTTCCACGGGACTAGGGCCGGGAACGGCGGCGCCACCCAAGGCATCGGCAGCTATCTTGCCTCCCAGGAAATCGCGGCGGCTGGACTTTCGGCTCATCGAGAGACCTGCACTACGAACGGCCGGAATCTGCAATCGCCGCGCAGACTTCCGAAGTCTCAAAGACTTCGGAAGTCTGCCTATCCGAACGCCTGCTACCTCTTCTGCCGTTTTGGCCGCAAGAGGGCCAGCGGCTCCAGCCCGATCAATTCCGCCAGGCCGGCCTCGGCCAGCTCCCGCCCGAGCATGTAGCGGCCGGGATTGCACCACTGGCCGATCGTCTCCAGCGGCACACCGAACAGATCCGCCAGGAGCCGGTCCATGTCGGTCTCCAGTTGGTGGAAGTGCCGGGCCCATTCCGCCGCTTCGGCCAGGCCCACGTTCTCCTCACTTTGCCATTTCATGGGATGGAAGAGGAGGACACTCAGCGGGGTCACGAGCCGCCGGCGGCACGCGGCAAAAGGCCAGAGGGCCGCCGAGGAGCACTCTCCGGCGACGATCCCGGTGGCCCGCAGACCGCGCAGCAGGATCAGCGACACCAGGGCGACGGCCGAGTAGGGGCTCCCGCCCACGGAGTCGATGTAGAGAGTACACTCGCCGCCCGGCGGGACGTCGAGAAACTTCTCCCAAAGTTCGCCCTGGCGTTCGGTCAGGTCGCCAACGAGGGCGATTTCCACAAGGCCCGCGCGATCCCGGTCGCTC
This sequence comes from uncultured Planctomycetaceae bacterium, assembly GCA_964354135.1. Lineage (GTDB taxonomy): Bacteria > Planctomycetota > Planctomycetia > Pirellulales > Thermoguttaceae > CAYGZA01. The sequence goes on from CAYGZA010000305.1 coordinate 3,691, forward strand.
ATCATCCGCCTCCGCCGGAACGGTTTGGCCGCTCCGTGCCTCCGAGGTGAAAGCGGCTCTATTGTACTAACTAGCCCATCGCACGCCCGTCCGCAAGCGGAGCGGGGGAACAAAAAAGGTGGGCCGCAAGAATCGCGCCCACCGCTGGGATCGGAACGGACTGTTTTCTCCCGGGAGGGAGACTCCCGTCGAGCGCGGGGTGCTTCGCGGATCCGGCCTTCGCGGGGCCTTCGTGCCCCGAGAAGGCGACCCTCTCAGGAAACCGAGATCGCCTCGTTGGGGCACGCGTCCACGCACGCGCCGCAATCACCGCAGGTCTGGTCGTCCACGACGGCCACCTTCTCCTGGACGGTGATTGCCTCCAAGGGGCAAGCCTCAACGCACTCTGCACAGGCGGAGCATTTTTCCGCGTCAACAATGGCTGCCATCGACTGAATCTCTCCTCGAGTCCATCTGGAAACGGTAATCGGCCACCTTCAGTATTCTACGTGCATTTCTGCGGAAAGGGGGCCATCCCACGCCGTCTCCCGGCGGCTGCCGGCCATCGACTACCCCGTTTCGCGGAGCACGTCCCGACACGCAGCCACGCCTGGAGATACCCAAAACCAGCAGGATAACAGCCGGGGGCGCCTCTGGGAAGCATTGTACCGGCGGGGGAACGGGATTTGACAATCGCCGCTTGCAATAATGCGGTTTTCCGGGGGTCTCGCCCCGCGACCTCCCCAAACGTTGGCTAGCAACCCTACACTTGGGCGGGGTTACTATGGGGCCGTCCGGCCGGCGTTCCGGCTGAATCGATCCGCCCAATAAAGGGGTTCGGGCAAGCGCCGGCCAAGCAGCACGCGGCGAACCACTGCTTCGGCCATCGCCAGGTTCACCCGATGCCCCGGCGAAACAAAGATCGCCCGGCGACTCCCGGCCGTAGGGCGGATGGCGACCCCCAGAAGCCGGCCCTCGAGATCCACCGGGCGCGACTCCAGCGGACCGAGCCGCTCCAGATCCACGTGGCCGCAAAGGAGCTTCTTCGTCACTCCGATCGTGGGCACCCCCGCGACGACGCCCAGGTGCGCGGCAATGCCCGCGTGGCGCGGATGGAGGATCCCGCTGCCGTCGACCAAGACGACTTCGGCCAATTGCCCGGCGCGACGTGCCTCCTCCAGCACGTCCAGAAGGATCGGCAGCTCCCGGAACGAGAGGTAGCTGGTGATGTAGGGAAATCGCACCGGGCGGCGGACGGTCGCGGACCACAGGACCCGGCCGCTATCCAGCTCAACGAGCGCGTAGGCCGCAACGCCTTGGTTCGCGGCGGGGTAGGACACGTCCACGCCGCCGACCAGGCGCGGCATCCTCCGCCGCCCGCGGAGTGAGACCCGCGCCAAAAGCTCTGCCTGCAATTGCGTCAGCCGCTCCAGCGGGCGCTGGCCGGTGAACCGATCGAAGCCGCATCGCGACAGATCGACGGCCCCTTCCCGAACGGCGATCCCCTCGGCGAGCAACTTCTCTGCCTTGACCGCGGCATCACCGGCAACGTATTGCCCGAGATGCCCGTCGACGCGGACGACGCGATGGCACGGGCAAGCAGCGCCGTGCTCGTGGCGTACCATGAACTGCCCGACCCATCGCGCGGCGATTCTGTTGCCCAACGCTTCCGCCAGCGCCCCGTAGGTGGTCGCGCGTCCCGGCGGCACCTGGCCCAGGAACTCCCGGAGACTCGCTTCCATGTCCGGAAGCGGAAAGGGGCGCGTTCCAAACGGCGCTGCGTGATTCCGCGAGGCCGAGGCTGCTGCCGGGCTGCGCCGGAGGCCGCGAGTCCGGTGTTGTTGCCCGGCTCGGCAGGAGCCTCGCCCTCCCAAGATCGAGCGACCGGATTCAGCGGGGTTTGCGTCTTCTTCGCGGCGCCCCATTTCTTGGCCTTCCCATCCGGTGCGGCCCGGGTGTTTTGCAGCGCGGCTTCCCGGGGTAGAATACGGCGGTTCGCCGCCCAGTACAACCAGATCCCCGGGAGAACCTATTATGACAAGTCTGAGTGTCCATCGCGTCGTTCTGTCGGCCGTGGTCCTTGCAGGGGCCATGATGCTCGCCGCGTCCGGCCTGGAGGCCGCCGACAACGAGCCGCCGGAAGGGTTCGTGGCCCTCTTCAACGGCAAGGACCTGACCGGCTGGAAAGTGCCGTCCGGCGACGGCGGCCATTGGAAGGTCGTGGACGGGGCGATCGACTACGATGCCCAGAGCGAGGCCCCAGGCGACAAGAACCTCTGGAGCGAGCGGGAGTTCGGCGACTTCGTCCTCCACGTCGACTGGCGCATCAAAGAGACCCCCTACGTGAACCCGAACGTCTTCTACATCCTGCCCGACGGCACCCACGCCCGGGACATCCACGGCAAGGAGCACCGCTTCCCGCTGCCGGATTCGGACTCGGGCGTCTTTCTCCGGGGCTCGGGGAAGAACCAGGTCAACATCTGGTGCTGGCCGATCGGCTCAGGCGAATTCTACGGCTTCCGGACGGACCCCAAGCAGCCGCCCGACGTCCGCGCCGCCGTCACTCCGCGGACCCAGGCCGACAAGCCGGTCGGCCAATGGAACCGCTTCGAGATCACGATGCGCGCGGACCGCGTCACCGTGGTCCTGAACGGGAAGACGGTCATTCCCGACGCCCGGTTGCCCGGAGCGGCGGCCAAAGGCCCCATCGCCCTCCAGCACCACGGCGCCAACCGCGGCGGCAAGTGGATGGGCCCGCCGAGCCTGCTGCAGTTCAAGAACATCTACGTGAAGGAACTCGGCAATTAAGGCCCGTCGGTCCCGACCGCATCCCCGGTAGCGGAGCGGTCCGCCCGGGAACGCGGGGCAACGAAGCGCCCTTGCGCGATTCCGGAACGGCGAGAAACCCCTTTGGCTCAGGAAGGTAGGATGAAGCAATGAACCAGGACAACTCGACCCACATCACCCGCCGCGAGGCCCTGACGGTCTGCGCGGCCACCGCGGTCGGCGCGGCGATTCCGGGCGCGGCCGGCGTCGAGGCCGCCGGCGCCCAAGCGAAGCAGCCCGCCCCCGCCGCTGGCCCGCAATCCCGGGCCTACGGCGAGTACTCCGGCGAGCGGCTCAGCCGCGTGGCCTTCCCCATGGGCGGCATGGGAGCGGGAATGATCTGCCTGGAAGGCACCGGGGCCCTTTCACACTTCTCGCTCCGCAACAAGCCGGAGGTGTTCCACGAGCCGTGTACGTTCGCGGCGATCTCGGTGGAGGGCTCACCGCGCGTCGCACGCGTGCTGGAAGGGCCGGTGCCGGGTTGGAAGCTCTTTGGCCAACCGGGCACCGGCAACGGCGCGGGGGGGACTTCGTTCGGCCTGCCGCGGTTCCGCGAGGCCCGCTTCCGGGTGCGGTTTCCCTTCGGCATCGTCACGCTGCGCGACAAGGACGTTCCCCTGGAGGTCGAGATCACCGGCTGGAGCCCTTTCGAGCCGGGCGACGCGGATTCCGCGAGCCTGCCCGTGGCGGCCCTGGAGTACCGCTTCACCAACCGGAGTGCGTCTGGGGTCCGGGCTATCTTCTCCTGGAGCGCGCGGAACTTCATGGCGATCCGCGGCCATTCCGAGGCAGTGCGGGCCACGCCGGGGGGCTTCGTGCTCTGGAGTGGTCCCGGCAAGGACTCGCCCCACGACGAAGGGGCTTTTTCGGCCACGGTCAGCGATCCGGCGGTGAAGGTAAACCATGCCTGGCTCCGCGGCGGCTGGTTCGACCCGCTCACGATGGCCTGGAAGGACATCGCCGCCGGGGCCTGCTTTGATCGCCCGCCGGTCAGCGACGGGGGCCCGTCCCCCGGTGCCACGCTCTTCGTGCCGTTGGAATTGGCCCCGGGCGCGTCGAAGACCATCGTGCTGCGGCTGGCGTGGTACGCCGGACAGACGAGTCTCCGCGCGGGCAAGGACGCCAAGACCCCGCCCAGCGCCCCGGCCGAGGCCGGCACGTACCGCCCGTGGTATGCGGGCCGCTTCAAGGACATCGGCGAAGTGACCGCCCACTGGCGCGACCGCTACGGCGAGCTTCGGCGCAATAGCCAGCGTTTCAGCGACTGCTTCTACGACACGACCCTCCCGCCGGAAGCCATCGACGCGGTGGCCGCGAACCTCACCATCCTGAAATCGCCCACGGTGCTGCGCCAGGCCGACGGGCGCCTCTGGGCGTGGGAAGGGTGCAGCGACAATGCCGGCTGCTGCGCCGGCTCCTGCACGCACGTCTGGAACTACGCGCAGGCGATCCCGCACCTTTTCCCGGCGCTGGAGCGGACCCTGCGCGAGACGGAGTTCGGCCCCTCGCAGGACGACCGCGGGCACCAGCAGTTCCGCAGCGCTTTGCCCATCCGGCCGGTCGCGCACGATTTCCACGCCGCGGCCGACGGCCAGCTCGGCGGCATCCTCAAGGTCCATCGCGAGTGGCGCGCAAGCGGCGACACGGAGTGGCTCCGCCGCTTGTGGCCCAAGGTCAAGGCGAGCCTCAACTACTGCATCCAGGAGTGGGACCCGGGGCGCAAAGGCTGGCTGGAGGAGCCGCACCACAACACCTACGA
>CAYGZA010000306.1:0-8208 GCA_964354135.1 uncultured Planctomycetaceae bacterium
GCAGCGGGACATCTACATCGAAAAGGACGCCTCGATCAACCAGGAGATCGAGCGGCTGCGGCTGGCGGCCACCAGCGCGTTGGTGAGCCGCCGCGACGCGATCATCGTGGCCAGCGTCTCCTGCATCTACGGCCTGGGCTCGCCGGAAGACTACCGGGCGATGATGGTCGGGCTGGAGCGGGGCCGGATCGTCGAGCGCGACGACATCCTCGCCAGGCTCGTGGATATCCAGTACGAGCGGAACGACATCGAGTTCCAGCCCGGCAAGTTCCGCGTCCGCGGGGACTGCATCGAGGTGTTTCCCTCCTACGAGCAGTTTGCCCTGCGGATTGAGCTTTGGGGCGACGAGGTCGAGCAGCTCTCGATCATCCATCCCACCAGCGGCGAGGTGATCAGCCGGCAGGAGGAACTCTTCATCTACCCGGCCAAGCACTTCGTCCTCCCCGAGGAGCGGATCGAGGGGGCCGTCGAGGAGATCCGAAAGGAATTGCAGGAGCGGCTGGACCAGTTCAAGAGCGAGGGGAAGCTCCTGGAAGCCCAGCGGCTCAGCGCCCGCACGCGGTTCGACGTCGAGATGCTCCAGGAGGTCGGCTATTGCCCGGGGATCGAAAACTACAGCCGGCCGCTTTCGGGCCGGCCCCCGGGAACGCCCCCCGATACGCTCTTCAGCTTCTTTCCCGAGGATTTTCTGCTCTTCGTCGACGAGTCGCACGTCAGCGTGCCGCAGATCCGCGGGATGTACCACGGCGATCACAACCGCAAAGTTACCTTGGTGGAGCATGGTTTTCGCCTCCCCAGCGCGCTGGATAACCGGCCGCTCACCTTCGACGAGTGGGAGAAGCGGATCAAGCAGGTGATCTACGTCTCGGCGACCCCGGGGCCCTACGAGCTGGCCAAGACCGGCGGGCAGGTCGTCGAGCAGGTGATCCGGCCGACGGGCCTGTTGGATCCGGAGATCGAGGTCGCGCCGGCGCGCGGGCAGGTGCCGCACCTGTTGGCCAGGATCCGCGAGCGCGCCGCGGCCGGCGAGCGGGTGCTCGTCACCACGCTCACCAAGCGCCTGGCCGAAGACCTGGCGGCCTATTTCAGCAAGCAGGACGTCCGCTGCAAATGGCTCCACAGCGAGTTGGACGCCTTCGAGCGGGTGGAGCTCTTGCGCGACCTGCGCCAGGGGCACTTCGACGTCCTGGTCGGCGTGAACCTGCTGCGGGAAGGGCTCGACCTGCCGGAGGTCTCGATGGTCGCCATCCTCGACGCCGACAAGGAGGGCTTTCTGCGGAGCGAGACCTCGCTCGTGCAGACGATCGGCCGCTCGGCCAGAAACGTCAACGCCAAGGTGATCCTCTATGCCGACACGGTGACCAACTCGATGCAGCGGGCGATCGAGGAAACCCGGCGGCGCCGCAAGGTGCAGGAGGAGTACAACCGCCGCCACGGGATCACCCCGGAGACGATCCGCAAGAACATCCGGGTGGGGATCGAGGCCGAGGCCGCCGCCCACGCGCATGCCAACGCCGCCGTGGGCCGCGCCGACGAGGCCCGCTACGTCACCGAGGAATACCTCGAAGAATTGCAGGCCGAGATGCTGGCCGCCGCCGAGGCCCTGGAGTTCGAGCGGGCCGCGGCGATCCGCGACCGCATCCAGCAGATGCGGGACCAGCTCGGCAAGCGGATGGACGAGATCGAGATCCATCACGCCACGCGGGCCGAGCGCGGCAAGCGGCGCAAGGGCGGCCGCGGCCGCGTGCCCAAGCCGGAGCGGCCGTAGGAGACTCACCACGGAGGCGCGGAGGGCACGGAGTAAGAGAGAAGGGATTACCTGATGGCCGATAGCTGAAGGCTGATAGCTTGTGAGCGAGCGGGGCCTCGCTGCGCTCGACCCACGCTGCCAGTTTTCCCGATTCCTCGTATGCCGCTCCGTGTTCTCCGTGCCTCCGTGGTGAATCCCGGCACTAGCCTGCTCCTTGGGTCGCCACCAAGTCGGCCAAGACCTCCCGGGCCGCGGCGACCGTGGCGTCGATGTCGGCCTCGGTGTGCGCCGTGGAAACGAACAAGGCCTCGAACTGGCTGCACGGCATGTAGATGCCCCGCTCGATCATTCCCCAGAAGTAGCGGGCATAACGCTTCGTATCGCAGCGGGCGGCCACGTCCCAATCGGTGACCGGATCGGGGTTGAAGAACAAGGTCATCATCGAGTTGAACCAACCGATCGAGAAGGGGATGCCGGCGGCCCGAGCAGCCTCCTCGAGCCCGGTGGCCAGCCGCGTGGAGAGCTGCTGGAGCCGGTCGTAAGGGTTCGTGTCGCGGAGCACCTTGAGCGTGGCGATGCCCGCCGCGGTGGCCAGCGGGTTACCGCTCAGCGTGCCGGCCTGGAAGACCTTTCCGGCCGGCAAAACGTGATCCATGATCTCGGCCCGGCCGCCGTACGCCCCCACCGGGAGCCCGCCGCCGATGATCTTGCCCAGGGTCGTCAAGTCCGGCTTCATGCCGAACACCGCCTGCGCGCCGCCGTAAGCCACGCGGAAGCCCGTCATCACCTCGTCGAAAATCAGCAGGGCACCGTAGCGCGACGTCAGGTCCCGCAGGGCCCCGCGAAACGCCGGCGACGCCTTCACGCAGCCCATGTTGCCCACCACCGGCTCGACGATCACCCCGGCGATCCTGCTGCCGTGCTCCCCGAACGCCGCTTCCAGACCCTCGGGGTCGTTGTACTTGAGCGCGAGAGTGTCCTTCGTCGTCCCGGCCGTGACGCCCGGCGAATTGGGTACGCCAAGCGTGGCTGCCGAACTCCCCGCGGCCACCAGCAGGCTATCCACGTGCCCGTGGTAATTGCCGGCGAACTTGACGATCACCTCCCGGCCGGTGTAGCCCCGGGCCAGGCGGATCGCGCTCATCGTGGCCTCGGTGCCGGAATTGACCAGGCGGACCTTTTCGATCGAGGGGATGGCTTCGACGATCAGTACCGCCAGCTCGCTTTCCGCCTCGGTGGGGGCGCCGAAGCTGGTTCCTTTGCGAAGGGCCGCTTCGACGGCCGCAACGACCTGCGGATGCCCGTGCCCGAGGATCATCGGGCCCCAGGAGCCGATGTAGTCGATGTAGCGGTTGCCGTCGAGGTCGTAGAGATACGCCCCTTCGCCGCGGTCGAAGAAGATCGGCTCACCGCCTACGGCCCCGAACGCCCGGGCGGGACTGTTCACACCGCCGGGCATCAGGCGTCTGGCCCGGGCAAACGCGGTGTGGCTTTTCTGGCGGGATAAGGCCATTGTGCGTTCTCCTGAACAGCCTTGCGTCATCCTGGGTGGGCGTGGCTCCTGCCGAGCCATTGCGTGAGTTGGTGCCGCGGAATGGGACTGCTCATCCAGGAGGTGTCCGGCGCGGGCAGCCGGAGCGCCTCGCGGACGGTCAGCCAGCCCCGCCTCAAATCCATCGAGCTGGTAGTGCCCCGGCGCGTCGTCCATTCGAATCGGCGCCGCTCGTCACAGGTGCGGGCGATCTCAAGCGCAATCCGCACGTCCTGGGCCACATAGTCGAGCACGTCCTGATAGCGGCCCTGCGCCCAGAGCTTTGGAGCCAGCCATCCGGACATTCCGGGCGGCTTGCCCGGGATTCCAAGGGCTTGGGCCGCCCTGTCGAGCGCAACAGGGAAGCCGCGATCGCAGAATACGTGAAACATCATGTCCACGTGATCCAACGCCAGATCCTTGCACTCGTCGAGCAAGCCGGACTCCTCCCCAAGGACGTCGAAATCGAACCCTAGACCGTTCCAGGTCAGGAGCGTGTAGCCGTCCCCAACCAGCTTGGCCAGTTCACGGACCACACTGCCTGCCTCGGCCTGGGACATCCGTTCTGCGGGAGTCCCGTCCGCGTTCCTTCCGTGCCACAGGATCGGTTTCTCAGCCTCGCATCGCAGTGCAGCAGCACAAGCGATCCCCAGCGGGCGATGCGGCCTCCAGTCAAAATCGACGCCTGGAACGTCCTTTGCGGTCTCAAGGTCAAACGCCGCGTACTTCCGTGTCATGGGAGGACTCACTTTCTCACACAGCATCACGGGAAAAGGGGTCAGAACGGTTTTCCGAGCCGGAGGCGACGAGCGATGCAGACAGGGCCGAGAAAATCGTTCTGACCCCTTTTCCCGAGTCAATACAATTCGATCACCTGTTCTCCGCCGTGGGCGGGATTGCCGATCAGGTGTTGACCGACCGGATCGACCACAAAGTCCATCAGCTCCAGCGGCACCTGCCCGATCAGGACGGGGCAGTCGTCGGAGACTTCGATCACGTCGCTGGGGCAGTCCCGGCCCAGCACGGTCAGGCGAACGGTGCCGTAGACCTGGGCGACTCTTGGCCCAGTGCTGGTGCGCACCGACCGCGTGTGCAAGGGGCGGAGCCCGAGTTGCTGAACCAGCCGCCTCGGCATCGACAACATGCTCGCCCCGGTGTCCACCAGGGCGTCGGGCACCTCGACGCGGCGAACTTGATCGGCACGCAGCAGGCCCTGCGACGCGTTCTCCAGGTCGTGCAGGTTTTCAATCGTCGCTGTAACCGCGACTCGACCCATCGTTTGGCTCTCCATGGCTTGCTCCCATCCAAAGCGCGAGCCTCCTCTTCATTCCTGTCCCTCATTCTAGCACGGTTCTGAAGAAGGTGATCTGGAGTGTGTAGTCGTCTTTCGCAACGACCGCCGCCACTCCGGGGTTCACGCCCCGCCTCTTACCGAAGCTCCCTCTCCACTTGGTCCAAGGGGATCCTCTCCTTCCCTTCCTTGAACTCGTCGAGCATCGTCAAGAACGCGTGGTTGCGCCGCAGGAGCTCGACTTCCGTGGCAAACTCGTCCGCATGGCTGACCAGGAAGGAATCCCCTTGGTCCGTCTTGACCAAGAGGGAGTCGCGCCGAGCCATGTCCAAGAGCTCCGCAGCGGAAACTGGCGCCGAGGAAAGGTCGACTGTCTTCACAATACCACCTCTCTTCCCCTCCCTACGGCGACCACGGATGTGCCAAATCACTGCGTGCCTCGGAGCGGTCGGGGACTTTCGCGAGATGGAATTCGCCCGATCCCTTCAACTGGTCCTCGATGGCTTGGTAATATGCCACTACCCGGTCGACATCGTGCCCGCATTCCGCAGAGATCAGGTGGCGGACCTGTCGAATGGTCTTGATTTCCTGATCAGGCATCGGACTCATCTCCACTGACGTAATTGAGCGGTGTGGTCAGTAGGGGCACCGGCCATCCCTCATTCTACCACGGTTCTGAGGAGGAGCCCAGCGGAGCGGTATCAGGCACAGCCTGGACTGCCCCCGCTTGACACGAGTTTCCTCGAGTCCTCGTACAGCGTATCGGGGCAAATATCCTGCTCGTGGGGCCACACGACCGTGCCGCCTTCGACCTGGGCTTGCCGGAAGTAGTTGAGGTCCCGGAGTTCCTTGAACACGCCGAAATCCAGGAGAGGGGCGCAGTCGTAGACGCCGACTTCTCCGTTGGAGAAGGTGATCTGGAGTTTGAAGTCGTCGTTCGGAACGACTGCCGTCACTCTGGGGTTCATGGCTCACCTCAAAGGATCGATCTTGAAGGGATGCTGACCGCCGACGGCAAGCTGCCAGTCTGCCAGAAGCTCATCCCCGTGAATCTCAATCCACGCAAGGACCAATCTCATTTTACCCGGAGGAAGCGTCCCTTCCAGCACCTCCCCATCGCGGATGGCGATCACGGCCTCGTGGTCCTGGTACCTGACGTGAACGTGCGGGCGGTTATGGCGATTGTTATCCATGAAGTACATGGACACGATGATCCCGTAAAACATGGATATTACCGGCATGCTTAGTCCCTTGGCCACCTAACGTTCGCCATCAGGGGTGGGAACACGCAAGCGAAGCGCCGCTTGTGACCGTCCCCTGCATGGCGGGGTTAGACTGCCGGCCCAAGTATCTTCACGATCGCTTCACGCGCCAGCTTGCACTTTTCCCTGAGCCCAAGTGCATTTCGTCGGATCTCCTTCTGAAACTCCTGCTTCTGGGGATCAACGCCATGGATCGCAGAAAAAGGAAGCTCGGACAGTGTCTCGCTGAGGGTATTCGTTACCCGCACAAGGTCTCGGATGTAAGCCAGTGCTCCCCAAGTCGGACGATCACGGGCGAGGAGAGAAAACGCATCGCCAAGCAGGGAATCGAGAAGGGTCGTGGGAAATCGGGTCACCCAGGCCCATCGGTACAGATTCGTAGGGGGAAACTCTTCAGGTATTCCGTTGATTGTGCGCTCTGCAATTGCCTCAATGAGTTCCAGCTCGCTCGAAACGAGAGCGAGTTTAGAACGCTTGGTCTCAGTATCTTGAAACGCCAAGCGAATCTCCTCGTATGTCATAGCTTCATTGGTGCCGCCGGCCGTTCTCTTTAGGAAAACCCACGAGTTATTCAGTAGGACGGCGTGAGGCACTCGCGGACTGCGTGGCACCTCTATTACGAAGACGAATCTGTCCCGGGTTAGTGGGAGTGGACTTCCCACTCTGTAGTCGACGGCAGGCTCGATTCCGGATCGAAGCTTGCTAGCGAAATCACGCGGCAATTCGATGTTCTGAAGGCCGATAACCTGTCTGTTGTTGTCAATACCAAGAACGAGATAACCACCCCGAGTGTTGGCGAAGGCCGCCACGATTTTTCGTTGATGTTCGGCGGGCTGAAGGTCAGCCTTTAGATCGAAGACGTCATTCTCGGTAATCCCGCTGGCAGCAACGTCGCGAACTGCGTCGAGCGTCCAGTCACTTAAGCTAGTGGGGATCATCGTGTGCCCGAACCTGCGCCAGCGTACAAGAGCGGTCTAACATCGATTAAAGTGATCCGCACACGATGCGGAAACTGAATTCCCTATCCGTATAAGACGCCGTTGATCCACGTGAGAGGGCTGCGATGACCTCATCTTGCACCCGGCAATCAGTATATCACCGCTGTCGCCGTAGAAACAGCTATACCGCCTGATGGTATCGGGCCAGCTCCGCCTCTTCCCGGCCCCCGTCCCAGCCGAAGATGTCCGACATCCATCGAGCGACCTGGCTGGCGACATCCGCCGGGTTGTCCACATAGTAGTGCCAGCCGGCGCGGCGGAGCATGACGTCGTCCAAGTGAACCGCCCATTCCTGGCGGCAGTAGTGGGCGACCAGCCCGGGCGTCGGCTCCGGCGGGACGATGCCGCTTGTCCCGCGGACTGCCTCGGGCGCGAGCAGCGGTTCTTTGGCGGTGCGGCACGCGGGGGCCTCGCGGCCGAGGTGGCCGACCACGCGATCCACCACTTGCTCGCCGATCAAGCGATACGTGGTGAGCTTGCCGCCCGCCACGTCGAACCAGCCCGGCTCGGGCATCCGGATCTTGTGCGCCCGCGTGATGTTCGAGGGTTTACTGCGCCGGCGGGCAATCAGGGGGCGGAGTCCGGCCCAGGTGGCCCGCACGTCCTCGGGCCCCAGCCCGGCCGAAGGGAAGTGATGATTCACGATCCTGAGGATGTACTCGACGTCGTCCGGCTCGGTGCGGACCGCTTCGGGCGGGCCGTCGTAATCGGTGTCGGTCGTGCCGAGGATCACCCGCTCGTGCCACGGGATGGCAAAGAGGATGCGGCGGCCGTCGGCCATGACCACCGCGTCGGGCACCGGCAGGCGCTCGCGGTCGATGACCAGGTGGACGCCCTTGGTCAGCCGCAAGCGGATGCGGGCATGCGGCAGGCTCGGGGACCAAGGTCCGGTAGCGTTGACGATGGCGCGGGCGGCCAGCTCGTACGAGCGGCCGGCAAGCACGTCCGCCACGCGGCATTGCCAAACGTCGCCGTGGGGCGAGGCATTCTCCAGCCGCGCGTAATTACTGACAATCGCACCGTTGGCGGCGGCCGAACGGAGCGTGTCGAGCACCAGGCGCGAGTCGTTGGTCAGGGCGTCGTAGTAGCGCACGGCGCCGGTGAGCCGGTCACCTGCCAGGCCGGGCAGATACTCCAGGACCCGGTCGCGCTTCATCGCGCCGCACGGCCCGAAGTTCTGCCCGCCGCACAGCATGTCGTAGACCCTTACGCCGATCCGCAGTTGCCACAATCGCCACCGGGTCTTCCTGTAGGTGGGAAAGACGAACGCCAGCGGCTCGGCCAGGTGCGGGGCAATGCGCTCGACGATGAGTTTCTCACGGCTCGCCCCGCGGACCAGGCCGATGCGCCCCTGGGCCAGGTAGCGGAGCCCGCCG
>CAYGZA010000307.1:0-8154 GCA_964354135.1 uncultured Planctomycetaceae bacterium
CGCCGTCGGCAATGAGTTCGCCATCAACGGCCACGAGAACCGCATCAGCTACATTGTCGGCAGCGGGCACAGCTACCGCGTGACCGCGAAGCTCGATCACCCGGATGCCGCGCCGCTGGTCCGCGACGTGCAAACGGTCCTGGACGAGTTCCGCAAGGCCAACCGGTGGCACCAGAGGCAGCAGGAGATCGTCCGCCGCCGCGACCGCGACGGCGAGGTCTTCCTGCGGTTCTTCCTCGGTCCCGACGGGATGGTGCGGCTCCGCTTCGTGGAGCCCTCCCAGGTATCGACGCCGCCGCAGTTGGCCGGCGACGCCGCGGCCGGCTTCGGCATCCACACCGACCGCGACGACGTGGAAACCGTGCTCGGCTACTACGTCGACGGCCAGTGGGTCGACGCCGCGAGGATCCAGCACCGCAAGGCCAACGTCGACGCCAACGTGAAGCGCGGGCTGCCGTTGTTCTATCCGGTGCGGAAGAACCTCCGCCGGGCGGAGAAGCTCTTGCGGAACATGAGCGTGGTGGCCGGGATCCAGTCGGCCATTGCGATCATCCGCAGGCACGCCTCCGGCACGCGAAGCACCGTGCAGCAGTTCGTGCAAAGCCAGGCCGACGCCAGCGTCGCCGGCCAGGCGACGGGCCGCGCCAGCCACTTTCAGCGCTACGCTCCCGGGACGATCCTGGACGCTTTCGCCGGCACCGAATACGAGTTTCCCGCGGCCGCCATCGACGCAAGCCGCTACGTGGCGGTGCTCCAGGCGGAGCTGCGGGCGATCGCCGCGCGGTTGGTGATGCCCGAGTTCATGCTCTCCAGCGACGCCTCGAACGCCAACTACGCATCCACGATGGTCGCCGAGGGGCCGGCCGTGCGGATGTTCGATCGCTTGCAGCACGAGATGGTCGAAGACGACCTGGAGGTGATGCGGCGGGTCGTTGCGGGGGCGGTGGAGGGCGGCCGGCTGCCCCGCGAGGCGCTTCAAGCGACGGAGATTCAAGGCATCCCGCCGTCGCTGGCCGTCCGCGATCGACTCAAAGAAACCCAGGCCGACCGCATCCTGCTGCAAAGCGGGGCGATGTCGGTCGAGACGTTGGCCATGCGGCACGGGCTGGATCCCAAGAAGGAGATGCAGTTGATGAGGGACGAGGGGCGAGAGGCGAGAGGCGAGGGATGAAGGATGAAAGTGGCCCAAAAAGACGTCTTGAAACTGGGCCGGCCTTTACGCTACGGTAGAATGCAATGATGACGCTCGCAGAGACATCGACGAACCTGCAGAAGGTGAGCCAAGTGCAGACGGCGCTGGCGGAGTTGCTCGGCGAAGCGCTGCGGCGCGGTTTTCACGGGACTGCCGGAGTGGAAGTGAGCGTGCAAGACGGTACGATCCAGTACATCCGCCGGAAGGTGGAAAGGATGGAGAAGTAGGGGCGAGGGACGAGACGCGAGAGACGAGGAAAAGAAGGCCATCAGCTTTCAGCCGACAGCTTTCCGCTTTTCTGTTGGCTGAGCCCTGGTTGCTGATAGCTGATTGCTGAAAGCTGATAGCTGTCGCCCCTGACCCCTGCCGGGTATCCCGGGAGCCTGCCACTGGGCAGGTATCGCGAAGGGCCCGTCGGAAACCGCGATCGGTTCCCGGCGGGCTCTTCTTGGTTCTTGTGCAAGGCGAAAAGAAGATGAAGGAAACGCTCCAAGAGTTGGTCAACTCGCGCGGCGTCGAGATCCGGGTGGATCGGGGGCAGAGCGTGATCCGGAACGTGAAGATCCTCGGACTGGAGTCGCGCAACGGCCGGACGTATTTGCCCGAGGCGTTGGCCGAGGCCGCCGGGCTTTACGAGGGGGCCAAGGTGAACGTGAACCATCCGAAGGGCGATCCCTCGGCGCCCCGCGACTACCGGGACCGCATCGGGGTGATCCACAGCGTGGGGCTGCAACCGGGGAAGGGTCTCTTCGGCGATTTCCATTTCAATCCGAAACATGCTCTGGCGGAGCAGCTCCTTTGGGACGCGGAGCACGCGCCGGAAAACGTGGGGTTTTCGCACAACGTCGAGGCCCGCACCCGGCGCTCGGGCCAGGACGTGGTGGTGGAGGCGATCCTCTGCGTGCAGAGCGTGGACCTGGTGGCGGACCCCGCCACCAGCCGCGGCCTGTTCGAGGCGGCCGGCGCCGCTGAGCCGTCGGGCCCGCCTTCGCCGCCGGAGCTGCCGGAACGCCCATTGGCGGAGCTGAGCCTCGAAGAGCTGAAGCAGAATCGCCCGGACCTGGTCGAGGCGATCCAGCGGGATCAAGCGGCGGAACAGGCGCCGCTTCGCGCCCGGCTCGATCAACTCGAGGCCGCGGAGGCAGTGCGCCAAAGGCACGCCCGCGTGCGGCAGTTGCTCCGGGAGTTCAAGCTCCCCGATCCGGAGACGGCGGAAGGTTGGGCCAGGTCGCTGGTAAGTCCGCGGTTCATCGAAGCCCTGCTGGCGGCGCCCAACGAGGAGACGGTGCGGGAGATGATCCAGGAACGGGCCGATCTGGCCCGCAGCGCGGGCGCCTGGGGCAGTGCGCCGCCGGGTGGAGACCCGCGGCCCCGATCGCGCGAGCAGACGTTTGACCTCGTTGGCCCGCCGGACGTAAAGACGTTTGTGGAGGCGATCACGTGAGAGCAGGGGCCCGGGGTCAGGGATTAGGGGCGAGGGGCAAGTTGCTGACTGCTGATAGCTGACTGCTGAAAGCTGATAGCTGAAAGCCGATAGCTGAAAGCCGATCTCAATCAGGAGAGACACGAATGAGTGACAAGATGCGTTGGCGCTACGGCGACACGAACCCCGTGGTCGCCGCGGTCGATTCCGCGACCGAGATCGAAATCGGGGACTTGCTCTACCAGGACGCGGACGACGCCAAGCCGGCCTCCGCCCAGGCGGACCAGGGGACCGAGACGGCCAACCAGGAGCTGTTTGCCGACAAGTTCCTGGGCGTAGCCATGCAACGCAGCCCGGTCGGCGACGCCGATCCGATCCGCGTGGCCACGACCGGGGTGTTCGAGCTCGACTGCCCCAGCGGGACGTTCGAGCTGGGGGACATGGTGGGCGCGGACGAGAACGCGGCCGGCAACGCCCTGTTGGATCAGCAGGTGGCCAAGGTCACCGCAAGCAAGTACGCCGTCGGCCGCGTGGCCAAGCGAATCAACCCGGCGGCAACCACCGCCCTGGTCGACATCCGCTCGACCGTCATGACCGGCGGCGTCGAGGGGAGCAGTCCGAGCGGAGTGTGATAAGAAGCTATCAGCTATCAGCAGTCAGCAGTCAGCTTTCTGAAGCCAGGCTTCTGCTGCAAGCGGGAAGTCCCCCGGAAAGCCGCGTTTTTGAAGGCTGGAGGCTGATAGCTGAAAGCTGAAAACTGATAGCTCTTTTTCCGAAGACTTCAACCTTTTCGTGCAAGGAGACTCTTTCCGTGGCAACGATTCGATACCGAGAGCTGAGGGGCCGTTACCAGTTGGACGGTCCGGAAAAGACCGTCGAGCACCTCCGCGAGGCGTTGGCCCAGGGGCACCTCAAGCCCGAGGACTTCAGCCTCCGCGACCTGGCCGAAGGGCTGGTGCCCGACGGCTCCGAGTGGGTCCGCATGTTGGACCCGCGGAACTCCGGCGGCGTCCACCTGATGGAGGCCGGCGAAGCGGTGGACCTGACCGCCTTCCTGAACGTCACCGGGCAGGTGATCTACTCGAAGATCCTCGAAGGCTACGTCCAGGAGGCGTTCATCGTTTCCAAGCTGGTGGACACCGTCCCCACGCGGCTGGACGGGGAGAAGATCCCCGGCATCGGCCACGTCAAGGACGAGGCGACCGAGGTTCACCCGGGCATGCCGTATCCGCACGTGGGGTTCGGCGAGGACTACATCGAGACCCCGTCGACGACCAAGCACGGCCTGATCGTGGCGGTCACGCGGGAGGCGATCTTCTTCGACCGCACGAACCTCGTCCTCAGCCGGGCCGCCGAAGTCGGCGAGGTGCTGGGACTGAACAAGGAGAAGCGGCTCGTGGACCTGGCGATCGGCGTGACCAACAACTACAAGTGGAAGGGCACGGCGTACAACACCTACTACGCCTCGGGCGGCGGCGGCCCGTGGGTCAACAGCCTGGCCAACAACGAGCTGGTCGACTGGACCGACGTGGACGCGGCCGAGCAGCTCTTCGCCGACATCCTCGACCCGAACACCGGCGAGCCCGTGCTGGTGGAGCCGGACACGGTGCTGGTCGCACCGGCCTATCGCCACGCGGCGGCCCGGGTGTTCCATGCGGCGGAGATCCAGTTCGCCGCCTCCGGCGCGCCCACGACGACGGTGGCGGCCAACCCGCTGGCCCGCTACCGGCTCTTCGACAGCCGGCTGGTGTACCGCCGCATCGTGGCCTCCGGGATGGCGGCCGACGCGGCCAAGAAGTGGTGGTTCGTCGGCAACTTCAAGAAGGCATTCGCCTACATGGAGAACTGGCCGATCACGGTCACCCAGTCGCCGGTCAACAGCGAGGCGGACTTCAACCAGGACATCGTGGTCCGGTTCAAGGCCAGCGAGCGAGGGGCCGCGGCGGCGATCAATCCGCGTTACGTGGTCAAGTGTACGGGATAGGAACAAGGGGTCAGGGGCCAGGGGTTAGAAGCTGATAGCTGAAAGCTGAAGGCTGAAAGCCGATAGCCTCTTTCCCTTCGTCCGCCGCCCCCAAGGAGAGCAACAAATGCCGACTCTGACGCTGAGTCAGTTGTTCGACCTGCGGAGGTCGTCGTCGCTGCGGAACCGCGTGGCGGCGGCATGCTGGAAGGCGGCCCAGGACGTCTTCTGCGAAGACCCGCAGAAGGCCAACCACATCAACCGGTTGGCCTGGGCCCGCCGCGTGCTTGGGGACGACGGCGACGGCGTGGAAGTGGCCAAGATCTTCCGCGCCGCGCTGATGAACGCCTCGGTTCAAGCCGCAGGGGAAGCGGCTGGCGACGCCGACGTCCAAAACGCCGTTAACGGGTTGATCGACGTGTTTGCGGGATAGAGACGAGGAGAGAGATCATGGCCAACGAAGTGCTCGTCCGGCAAGGCGGCTCCAAGCTCTGGAAGGCAACGGGAGGCGACTATGCGATCACCTTGGCCGCCCTGGCCAACAATGCCGCACGGCAGGGGCAGAAGGGCGACCTGGGCGACGCCAACGGCCGCTTCGCGGCCCGCTGGGCCGTGTGCGTCGAGCTGAACATGGACGTGGCCCCCACCGCGGGCAACGTGATCGAGATCTACTGGGCGGCCTCGCGGGACAACAGCACGTTCCCCGGCGGCGCGACCGGCACCGACTCGGCCTACAAGGCCGGGGAGGAGGACGAGTGGAAGAAGCAGCTCTTGCTCGTGGGCTGTCTGGTCCTCACGGCGGATGCCGACACGGTCGTGCAGACCCAGGTGTTCGAGTTCCTGCCTCCGGCCCGCTACGGCTCTCCGGTGGTGGTAAACAAGTCGGGCCAGGCCCTGGAAGGGGACGACGACGCGCACCGCATCACCCTGACGCCGCTGGTGGATGAGATTCAGTGAAGGATGAAGGCGGAAGGATGAAGGATGAATGAGGAACCTCGCCCCCAGCCCCAAACCCCAGCCCCTAACCCCTAGCCCCTAGCCCCGTGTCCCATGGTTCGCCGATTCGCTTCCGGCCTGGTGATTCCCGGCTGCTCGCAGCAGCGGCTGCGATCCCGAGGGGACGGCTCCGTGCCGACCCTGTGGGATGGATTGGTCGGCCTCTGGGCGCCGGCGCTCGGCCCGACCGGGGCCACGCTCTTCGACTGGTCGGGTTACGCGAGCCACGGCACGCTGGTGAACATGGAGCCGGCCGCGGACTGGGTCGCGGGCCGGCATCCGCCGGGCGGTTGGGCCCTCGATTTCGACGGCTCCAACGACCGCGTCAACTGCGGGGCTGCGGGAGTGCTGAATCTCACCGGGAGATTGACGATGGCGGCGTGGGTTACCTCGTCGCAGGCATGGAACCCGGCGAACAATAAGTACCGGCCGATCCTCAAGAAGAACCCGAGCTACAGCGGTGCCGGCTGGGGGATCCACGTCTACGAACGCCAGCCCACCAACGCCGCCCAGTTGGAGGCATGGACCAACAACGGCTCGGGGATGACCGCCGCCGTATACAACGTGCTATCCACGTGGGCCACCAACACGTCGTACCACGTTGTGGGAGCGTTCGACGGCACGCAGATGCGGCTCTACTGGAATGGCCGGACGGTGGCCAGCGCCGCCGCCAACCCGGCGGGCGACACACTCTCCCAGGAGCTTTGGCTGGGCAACACGACCTGGGTATCCGCTGCGGCCTGGCCGGGGCTCGTCGGCATGGTGGCGGTCTGGAATCGCTGCCTCGGGCCCACGGAGATCCAGCGGCTGTACCGGGATCCGTTTTGTCTGGTGC
Organism: uncultured Planctomycetaceae bacterium; assembly: GCA_964354135.1. Taxonomy (GTDB): domain Bacteria; phylum Planctomycetota; class Planctomycetia; order Pirellulales; family Thermoguttaceae; genus CAYGZA01. Next base: position 6,410 of record CAYGZA010000307.1, read on the forward strand.
GGCGCGCGGGGGCAAGGCACGTCCGCATCCCCGTGCCGATCCCGCATGCGGGCGGCACCGTGTTCCGGAGCACGATATTCCACAGTTCCGCGCTCCAGGCGGCGTGAGGAAGCGAGAAACGAGAGACGAGGGGCGAGAGTCGAGAACCACCGGCTGATAGCTGACTGCTGAAAGCTGACAGCCGATAGCTGATAGCTGTGCGAGCGACCCATGGCAGGACTATCCATCCCACTGAACGAAGTCGTCCACTTCGACGCGGTGACCCACAATCCGAGCACCGGAGCCGTCACCGACGCGGACAGCAGCCCGACGTGGTCGGTCTTCGAGGAGAACACCGACACGGCGATCCTGTCGGGGAGCATGACGAAGCGGTCCGCGCTGACGGGCGACTACCGGGCGTCGTTCACGGCGTCGGCGGCCAACGGCTTCGAGCTGGGCAAGTTCTACAGCGTGGTCTGCCAGGCAACCGTCGTCGGGGTCACGGGGAAACTCGTGGCGATCGCCTTCCGTGTGACGGCGGAGGAGGCGACCGCCGGCTACGCGCCCCTGGATTCGAGCTACGACCCGGCCAAGACGGCGGCCCAGGCTTCCGTCTGCACCGAAGCGCGGCTTGCCAGGCTGGATGCCGACGTCTCCAGCCGGCTGGCGGCCTCGGCATACACGGCTCCCGACAACGCCGGCGTTCTCGCGATCAAGACCAAGACCGACCAGTTGAGCTTCGCCGGCGCGGACGTCCGGGCCACGCTCGACGGCGAGACCGTGGCACTGGACGCGGACCAGCGGAACGCCCTGGCCGACGCCGTTCTCCGGCGCGACGTTTCCCAAGTCGAGGACACGGCCCCCGAGCACTCGCTCTGCTTCGCCGTGCTGGCAATGAGCGAGTCGAACACGGTGGACCACGCCGGCTCGTTGACGGTGTACAAGACGGACGGGGTGACGGAATTCGCCCGCAAGGAGCTGCTGACGGGCGAGAACGTGCAATTCGTCACCGGGATCCGATGAAAGAAGTAGGCGTAGCGGCCGGGCTTGCCCGGCGCTCCCGGAAACCGGAGAGAAGCGATGTATCGCGGCTTTCGCGATCTTCTGGCGTGGCTGTTCGGCTGGAAGCCGGCGGTAGTGGTGCTCGGGCCGTCCGGCGTGGAGGCGGGCGGGGTCTTCGTGACCGGCCGCTCTGCGGGCCTCGTCTACTCCACGGGCCCCGCGGCGGGGCAACTCTTCACCACCGGGGCGACACGAGGACAGATCTATGGCTGACGCGCAGGACATCCACGGCACGGTCTTCAAGAACGGCTCAGCGACGCTGCTGGCACGGGTCGTGGGAATGGCCGGCACGCCGGTCGCCCAGAGCGACGTCGCCGCCGCCAAGTACAGCATCTACCTGCTGGACGAGGACGACCCCGATGGCCAAACGCCGGTCACCGGGCACACGAACGTCAGTCTTCCGGTTTCCGGAGTGATCTTCAATTCCCTCCAGATCGACGCGCTCTGGACCAAGGATGCGGTGGGTTACAACTTCAAGCACGTGCTGGAGGTCGGCACCCAGCCGGCGTTCGCCGCGGCGGGACGGAGCTACCGGATCGTCTACGAGCTGACACCGACCGCGGGCCAGGTGATCCTGGTCCGCTTCCGCGTCCACGCGATATGAGAACGAAGGGGCGAGGGAAGAGAACTGAGACTCCCCAGCCCCTAGCCCCTAGCCCCAATACCGTTCAAATAGTCATAACCACCGACTCCATAAAGGTTTT
>CAYGZA010000308.1:0-8154 GCA_964354135.1 uncultured Planctomycetaceae bacterium
CCTCAATCCGCTCGACTACGTCCTCGCGTTGAACGGTCCGTGGATCGACCTGTAAACGGCGTGTCACGCTGAGCGGGAAAGATACAACTCCATTCAGCCGCACCCGACGGCTCCCAAGGCGGCACGAACACCCGGACGATCCGCACGCCGATCGACTTCGCCCTCACCTTCTCCGGCTCCTGGACCGGCGACCTCGCCAGCCTTTGCATATTTCCCAGATTAACGCATCTGGCCTTGCTGTGTTGTAACGGGCCGGCGTATTTGCTAAAAAGAATTGGGGCGAGTGGAGCACCAGCCACCGCTTGCGCGGTTTTCCCACCCCGTATTTCCCACCGACGTTAGGCCGCAGATCGGATCGCCCCTCCGATTATTGAGCCACCAGACCGTTTGTCGCTGGGCCGGCGCTTGCCGCGGCTGCGCAGCAGACAACCCTCGCAAGATTCGCGGAGAGCAGACGAATACCCCCGAGGGTAGGGGCGCCTTTGACAGGAGGCAGGGCGATGCTATTGTTCGGCCGCAAGAAGAATGAACAGATCGTGATCGGCAACGAGATCGTCGTCACCGTGGTTGCGATCCAGGGCGAGAGGATCCGGTTGGGCATCGAGGCTCCCAAGGGAGTGCAGGTCCACCGCCACGAGGTGTACGAGGCAATCCGCCGGTCGGTTTCCGCCAACGTCCCCCGTTCCCCCAACGAGCCGTTCCGCCGGGCTTGATCCAGGGCGGCCCTGGGGCCTCAGTCGTTATCCCCTGGATTCAGAGAGGAGAGCGCAGTATCATCGGGGGCGTCCGTTGCTCCACCGCGGGTCGGGCAGGGCCGCAACCTTCGCGCCGGGCAGCGGCACCAGGTCCCGAATTCCAAGCCAGGCGGTCAAGCGGATGGCCACTTCACTGAAGCGTATTCTCGTCACCGGAGGGGCCGGCTTTCTCGGCTCGCACCTCTGCCAGCGGCTGGTGGACCAGGGGCACGACGTCATCTGCCTGGACAATTTCTTTACCAGCCAGAAGTCCAACGTCGCGAGTCTCTTGGCGCGGCCGAATTTCGAGCTTTTGCGCCACGACGTCACCCGCGAGGTCTTCCTCGAGGTGGACGAGATCTACAATCTGGCTTGTCCCGCCGCCCCGGGCCACTATCAGCACAACCCCATCAAGACGATGAAGACCTCGGTGCTCGGCGCGATCCACGTGCTGGGCATGGCGAAGCGTTGCCAGGCGAAGGTCTTGCAGGCTTCGACAAGCGAGGTCTACGGCGATCCCGAGGTTCACCCCCAGCCGGAGAACTACCGCGGAGCGGTCAACACGATCGGGCCCCGCGCGTGCTACGACGAGGGAAAGCGGGCCGCCGAGACCCTCTTCATGGATTACCACCGCATGAACCACGTCAACGTGCGGATCGTGCGGATTTTCAACACCTACGGCCCGCGGATGCACCCTTTCGACGGCCGGGTGATCTCCAATTTCATCCGCCAGGCCCTCGCCGGCGAGGAGCTGACGATCTTCGGCGACGGTTCCCAGACCCGCTCGTTCTGCTATTGCGACGACATGGTCGAGGGGATCATCCGCATGATGAACGCTCCGGACGACCTCGTGGGCCCGGTCAATCTGGGGAACCCCGAGGAATTCACGATCAAGGAGCTGGCCCAGTTGGTGATTGAGCTGACCGCGTCGCGCTCGAGGCTCGCCGAGCGTCCTCTTCCGGAGGATGACCCCCGGCAGCGCCGGCCCGACATTTCGCTGGCGGTTGGGCGTCTCGGCTGGCGGCCGACGGTGCCGCTGCGGCAGGGCCTTGCGAAGACCATCGCGTGGTTCCGCTCGATCGACTTGAGCCACTACCGGCCGCCGACGCCGAACTACTAGGGGTCAGGGGTCAGGGGCTAGGGTGAAAACGCTACATCTCTAGCCCCCAGTCCCTGGTCCCTCAAGGAGCCTTGCATGAGACTTGTCACCTATCAAAGCACAAGCGGCCCGCGCGTGGCAGGCTTGCGGGACGGGGCCCTCGTGGATCTGAACGAGGCCGACCCGAGCGTCCCCGGTTGCATCAAGGCCCTCTTGGCCCAGGGGCCGGAGGGGCTCCGGCGGGCCCGGGCAGCCCTGGAAAAAGGGACTGCGATGGCCGCGCAGACGATCCGGCTGACGGCGCCCGTTCCGCGTCCGGAGAAGGTGATCTGCGTGGGGTTGAACTATGCCGACCACGCCAAGGAAGGCGGCATGCAGCCGCCGTCCGAGCCGGTCATCTTCTCGAAGTTCCCCACGGCCGTCTCGACCCACGAGGACCCGATCATCCTGCCGCTGCTCAGCAAGGAAGTCGACTACGAGGCCGAGCTCGTCATCGTGATCGGGATCGGGGGCCGCCGTATCCCGGAGGAGAAGGCCAAGGAGCACATCGCGGCCTACTGCTGCGGCAACGACGTCTCGGCCCGCGATTGGCAGCTCCGCAAGCCCGGCGGGCAGTGGCTCTTGGGCAAGTCGTTCGACACGTTCGCCCCGTTCGGGCCGGCACTGGTCACCGCCGACGAGATCCCGGATCCCAACAACCTCAAGATCCAACTGCGGCTCAATGACCGCGTAATGCAGGATTCCAGCACGGCGCAGTTCATTTTCCCGGTGGAGAAGCTGGTCTGGTACGTCTCGGGCGTGTGTACGCTGGCTCCGGGGGACGTGATCTTCACCGGTACGCCGCCGGGCGTGGGCTGCGTCCGCAAGCCGCCGGTCTTCCTCAAGCCGGGCGACGTGGTGGAAGTGGAGATCGAGCGGATCGGCGTCCTCTGCAACCCGGTGGTAGCGGAGCAGGAGTAGTAGAGCACAGGAGGCAGGTCGGGTCGCAGCCCCAACGCCGAACGCGCCGTTGGAACGGCGGTTGAACTGTCGTTGCCTTGCCAATGGTTGCCGGGGCTGCACTCCGTCCCAGTCTACTTCTTGGGCGTCATGGAACCTCCGGGGTAGCCGCCCGGTGTCATCCCGGAGCCGGAGCCCATGCCGGGATAGCCCCGCGTCCCGCCCCTTGGCCCGCTGCGGCCGCTGCCCATCGGCGATCGCGCCCCGCTTCCGGTCCCCATTCCCATGGGAGAGCCCATCCCCATTCCGGATGACCCGCCGAAGGGATCACCCATGCCTTGAATGCCCTTGATCGTGTCCACGGCCCAGCGGAGGAACTGGGCCTCAGGACTGTTCGGCTCCTTAATGGCCCCAAGAGCCTTTTCCAAGGCCGGGAGTGCGGCCTTGGCCTCGGGGCCGAAGTTCAGGAGGACGTTGACGATATCCTGCCGCTCCAGGAGTTCCTTGCTCTTCTCGAAGGCCCCGGCGAGAGCCGCAACTGCCTCCTTGGGCTCGACAGGCACTTGCAGGAGGCCCAGTAAGGCGGCTCGCCGCGTGGCCGGGTCGTCAGAGCCGATGGCCTCCAGAACGACCTTGGCCAGGAGCCTGGATTTCTGGGGGATCGGCGGGGCTTCGACCAAACCGGCCGCTCCGTCGGGCATCATCGTGCCGGCCATCGAGCCTGCGCCGCCGGACGGCATCATGGCCATGCCTCCTTGCGCCATCGGTCGCATGGCTCCCATCGGCGTGCCGCCCATCGGCCCGCTCATCATCCCGGCCATGCTCATGCCTCCGTAGCTGGCCATGCCAGTGCCCATCATGCCTCCCATCGGAAACCCGCTGGAAGCGAAAACCCTGGGCAGCACCTGTCCGATCACCCTGTTCTTGAGGTCAGTGTCCTGGCCGCGGAGGATCTCGCGGACCAGGGCCGCCGTGGTCTCGCCCTTTTCGTCCAGCCCGGCGAGCGTCTCCAGGGCCTCGGCCCGCACCTCGACGTCGCTGTCCTTCTTGACGACGTCGGTCAGGGTCGCAATGGTCTCGATGGCCGCGGATCCAACGACGCGGAGGGCAGCCGCCGCGAACACGCGGCCGTTGCGGGGCCCCTCTTTGAGCTCCTTGGCCAGCACTGGGACGGCGTCGGCCGGGTCCAACGGCGTCCCGTAGTCCTTGGGCCGCGACGTGTTGAAGGCATCCAGGGCCGCCTGCTTCATTTCGCCGAGCAGGGTCGGCTGGATCAAGGGGTTGAGCGGGTACTGGCGCATCACCTCGACGATCGTCTGGGCCGCCTCCTTGCCGTAGCCGTGGGCCCCGAACGCGGCGAAGGCCTTCAATGCCTCGGTTCGGCGCTTGGGATTGAGCTCCAGGCGGAACTCGTCCCGCCACTGCTCGAAGCTCTTGCCGTCGTAGCGGAGGTTGCCGCGCGAGACCCCCGCGTTCGGTGCGCGCCGCTGCTCGATCTCTAGGATGATCTGCTGAGCCGCCTTCACATCGCGTTTGTCCCCGCGGAGGATGAGCACGTCCTGGTCCTGGAGCACCTCGAGCTCCACTTTCTTGTCGGCAGGTGCATCGCCACGCTTGGTAGAGTTCGCGGGGCCAGGTGCGCCGGCCGTGGTTCCAGCGTCCGCAGGGCCGGCTGGGCCGGCCGAACTTACGGCGGGCTTGGCGTCGGCCGGCTCCTTGGCCACCAAGTCCACGCGAATGAGACAAACTGCGGCCAACATGAGGGCCGCACCGAACACCAGGAGCTTCTTCATGAGGGAATCCTCCTTTCGATGGGAGTCCAACAGCCGGCGGATCCGCTGCGACAGCCCGCGGCCCGATGCCGCAGGATGAAAGGAAATCTGCCGCCTCGGCATCTCGCCCAACACTAACAGGGCCTTGGCGTACTCGGGGAGGGCATCGCGGCCCGGGCCGTGGACCTCCCCGTCGCAGGCCCATTCCGCGCACTGGTCGAACTGGCGCACGGCCCACCAGGCCAACGGGTTGAACCAGTGCGGCAGGGCCACGAGGCGCACGACCAGCGACTTCCACACGTCGCCCCGCTCCAGATGCGCCAACTCGTGGCGCAAGATGCCCAACCGGCCGGCGGGCATGAGTTGCTCCCACAGGGCAGCGGGGATGAGCAGCCGGTAGCCCCGCGGCAAGAGGCAGAGCCCCGGACCGATCCGGCCCGTCACGCGGACCGGGACCGCGCGGCGAATGCCGCGACTGCGAAGCAATTCTCGCCACTGGCGGACCCACTCGTCCTTGGGCTTGAGCCCGCGCGGCAAGAGCCAGACGAACGCGGCGTAGCAGACCAGCCAACCAGAGGCCAGAAGCCCCATGCCGGCGAGCCAGATGGCGGCGAGGACCACGGGCCAGGCCGTAGGGCCAGTCGCCTCCGAGGGCGTGTGAACGCTGGCCGGAGGAGCCGAGCCTGCGGCGGCCATGCCGGCCGGAATCGCGGTGCCGGCCACTTCGGAGGGGGTCTGGACGCTGACCGGCAGAGCCGGCCCTGCTTCGAGCGGGGCCGACGCGACCGCCGTGAGGGGCCTGCTGGGCAGCGGTTGCGGGGAACTCAAGGCGCGAGCACCGGGGTCCGCAGTCTCAGGGACCGAGCTCGCGACTGCCGGAGTGTCTGCTCCCGTGACAAGGGGCGGGGCTTCCGGCACGCGGCCGTGCCACGGGACCTCTACCGGCAAACGGAACCAGAGCCACCCCTGCACGAGCACCAGGCACCACGCCGCCCGATGGACGGCCGGCGACGCGACCCTCGCCATGCGCAAGAGACAGTAAACCGCCACGGCCGCACCGGCCAGGAGCAAGGTCGTGCGACCGAGGGACGCCAGCACGCTGGTTGCCAATTCGTTCACGGGTCTCCCCTTTCCGGTTTGGCGGGCCGAGAATGGGCCTCCGACTCGGCCACCAGCCGCTTGAGTTGGGCGATCTCCTCCGGGCCCAACTGGCGGCCCTTCATCAGGTGGGCGACCAGCGGGACGATACTGCCGCCGCTGACGCGCTCCAGGAGGAGGTCCAAGTGTCCGGCGCTCACCTCCTCCGGGGCCACGGCGGCGCGGTACTTGGCCGGCCGGTCCTTGCTTCGCGTCACAAACCCCTTGGCCGCCAAACGGTTAAGACGGGTCTGGACCGTGGTGTAGCCGACAGGCCGGTCTAAGGCCCGCTGGGCCTCGGAGATGGTGACCGGCCCCTCGCGCCAGAGCATTTGGAGGATTTCCATTTCGCCGGGGGCCAGGCGCGGGGGCTTGCGTTTCTTGCTCGTGCCGCCCATGAGGACCTCCTGATTACGACTTGTGTCATAGTTCATCTTATGACCGCGGTCGTAGTTGTCAATAGGGGTCCGGCGGATTCCTTTCTTGCCGCGAAAGGGCACAAGAGGCACCAAGGGGGCTGAGGAGGGGGAACCGTGGGGCCGGTCGGGCAGCGATCCGCTTCGTCCCGAGTGGGGACAGACGCCACCGGACCGCCCGGCCCTCTGTAACAAGCGGCCATGGGGGTCCTTGACGGACACGGCGATCTACCTACAATGGGTGGCGTACTTGGCTCCGAACTGCTGAGCCGAAGTCGATTTGTGGCGCATTTGTCGAACCGGCGTCGCCTCAGTTCTTCGTCGAGGGGGAATACCCATGAGCCGACTCTCCATCATCGCAATCGTGGCGTTGACCTCGTCGGTCGCCTTGCACGGAGCAGAACCGACCCTGCCGAGACAGCGACCGCCCTCCTTCGGGATCGCGGTCGTGCGCGTGCGAGAGGAACTCCTGATCACGCGGCTAGACGTGAAGCATGTGCCGGAGCAGAGAACCAAGGCTGTTCAGGAGGTCGTCGACGGCAAAAGGATCGCCAAGGCGGTGCCCTACGTAGTGTACAAGCCCGTATGGGAGACTGCCCAAAGGCGCAACAAGGCCAAAGACTGCCTGGTCTTCAGAGATGGCGTGCAACTGGAGGAGGAAATGTGGACTCTGCTGCTGACGGAGCGGACTCCCGTCGTGGTTTTCGACTCCGACCAACCTCCCGATCCGTTCTATTTGCAGTTCTTCAAGGCGGGCACGCTCGTCGTCTGCGCGCCACCGAGCCGGCCTCTGACCACGACCGCACCGCGCGCGCCGCTACCTCCGCCGCCAACCTCTTGGCCACGAGCGAAACGCGAGCCTGGGGCGCCCGAAGCGCCTCCAAAGCCGCCCCCACCGCCCCGAGAGACCCCGGGGGGCTTCTGACGCCGGCAGCGTGTGTGCTCAACCGCGGCGACTAATCGGCTTCGCCCTCCTGCCGCATAGTCTGCACGGCGCTCCTGAGGACGGGAAGGTCGTTTTCGAGGATTTCCCACACGCGCTGGAGCTTGACGCCCAGATAGTCATGCACGAGCACGTTTCGGAATCCGGCAATGCCGTGCCAGGGGATCTCCGGATGACGTTTCTTCAGCGCGTCGGAGAGGCGCTGCGCCGATTCAGCCAAGGTCTGGAGTTCCCGAAGCACCGCGCTTTGCGTCTTGCGGTCCCTGAAGAACGCCTCCTTGCCTTCCGCGGTGTGGCGCGCGATCCAATCGAGGCACTCCAGGATGTGATCGAGGTAGATCCGGTCTTCTTTCATAGCGGGACTGCCTCGGCCAACACTCGTCGGCGAAGCGGCTCGCGGAGTGCGTCCAGTTCCACGACGTCCACCCGCCGCCCAAGCAACTCCTCAAGCTCGGCCACTAGCCCGCCGGGAAACCACGGGGTAGTCGGCCCGCCCACTTCGATGAGGAAGTCCACGTCGCTTTGCGCTCCAGCGTCGCCGCGGGCATGTGAGCCGAACACAGAGATGCGGCGCACGCCGTGCTTGGCCGCGACGCGGCGGATTTCCTCGCCCTTTTGGGCAACAATCTCCTCTAGCCGCATGACGGGCCTCCTTTAGATGAGAGCTGCTGTAGTTCCATTGTACTTCAGCCCCGCGGCGTCAGGGAAGGTCGGTCGCAGGAGTCGCCAATGGTTGCTGGGGCTTCGCTTCGCCCTCGCCTATGTCTGGAAAAGGTTACCGTATGAGGTGCGTCCCCCATTCGCGTACGGGTCGACAGAATCCCTACCGCTTCGGCCAGTTCAGGTGCTTATGGAGGAAGTCGTACGTCCCCACGCCGTGGATCGCGTGCGGGCCGTTGAAGAACTCGATCTCGGTCTTATCGCCTTGGCCGAGGTTCACGTACAGCCACCGCGTCTTAGCATATTCGTAGGCCACCCAGGGATCGATCCCCACGCCGTCGTGGTGCCCTCGCTCGACCATGAACGGCCGCGGGAAGATGAGGTAGCTCATCTCGGCGTAGTTGAAGGTGTGGCCGAGGTCCCACTCGAAGATCTCGTACTCCCCGGTGAACAT
>CAYGZA010000309.1:0-8105 GCA_964354135.1 uncultured Planctomycetaceae bacterium
CGGGGATCGTAGTTCTTGTAGATGCGGTGGCCGAAGCCCATGAGTCGGAAGGAATCGTTGGGGTTCTTGGCCCGGTCGATGTACTTGCCCAGGTTGCGGCCGTCGGCGAGGATCTGCTCGAGCATGTTGATGCAGGCCTCGTTGGCCCCGCCGTGCAAGACGCCCCACAGAGCGCAAATGCCGGCCGAGATCGCCGAGAAGAGATTCACGTCGCTGGACCCCACCATCCGCACCGCCGACGTGCTGCAATTCTGCCCGTGGTCGGCGTGCAGGATGAGCACCAGGTTCAGGGCGTCCACGAAGTCCGGGTCCATCTGGTACCGCTCGCTCGGAACGGCGAACATCATTTGGAGGAAGTTCTGGCAGTACGTCAGATGGTTCTGCGGGTAGACGAACGGCTGCCCGATCGACTGCTTGTAGCTGAAGGCCGCGATGGTGGGCATCTTGGCCATCATCCGGTAGATGGCCAGTTGCCGCTGGACGGGGTCGCGCGGGTCGAGGCTGTCCTTGCAGTAGATCGCCAGGGCCCCCACGACCGAGCTGAGAATGGCCATCGGGTGGGCGTCGGGGGGGAAACCGGCAAAAATCTGCCTCATCCCCTCGTGCAACAGCGTGTGGCGCCGGATGCTTGCGCGGAACTCCTCCAACTGGTCGGGCGGGGGCAGCTCGCCGTAGATCAGCAGGTAGGCGACCTCCTTGAAATCGCACCGCTCGGCCAACTCCTCCACGCGATAACCCCGGTAGCGGAGAATTCCTTGATCGCCGTCGATGTAGGTGATCCTGCTCACCGCCTCCCCGGTGTTCGCGAAACCTTCGTCCAGCGTGATGTGACCCGTCTGGGCGAACAGCCTGGAGATGTCGATCACCCGGTTCCCCTCGGTGCCGATTCGGACGGGGAACTCGAGCACCTTGTCGCCCAGTTGCAGTCTGGCCGTTTCGCCCATAGGATTCACCATAGAGCTAAGTTGAGACGGGAAAAGGACTTACTCATCGAGCCTCACTCGCCAGGCCCCTGGAGATGGTCGCCGGATACTGCAATCTAGCGGGAATCTAGCGGGTTGCGCCTCCCGGGGTCAATCGCGCGGCCTGCGATGCGGCGCAAACTATTATCAGGCCGAACGTTGGGAACGTCAAATCAGCCGGGCCTTGAGCTCGATGTTCCGCATCACCGCAGGCGGCTGTCGAGCGCTGTGACGTGCTTGGCCATGATGTGCTTGGCATTGCCTTCGGCGATGTAGCCCCGCTGGCCGTTGACGCCCACGTCGCGCCCGAGGTAGTACTGCATGTTCACCCCCGGCGCCGGACTGACGTAGCAGCGGACCTTGCCGTTCTCATCCATCAACGCATACCGCGGGGCGCCGGCCTTGGAGGGAGCGACCCGCGTAAGGCGTCCCACGCCGTCGAAGCGGCTATCCGTGCTCTGCGTCTGGCGGGTCTCGGACCGCACGCGGCCGATCTCGGCCAACTGGCGGTTGCGGTGGTCCGTGTCCAAGCGGAGCGTGTTGACGGCCTCAAAGCGCCGTTGGATGTCCTCCGCCTGGGCAAGACGGCGGGACAAGGCTTGCGCATTGCCCCGCTCCACGGCGGTTTGGGCCTGTTGGAGCAGTGCTTCAGTGCGCTGTTTCAGCTCCTCGCAGTTCCACACCGTGGGCTCCTCGGCGAGCATGATCGACAGCTCGGTGTTGACGTCGTCCAACTCCGCCTGGAATTCCTCGGGCGAGATGTGCCGCAACGAAGCGGCGGGAAGTCTTGGGGGCTGGACATCGGACACCTGGGCCGAAACAGCGGCCGGCCCGACGGCATTCGCGTCGGCGGCTCCGGGGGCCGCAAGCTGTGGCCCCACAGAGGCTGCCGCAAGGTTCGGCTTCTCGGCATCGGAGAGCTTGGCGGCCGTGCTTCGCGCGGTGCTTCGGCTGCGTTTCAGGATCGGGCTTTCCTCCGCCGATGCCTTTCGCACGCCGTCCCGGGGGAAGTCCGGATCGACGTACTTGCCGAAGACCCAGCGGAACTCCCCCGACGGCGGGGTAATCTTGTACCAGGTCACGGTGCTGCTGCCCGCACCGACCTGCTTCGTCCCCAGGAGTTCCACGATCTCACCCCGCTCCAGGCGGGCCTGGACTACGTCGCGGATGTCGCTGAACTGGCTCCCCACCCGGGCGGCGACGCGATCCCCTACCACTTCGGCCAGGCTGTCCTCGCCCGGCTTGAGGTACCGGCCGGAGACCCAGCTAAAGCTCTTTGGCAACGGGCGTATGGCATACCACCCACCGGGGTCATGCCGGTATATTTCCACCTCATCGCCGGGCTGCAACTTCTCCGTGGGATAGTAATTCTCGCCGGGTCCGCTGCGGACGTAAACGTCCTTGGACGTAACGTAAGCCTTGTACGGGAAAGACTTTTCGGCGATTGCCGGCTTGGCCCCGAGGACGCAGAGGAAAAGCACGAAGGTGCGGTCGAGACGCATCGGATTGCCTCCTGGCCGAAACGGCACGACGTGACCGCCGGGTTATAGCGGCACGGAGAAACGGAGAAAAGGTAGACCGCAGGCTTGTAGCCAAAAACCGCAGCCGGCTCAAGAGCAGTTCATCTCCCACGGCCCAGCGGCCCAGCCCAGTCGCCCGGTCCTTCAGTGCCCCACCGCCTCGGCGGGACTTTGGGAGCGAACCGCCCCGCCGGCGATTGCCCGGGGCAACCCCGAGCCGTCCGCAGGCTAGGCTTTCCATAGGCACTGCTTCCGATGAAGCAGTGGCACACGCTCGCGCGTGGCCCCTGCCGAGTTGAGCAAGAACGTCGGAATCGCAGCCTCCAGTGCGGCTCGGCAGGAGCCTCGCCCTCCCCGAATCACGCAACGCCGTTTCGTCCAAAAACCATGATCCGTCCTGCCATCGCCGGTCTCCTTGGGGTGTTCACCTTGGCGTTGCCGGTTTTCGCCGCGTCGCCGTCGGGCTGGATGCTGGAGCTGACCGTGCGGGATCGGAAGATCGAAGGGGCGCCCTTGACCTGGAACGCCCGCGAGGTCGTGCTGCTGGGCCGGGACGGGAGAATCTGGCAGTTCGCCCCCCAGGAAGCCGGCGATTTCCGCAAGACTTCCGATCGGTTTCAGGGATACTCGCCTTCGGAGCTTCGGGCGGCGCTCCTGCGGGAGCTGGGCGAAGGCTACGAGGTGAGCGGCACGGGCCACTACCTGGTTGCCCATCCCCAGGGCACGCGCGACCAGTGGGCGCAGCGGTTCGAGGACCTGTACCGGACGTTTGTCGGGTACTTCTCGGTCCGCGGTCTTGCGGTGCAGGAACCGCCGTTCTTGCTGATCGGGGTCGTGTGCCGCGACCGGGCCGATTTCGTGCGGCACGCGAGCCGCCTGGAGGGTCGGCCGGGAAGGGGGGTTTTGGGGCTGTACTCGACCCAGACCAACCGCATCACCCTGTACGACACAAGCTCGGGCATGCCGCACCCCGGCCGATGGCAACAGAATGCGGCGACCGTGATCCACGAGGCAACGCACCAGATGGCGTTCAATACGGGGGTCCACAGCCGCTACACCCCGCCGCCGCTCTGGGTCGCCGAGGGGCTGGCGACGATGTTCGAGGTGATCGGCGGGTCGGAGTCGGGCGGGAGCGGCTCGCGGGATGACCGGGTACACGAAGGCTGGCTGCGGCAATTCCGGCAGCGAGCGGCGGCCGGGCGTCGGCCCGAGGCACTGGCCGGGCTGATTGCCGGGGACGAGGCCTTCCGGAAGGACCCCGCTTCCGCCTACGCGGAGGCCTGGGCATTGACGTTCTACCTGGTGGAGACGCAGCCGCGGCAGTACGCGGAGTACCTGGTCCGGGCGGCCGCCCGGCCCGCGTTTCAGGGCTACTCCGCCACCCAACGCTTGGACGACTTCACCGCCGTTTTCGGGGACGATTGGCGGATGCTCGAGGCCCGGCTCCTCCGCTTCATCGAGGAGTTGAAATGATGCGTGCCGCCGGCGAGGGGCCCCGTCATTTGCGGAGTCTCCCGCTCGGGCGGTAGAACCGCGTCCATCGCTAGGATCGCTTGTTTGCTTTGACCGGCGGGAAGACGTGGCCTATACGAATGTTAGGAGGAGTATCTCCGCGCGCCAGGCGACGGGGTTTGCCCGGCAACCCCTTGGCGAAGGAGGTGCGCCGCTGTTTTCCCCTAGGCGCCGCGGCCGTCTGCGAGAGAAGACGGCCTGCGGGCCGGCAGCGGCTCACCTTGCGTCGCTCAGAGACCTGTTGCGCGCGGCTCTCTCCGTTTGGTGACGTCTCTCGATCGGTCGGTGCCCATGGAAGACCCGTCCACGGTTGAATCATCCGACGACAACTGGGCAGAAACCCTGGCCGGCGCGCTTTCTCAACAGCGGAGCCGCGTCCGCGAGTTTCTGGCGGCCCAGGGGGAGAGGCTCCAGCGCGCGCAGGCCGAGCTGGCGCTCCAGGTGCAGCGGATTGCCGACGAGCACGGCTGCCAGCTCCAGGAACAGACCGCCGAATTGCAGGCCGCCAGGGCCCGGCACACGGAGTTGACGGCGGCGCTGGAGGCGAGCCGGCAGCGCGAGGCGGAGCTGTCGAGCCAACTGGAGGTTGCCCGGGCCCGCCATGCCGAATTGCTCGCCGAGCTGACCGCTGCAAAGAACGACCAGGCGCAACGGGACGCCGCGCTGGAAGCCATCCGCCGGGAGCAGGCCCGCTGGGAAGCGGAGGTACAGAAAGCCCTGTCGCGGGAGGGCGAATTGAGCGGCCAACTGGAGGCTGCCCGGCAGCGCGAGGCCGAGTTGTCCGGTCAATTGGAGGCTGCCCGTGCCCGCCATGCCGAACTCCTCGCGGACCTGACCGCCGCAACGGACCAGCACACGGAGCACGACGCCGCGATGGAGGCCGCCCGGCGGCAGCAGAAGCGTCTGGAGACGGAGCTCGAAAAGGCCCGGACACAGCAGGGCGAGTTTTCGGGCCAACTGGAGGCCGCTCAGCGTCGCGAGGCGGAGTTGTCCGAGCAGTTAAAGGCCGCGCAGGCGCGGCACGTCGAACTCCTCTCCGAGCTGACTGCGGCAAAGAGCCACGAGGCGGCGGACGACGCCGGGCTCGAAGCCGCCCGGGAGCAGCAAGCCCGTCTGGAAGCGGAACTCGAGAAGGCCCGAACGCGGCAGGGTGAATTGGCCGGCCAACGGGAGGCGGCTCAGCAGCGTGAAGCCGAGCTGTCCGGGCAACTGGAGGCTGCCCGGGCCCGGCACGCCGAACTCCTCTCCGAGCTGACGGCTACCAAGAACCAACAGGCGGAGCAGGACGCCGCGCTGGAAGCCACTCGCCGGCAGCAATCCCTTCTGGAGGCGGAACTGGAGAAATCACGAATCCGGCAGGGCGACTTGTCCGGCCAACTGGAGGCCGCCCGGCAGCGCGAGGCGGAGCTTTCGGGCCGGTTGGAGGCGGCTCGCAAGCGGCACGCCGAACTGACCACGGAACTTGCCGACGCCCGTAGCCGCGAGGCTGAACTGACCACTGAGTTGGACGTGCTCCGCCGGCGGGAAGCACAGTGGCAGGCGGATCGTGAGTCGTGGGAGCACCGCTGCGACGAGCTAGAGCGGGAGTTGACCGCTCGGGCCATGAAAGAGGCAGGCCCCGAGGGAGCCCAGGGACTCCAGGTCGAGTGCCAGAGGCTCCAGACGGAGAGAGATCGGCTCAAGACGGAGCGCACCGCGCTGGCCGATCGATTGTCCGAAGCGGAAGACCGCACGGCCGCTGTGCTCCGGCAAGTGTCGGACAAGGAACGGCAATTGGCCGAAATCCGGCAGAAGCCGGCCGGCGGTGCCGACGAAGAACTCCAGCGCCGCTACGAGATGGCATTGGAGGACGTCCGCGAGCTGAAGGCCCGCAACGAGGCCATGGAATCGCAGGCGCGACAAAGCCGCACGGTCGGTCCGCAGGTCACGGTGCCCTCGGGCGGGGGTCTCGACTGGGAAGCGGAGAAGCGGCGCATCCTCGCCGTCCTGGAGAACGAGTCCGACGAAGAGGGTGAAGGAAGCGAAGAAGACCGGGCCCGGCGGGTCGAGATCCAACAGGTGATCCAGACCACCGAGCAGGCGGTGCGGGACAAGGAGCGGGAAATCGCCGAACTCCAACAGCTTCTGGAAGACCAGAGCAAGAGCCTCGGGTCGGTCGCGGTCGGTGCCGCCGCGCTGGGAGAGGTCTTCGACAACGACGCCCTGATCCGCGAGGAGAGGGAAAACCTCCGCCGCCTGCAACAGGAATGGGAAGAGAAGCTCCGCAAGGCCGAGTTGGAGATCTCGCTGGAGCGGGCCACGCTCGCTCGGGAGCGCGTGCAGGTCGAGGAGAAACTTCGGATGCTCGGCGCCGCGGCGGAGCGGGCCGGCAAGACGCCGGCTCCCCCAGACAAGGGCGAAAAGCCGGCCCGCGGCCGCTGGCTTACCCGGCTGGGCTTGAAAGACCGCTCGAACGACTAATCGTCCTCACGAACAGGAATGTAGGTCCAGTGGGATCGGCGTCTCGCCGGTACTAGGGTCTCAGACGGATTCCCGAGGCGGGCGAGACGCCCGCCCTACTTCCGGGAACCGAACGGTGCCGGAGGTCCACAAGGTCTGTGCAGCGACGATCAGCCGGTACACTCCTTCGGGGGAGCAAGCCTCTCATCGGCTCTGTTTCCTGGGAAACTGTTGCCGGGGGCCGTTTGACACGCCGCTTTCCATCCCACATGCTATGGGTAAGGGAAATCGCGGAAACATCGGCCAAGCCCGCAACGTGCTTGGTCTCCAAGGACTTGCGGACGGACCGTGAAGCCCGGGACCCAAGAGTCCCCGCCCGCCGGCGAATAAGCCTTGGAAACTGCGATTCCGACGGAGGTGACCAGGAATGACTTACGTCTTTCTCTTCTGTGCCGTCGCGGGCGGCACGATCATGGTCTGCCAGTTGATCCTGAGCCTGATGGGGCTGGCAGGGGATTCACTCCACACCGACATGGGCAGTGACGTCGGCACTGACATCGGCCAGGACTTCGGGGCCGACGTCCACGTCGACGCAGCCGGCGCCGATCTCCACGCGGATGGCGGCGACGTCCACGGGCACGTCGGCGGCGCCGGAACGCACGCCGGGCACGAGACCCTCGGGCACGGCTCGACGTGGCTGTTTTCCATGATTTCCTTCCGCACCGTGGTGGCCGCCATGGCCTTCTTCGGCCTGACCGGGCTCGCCGCGGATGCGGCCGAGCTGCCGATCGGCACGACGCTGCTGTTGGCCGTCGCCGTGGGTCTGGCCGCCCTGTACGGCACGTACTGGATGGTGCAACTGCTGGGCCGGCTGAGGTCCGAGGGGACCGTGCGCCTGGAGAACGCTTTGGGCAGGCACGGGACGGTGTACCTACGGATCCCCAGCGAGCGGTCCGGCGTCGGGAAAATCCAGCTTAACCTGCAAAACCGGACCATGGAGTACCTGGCCATGACCCCGGGGCCGGAGTTGCCCACGGGAGCTAAAGTTGTCGTAGTCCAGTTGGTCACGCCGGATACGCTGGAGGTGCAGCCGGTGTCGGAATCCGAAAGGAGCCCATGAAAATGTCCAGCCCTCTGTTGTTCGCGGCGACCTGGGAGCCGTGGGTGATCGCCCTGTTTGCCTTGGTCGGCCTGGCGGTGCTTTCGTTTCTGATCGTGGCGGTGCGCTTTTACAAGCGGTGTCCCGCCAACCGCGTGCTGGTGATTTTCGGGAAGGGCGCCGGCGGCCAGGCCGCCACGTGCATTCACGGCGGGGCCAGGATGGTGTGGCCCTTGGTCCAGGACTACGACTGGCTCTACCTCGACCCGATGCAGATCGAGATCCCCCTCCGCGGGGCCCTCTCGGCCGAGAACATCCGCGTGAACGTCCCCAGCGTCTTCACCGTGGCCATCGGCGTCACGCCCGAGCTGATGCAGAACGCGGCGATCCGGCTCCAGGGACTGAGCACCAAAGAAATCCAGAAGCAAGCCGAGGACATGATCTTCGGCCAGTCTCGCCAGGTGATCGCCTCGATGAACATCGAGGACATCAACCGCGACCGCGAGAAGTTCCTGGAGAACATCCAAAAGTCCCTGGAGCCCGAGCTGAAGAAGATCGGCCTGGTGCTGATCA
>CAYGZA010000310.1:0-8044 GCA_964354135.1 uncultured Planctomycetaceae bacterium
ATGTTCGTAGAGCGCCGTGCCGTCGAAGCGCATCAATCCGTGGCCGTCGCGGGGGAAATGGGCCGGCACCCAGTCCACCAGCACGCCGATGCCGTTGCGGTGGCACAGGTCGACGAAGTACATGAAGTCGTGCGGCGTCCCGTAGCGGGAGGTCACCGCGAAATAGCCGACCGTCTGGTAGCCCCAACTGGCCGAAAGCGGATGCTCGCTCACCGGCAAGAGCTCGACGTGCGTGTAGCCCATCTCCTTGACGTAGTCGACCAGCCCGTGGGCCGATTCGCGGTAGGTGAGCCAGCGGTTGGGATCGTCGCCGGGCCGCTTCCAGCTTCCCAGGTGGACCTCGTAGATCGAGACCGGCTGTTCCAGCCAATGGGTTTCCCGCCGGCGGGCAAGCCATTCGGCGTCGTGCCAGTGGAAGCGGTTCACGTCGACCACTTTGGAGGCGGTCCGCGGCGGCACCTCCGCGGCAAACCCGATCGGATCCGACTTCTCGAACACGTGGTTGTGGTGCCGCAGCGAGAACTTGTAGAGCGTCCCTTCTCCAAGTCCGGGCACAAAAAGCTCCCAGAAGCCGCTGGGGATGTGCTTGCGCATCGGATGGCGGCGGTTGTCCCAGCCGTTGAAGTCGCCGACGACGCTGACGCTCGTCGCATCGGGGGCCCAGACCGCGAAGTTGACCCCCTCCACGCCGTCGATCGCGCGCAATTGCGCACCCAGCTTCTCGTACATCCGCCAGTGCCGCCCCTCGTTCAACAGGTGGAAGTCGTAATCGGTCAGCAGGTGCGGAAACGAATAGGGATCGTGCATGGTCGCCTTCTTGCCGCCTTCGTCGGCCACACGCAGCATGTACCGCGACGGCCCGCTCCGCAAAGCGACGGGACAAATCGCCTCAAACAGCCCGGCAGGATGGATGCGGCGCATCGGGTGAGCCGCTTCCGCGTGGCCCGGGTCAATCACCCACGCCTGCGTCGAGTGCGGCAGGTACGCACGCACCGCCAACGCCCGGCGCCCGGAGTCGCTGACCTCGTGCGGTCCCAATAGCTCAAAAGGGTTCTCGTGTCGTCCTTCAACCAGTTGCCCTATCTTATCCAAAGGAAGGGTAGTTCGCACTTTAGCCTCCTTACATCCTAGCTGTTCGTCAAGCCGGCCAATCGAGCAAACTTGCGGAACCGTCCAAGGAATAGACCCACCACAGGGGGTACTTCCCCCGCATCGGAGGGTCAGCCGAACCACAGGCACGGGTTCAGTGCGGTTCCGAGCCGGGCCAGCCGCCGCCTCGACTTCCCGCCGACCGTCAGGACCCAGCGGCCGAGTCGGCCGAGCAAGCCCGCCAAGCGGTCCCGCAGACGGTTTCCATGGGGACCTCGCTCAGCCGTTTGCCCGTCTTGGGAGGCGCGGAGATGGTCTTCGCCGCAGCCGTTGAGGTGGGGGCGGTCGAGCCGGTACAATCGGCAATCGACATTGTGGTATTCCAGGGCCCGATCTACGCGTTGCCAGAGGTCGAGGTCCTTGACCGGGACCATTCGCCCGAAGCTTTCCCACCGCCAGCCATTGTGGCGCCACTCGAAAAGGCCGCGGCGAATCCCCTCCCGCACATAGGGGCTGGGAGTCACCAGCGTAACTCGCGATGGCTGTTCCAGGGCCTCCAAGCCGCGGACGATGCTCAAGAGTTCCAGGCGTTCCCCCTGAACGCCGGGTTCCGTGTCGGTAGCTTCCAGGCGTTGCGAGCCGTCCCTTGCGCGAAGGACGAATCGCCATCGCCCCGTTTCATCGTCCTGACTGCGATCCGAGAGCGAGAACAAGAGGTAGTGGGGTCCTGCGGCGTTCATGGCGGGGGTGTTCTTACCAAGTCCTCATTTTCAAGGCACTTACGGCTGCTTCCCGCCCCGTCCGCAGGCGATTGTGGGTCCGCGGGCGGGGCTCGGCCGATTGGGAACGAGGAAGGCGATATCTAGCCAGATTTCCTTATCGGCAACCGTGACCCATATTCACCAGATTATCCGCTCTCCATACTCAATCGCAAGGCGAACTGGCGCTCCGGTCCGCCACGGTGGTCATAGGGCGGCCCGGAGCGGCCGGACCACGGGCCGGCTGTTGGCCATCTCGGTCAGGAGCCGCTGCCAGCTTTGGGGGGACCCCGGGGTGAGCCGGCCGAGGACCCGGGGGACGTCGGTCCCGGTCAACTCGGGGCGATTGCTCGGCACTTGATCCAAGTGGAATAGCGCCAAGAGTGCGATGGAGGCGGGGCCGAGGGCCTCGCCCTCGATGCCCAATTCATCCACGCGGACCAGCGGTGCTTCGGGGAAGAGCGTGGCGATCTCCCGTAGGAGCATGCCGTTGTGCTGCCCGCCGCCGGTAAACACGACTTGATCAACGGTCACGTCCTCGGGCATTCGCTTGTGGATGGCCAGGGCAACCGTTTCGGCAATGAAATGGGTTGCCGTGCAAAGCAGGTCGCGGACGGACCAGCCTGTCTGGACGGCCATTTGCAGGGCGTCAACCAGGTACCGTTCGGGTCGGACCCCCCGGGGCTGCCATCGCGGCAGCGGACGGCGGAGATACGGGTCGGCCATCCAGTGCTCGATCAGCTCGTCCAGCCGTCTGCCCTGAACCGCGAATCGCCCGCCGGGGTCGAACGCCTGCTCGTTGCCAGTGAGCCGCTGCACCAGGAGGTCCAACAGCCGCATGCCGGGCCCGACGTCGAACCCCAGGACGCGCGGCTCGCCATGTTCGAGGTCGCGGGGGAGAAAGCTCAGCCGGGTCGTCCGCCCCAGGTCGAGCAGCACTCGATTGAGCCCTGGGGCCCTCAGGAGGACCCATTCCGCAAGCGGGGTGAGCGGGCCTCCCAGGCCGCCGCGGGCTACGTCGCGGGCGGGGAACGCATCGATCACGTTCAGGCCGGTCAATTCGGCCAGCCGTGCGGCATCGCAGAGGCCGAGGTAGCCCATCCGGGCGCCATGGCCGGTGCTCCACAGGCCGGGATCGTGCACCCCGATGGCCAGAATTCGTGCCGGCGCGACGCCGGCCTGCGCGAGCAGGGCGTTTACCACGGAGGCTTGCAGCTCGGCCAAGAGGGCCCGCAGGGCGGCCGCCCCTTCGAGGGCGGCGGCAGGGGGCACTGCGGCCCCAGGGCCCGTAAGCTGAGCAAACAGCGAGGCTACGTCCTTGGGCACCTCGGCGATCATCCCGTCGACGATCTCCGCCCGGAGGCCCAGCGCCTGCCCGCCGGCGGCCACCAGGGTCGCCGCCAGCCGGCTACAGTCCGAGGCAACCAAGACCCCGACGGTCCAACGCCGTTGGTCGGCGGGGCGGTGCCTGTCGATTTGCAGAATCGTGGCCATCCCGGTCAGGCGACCATCCGCATTTCGGGGACCTTCCCGGCCGCCCCAACGAGGAATTCCTCAAAGATCCGCAGGTCGAGGGCCGAAGCGGACTCGCTCTCGGGGTGGAACTGGGTGCCGAAGGCAAACCAATCGTCCATGACGCTCTCGATCGCCTCGACGATCCCATCCGGGCAGCGGGCGGTAACGGCGAAGCCCGGGGCGACCTCGTCGATCGCCATGTGGTGCATGCTGTTGACGCGGATCTCTCCTTCGCCGTATACCCGCTCCATCAGCGACCCGGGCTCCACGACCAGGGCGTGGCGATGGGCCGGGTCGATGAGGTCCGAGTGCGGAATGGCCCGCGGCACGTCCTCGGGGATGTGGAGGAAGAGGTTTCCTCCCTGCTGAACGTTGAGCAGTTGCACTCCCACGCCGATGCCGAACACCGGCATCCGCCGCCGGGCGATCAGGTCCATCAGGGTGCGGTCGCACCCTTCTCGCCGCGGGTCGAGCAGCCGGACCGAGGGGTGGAGCATGAACCCGTCGTGGCGCGGGTCGAGGTCCGCGCCGCCGATCATCATAACCCCATCGAGCAGGTCGAGAACGCGGTTCAGGTCGTGCCGATCCATGATCGGCGGGATGATCAACGGGACGGCGCCTACCTTACACAGGGAGTCATAATAGCCGTCGCAGAGGAAAGTGAACGCCGGGGCGTCTTTCCGGGCGGAACGGTAGTCTGCGTTGATTCCGATCAAAGGCTTGGCGGTCATCGAGTACCCTCCTGGGACACGTCCTGTGTCCGCTCTTAGGTAAGACGGGAGATAACCCGATAAGGCACTCGTTGCCGGCGCGGCTCAGAGGAGAAAAGAGACCCCCAACTGCACGGGGCAGCGTCCCCGCGCGTCGAACGCAGACAAGAGCCTGAGCACGGAGTCGGCATGGCGCGTCGGTCCTTGACGCCCAGTCCTCAAGCAATGTCCACCGGTCGGTCCCACCTGACTCGGATACCAAACCGGAACGATGTCCTTATCGTAGAACCCTGCAAACTCCTGAGCTTGGGATGTGTCTGCGTCGGTCGAGGGTGCAAGTCACCGGGGAGTTTAGGCGGCGCCCCGCCACCGTGCAATCAAGCTAGGTACATTTTGCGGTATTCGCCCTACCGCCCACCAGGTATTGTGCTGACAGCGTTGCTAGCAGTGTGGGTTTCCGCAAGCGTGCGACCCGTTTGCCGGTCGCTTTTCGTCTCTTGGTGGTTTCTTGGTGAGCCGGTTTCCCTGCTACAGTGTCCGTTTTCCGGCCGGTTTTCCACAGGCCGCCAGGTCACCGGGCCACGGCCGCCCTCTTTACCCCGGTTTTGCCGGCGGCTATGCTGGGAAGCTCCACCCAACGCCGCCGCGCGGCCATTTTCGCCGATCAGAGCCCCGATGCAATACCAAAACGTCTGCCTGGAGACCTTTGCCTGCACGCTGCCCGAGGAAGTGGTCACCTCGGAGCAGATTGAGGCCTGGCTGGCCCCCCTGTATCGCCGCCTGCGGCTCCCCGAGGGACGCCTGGAGCTGATGACCGGCATCGTCCAGCGCCGGTTTTGGCCTCGCGGGACGCTTCCCAGCCAAATGAGCGCCGCTTCCGCCGAGAAGGCGATCCGCCTGGCCGGGCTCGACAAGCGGCACATTGGCGCCCTGGTCCACGGGTCGGTCTGCCGCGACTACTTGGAGCCGGCCACCGCCTGCCGGGTACACCACCGGCTTGGACTCCTGCCCGAGTGCCTGATCTACGACGTCTCCAACGCGTGCCTCGGGCTGTTGGACGGCGTCGTTCAGGTGGCCGACATGATCGAGCTGGGCCACATCCGGGCGGGCATCGTCGCCGGCACCGAGAGCAGCCGGACGTTGGTGGAGCAGACGGTTCGAGCGCTCAATGAAGACGCCTCCCTGAGCCGCACCAACGTAAAGCGGGCGATGGCCTCGCTGACGATCGGCTCGGGCAGCGCAGCCGTGCTCCTGGTGGACCGGCGTTTGAGCCGCACCGGCAACCGGCTGCTGGGGGGCATGGCGTGGGCCAATACCGCGTGGTGCGAGCTTTGCTTCGGCGGGCGCGACGTGAGCATCGGCGGGAACGGCCGGCCGCTCATGTGGACCGACTCCGAATCGCTCCTCGAAGAAGGGATCCGAACCGCGGCGGAGGTCTTCCCGAGGTTCTTAGAGTCGGTCGGCTGGGACGCGGCCGAGATCGACAAGACCTTCTGCCACCAGGTGGGCCGCGCCCATCGCAAGATGCTCTTCGAGGCCCTCGAGCTCAACCCCGCCCTGGATTACTCGACGCTGGAGTGGTTGGGCAACACCGGCTCGGTCGCCCTGCCGATCACCGCGGCAATGGGCGTTCACAGCAAGCACCTCGCCACGGGCGACCGCGTGGCGCTCTTGGGCATCGGCTCGGGAATCAATGCCCTCGCGCTTGGAGTCGAGTGGCAGAAGAGCCTGGTGGATGACCAAGCGTGTCCGGTGTGTCCACCGCCCGCCAGGGTGGAATTGCAGCCGGGCGTGTGCCCGCGTTGTGAGCTGTAAGCCGGCGCGGCTCGCGGTCTTCAGGGAGGGCTTTGCCCACCCGTATTGTGGGGCCGCCGTGCGGGTTTCCGAAGTCGCTAAGATTTTGGAACTCTGTTCCCCGTCCTATGATCCTCGGCCCGGGTTGTGTCCCGGCCGCGGTTTTGTACAATCAGAGGTTCGCATGGGCCGACTTCCCCGCCAGAGGGCTATGGGGCCCGTGGTGGGTTCGCGAGCAATCAGGTGACTTTCTTATGTCGAGATTCGGACACTCCCCACGAAGCCGCACGGCCAAGAAGCGGGCCAAGGCCAAGGCCCGGGGCAAGAAAAAGGACCCCTTGTTTGTGGACGGCAAGCGTCCCCGGCCGATCTACGTGGACTACAAGGATATCGAGCTACTCAAGCGGCTCACCAACCGCCAAGGCAAGATCATTGGCCGGCGGAAAAGCGGCTGCACGGCGGTGAGCCAACACGCCGTGACTCTGGCGATCAAGCGGGCCCGCTTCATGGCCCTTCTGCCCTACGTGGGCGAGTGATTGCGCGTGGCGCTGCTTCGTCGGAACGAGTGCGCCGCGCAGACTTCCGAAATCTCCAAGACTTCGGAAGCCTTCTTGGTTGCAGTACGGCTCGCGGTGAGCGCACGAAAAACCCGCGCCGGATGACGCGGGTGTGATCTTTGACGACTCGGTTTCTTGCGGCTACGCGGCTTTCCGCTTCCGTCGCCACCAGGCACCAGCCGCGCCGAGGCCGCCGACCACGGACCACACAAGCAGGCTGGCGGGCTCGGGGACGTAGTTTTCGCCGCTGATGCGAATCAAGTCAACGTCCTCAGTATAGAAGGCGGCAAGGGGCGAAAGGTGACTCGTGCCGCGCCAGAACGATATCTCAGCGGTCTCAAGCGGCAAGTCCGATGTTCCGGTTCGAAGTAGGTGGTCTGTGCCGTCTGTGGGATTGAAGACTGAGACCTGGACCAGGTCTCCGACCCGATCGATGCTGAAGTTGATGTTCTCGGTCACGCCCCAGTGCACGGGGGCGTAGCTGCCCCACCCTCCGCTTC
Source organism: uncultured Planctomycetaceae bacterium (assembly GCA_964354135.1). Lineage (GTDB taxonomy): Bacteria > Planctomycetota > Planctomycetia > Pirellulales > Thermoguttaceae > CAYGZA01. The sequence continues at coordinate 6,924 of CAYGZA010000310.1, forward strand.
CGATCTTCACGTCTGCGTAGCCGTTAACCGCGAGAATGTCATCCACATAACCCGCCTCTGCAATCAAATGGCTGTTGGCGTCGCGCAGGGCGATACGAACCTGTTGAAGGGCTGCACTTCCAGTTGTCCAGGAGATGTTGAAGTCGGCATGGAAGTCACCCGCCGCGGAAGACAAGGGCCGAGTAAGGGTAACGTAGCCCCAATCGTCTTGAGTAATGGCAGGTACGGCGATTCCGGTGACTCGCAAGGAAGTGCCCGATTCACTATACGACCACCCGGTAGCGCCGGTGAAGCCAACGGCCCACTGTGGCGATAAGGCGCCGTCATTGAAGTGGTCGTCCAAGACCACGCCCGCCTTGGCCGTAGCACCACCAAACACCACCAGCAGCAGACCCACGATCAATCGTCTCATAATCCCCCTCCTCTCGATGCCCCTGGTCTTGCGTGTGTCGGACAGGAGCGCGGCGGGCCAACCCGGGTTCTCCATTAGTTAATGCCCGCTGACCCGCGATTCCTGACAAGGAAAATGGAAAGATTCGCAAAATAAAGCCCAAAGGGGGGGCGATGCTTGGCCCGTAGCCTGACGGCGCGCTACTTCAGCCTCAACTGGTACGGCAGCACGGCTACCCTCGGCCGTGAAAGAGCAAGGATCAGGATTCTTGGTTCAGAGCCGGTCATCAGCTTGGCAGCCAAGCACAGGCAAGATGCCCGTGCCGCCTTCCCGCGACTCAAGCCTGTGGTGACCTGCCCGGCCTAACGCTTGCGTCGCCGCCATCCCACGGCGACCCCCGACATCCCGAGTAGCGACCAGACGATGAGGGTAGTCGGTTCGGGGACGACGTTGCCGTAAGCTTGGATCTCTGAGACCGAAAAAAGGAGGTCGGTATGGCCGTCACCCGCGAACATTAGGGCGTTCGTCGTGATCGGGGTAGCAAGCAAGTACCTCTCCAGGTCATTGCTGGGGTTCGGGCGAGTCTGCATGCCCCAACCACCCACGTTTGGGACAGTCCACGCCAGCTTCCAGGTTCCGTCGCTTAGATCCCGATAGGAGAGGTAGTAAGCATCATTGTCATCGGCCTGGACAACGAAGCTCTCAATCTGGCAGACGCTACCTAGGTCAA